>DBRR01000005.1:0-225 GCA_002306055.1 Anaerolineaceae bacterium UBA1363
ACACGCACATCGTGAATGTTGACCATTGTCTTGTTACTTCAAACGTATTGGTCTGCCAGGAGTTTAGATTGCTTCACAAAATAGGTTCGCAATGACAGATGAAAATCTGTTACTGGTTCAGTCATTGCGAACACCTTCTAATCTGTCCTTGCGAGGAACGAAGCAATCTAAACTCTTTGCCATCAGGGGATAGATACGGTAACACGCACATCGTGAATGTTGACC
>DBRR01000005.1:252-6527 GCA_002306055.1 Anaerolineaceae bacterium UBA1363
ACACTACGTGTCACAAAATAGGTTCGCAATGACAACCACGTAGGCCTTCGTGGCCTTTTGTCCTTGCGAGGAACGAAGCAATCTAAACTGTTTGCCATCAAGTGATAGATGCAGTACACACGCACATCGTGAATGTTGACCGTTGTCCTGTTACCTTAAACGTATTGGTCTGCCAGGAGTTTANNACACTACGTGTCACAAAATAGGTTTGCAATGACAGATGAAAATCTGCTACTGGTTCAGTCATTGCGAACACCTTCTAATCTGTCCTTGCGAGGAACGAAGCAATCTAAATTGTTTGCCATCAAGGGATAGATGCAGTATACACGCACATCTTGGTCTGCCAGGAGTTTAGATTGCTTACGAAATAGTACACTACGTGTCACAAAATAGGTTCGCAATGACAGCCACGTGGGCCTTCGTGCCCTTCTGTCATTAGCGCCGTCAGGCGCGTGGCAATCCGCCTTCATCTTTTCATTTATCTGTCACCCCACTGGTATCTTCAGCATAGCCTACGAGGAGAGTAGGTCGTTGCCAAGAGACTTTTCATTTAAATTCTTGCTTCGTCCTTGCGAGCGCCGTTAGGCGCGTGGCAATCCGCCTTCATTTGTTCATTAAAACAGATCAGCCGCGATTTTCCAGAGTGTTTTTTGTTCAATTTCGGCTGATCCGCATTTCCATTCAGGGTATGGAAGCAAATAAATTATTCAACGCCTCAGCCAGGGTTGGGTGAGCAAAAATCCCATCGCGGAGCGCGGTATACGGCAATTTCCCCATCATGGCGATTTGCAGCATAGCCATAACTTCTCCACCTTCCATCCCCAATACAGCCGCCCCAAGGATTTGTTTTGAAGTTACATCCACCACAGCTTTGATAAACCCACGTGTATGTTCGGTCTCAATCGCCCTGGCTACATAATTCATAGGCATTTTAGCTACTAGAATTTCCAATCCCTTTGCGCGTGCCTCGTTTTCGCTCATGCCAACCCGCCCCAATTGGGGATCGGTGAACAGCGCATAGGGCACCATCCGATCTTCTGTGGTGAGGTTTCCATTCTCCAAAATATTGGCTTTAAGAATACGAAAATCGTCGTACGCGATATGGGTGAAAGCTGGTCCGCCTTTTATATCCCCGGCGGCATAGATTCCGGAGACATTTGTTTCCAAACGATCATTCACTTGAATAAATCCACTTTCATCCACCAGCACAGCCGTCTTATCCAAACCCAAACCATCCGTGTTTGGGATTCTTCCGGCGGCTAGCAGAAGGTGACTGCCCTTTATCTTAATTTCACCTTCTGGCGTGGTAACTTGAAGCGTTATCCCTTGATCACCTGTCTGGGACACGACGGTAGTTTTTGCATTAAGATAGACCCCAATGCCATCTTCTTCCAAAATCTTTCGCATTTCAGCAGCCACATCCTCATCTTCGCGGTCCAGCAACTGGCTCGAGTACTGTAGAATGGTAACCTGACTTCCGAACCGGCGAAACATCTGTCCAAATTCAAGCGCAATGTATCCCCCACCAATAATAACCAGGTGTTCGGGGACATCCTCCAGTTCCATGATGGAAGTGGAATCCAGGTAGGGAACTTCGCGTAATCCAGCAATATTCGGTAGGCTTGGTCTCCCCCCGGCGTTGATAATGATTGTTTCGGCAGTTAGCGTGATGGTCTCACCTTTTGGGGTTGTCACTTCGAGCGAATTATTTCCGGTAAACATCGCTTTACCATAAATCAGGTTTACACCAGCTGCAACAATGCGCTGCTTGCTGCCGCCGCGAAAACTGGTCACCACTGCCTCTTTTCGCTGCCGGACTTGTTTCAAATCTACCCGCACATCTTCAAGGTGAACCCCATAATCCTCAGACCGGCGCGCCATGTATGCCACTTCGGCACTGGCAATCATCGTCTTTGTAGGGGTGCAGCCGTAATTAATGCAGGTGCCGCCAACGTATTTTTCCTCAATCAAAGCGGTTCGTTTTCCCGCTTCCGCGAAAGCACTGGAGAGCGGATTCCCGGCCTGGCCGGCTCCGATTATGATCACATCAAACTTTTCCATAATTATTTTCCTCTTTCAATAACAATCATTTGCTATTTCCATAAATGGCCAACTCCGCTCGCCTTTCAAGTATTCGAATGGCATAGTTGGCAGAAAATGACAAGATGGATACCGCAATTGCACCTGCCAGGATCTTGTCGTAATTGGCAGTAATCACCCCCTGAAAAAGCAGCACCCCTAATCCACCAGCATTGATAAAAGCCGCAATGGTACCAATTCCAATGGATGAAAGTGTAACCAGGCGCACTCCCGCCAGCAGCATCGGAAGCGCCAGTGGAAATTCCACCTGCCAGAATCTCTGCCAGCCGTTCATCCCCATGCCCCTTGCCGCTTCCAGGATGGCGGGTTCAATGGTGGTCAACCCTACCAACCAGTTTCTCACCAGCAGCAGTTGCGCATAAGCCGTCAGGGCAATAATTGCCGGAGTAGTGCCCAGACCAAATATTGGGATTAACAACACAAAAAAGGACAGACTTGGAATGGTATAGATAATCCCCAGCAAGCTTAAAACCGGACCGCGCAGCCATTTCACTCGCGCCAATCCCAAACCCAAAGGAATTCCAATAATTAAGGAAAAGAACAATACCACGAGCGTGAGCCGCAAATGCTGCAAAAATAGCCGCCCAACCAGATCAAGATTATTAATCAAATAGCTCATTGCATTTATTCGTTTCAGTGGTTTGGTTGCTGTACAACATATTACGCAGGTCAGTAAACCCCACACTTCCCAGTATCTCGCCAGAAGAATTTACCACCTTTAAAGGGTCGCTTCCGCTGCTCAACAATAGGGAAAGGACAGAGCGCAAATCGTCTTCAGGACGTAAAACTGGATTATCCTTCTCCTCAGGTTTAGGTGGGAAGGTTTGCGCAGGCAAGTTCTCTTTAGCCTTTAACACCGAGTGGACATTCACCAGACTTAATCGCCGCAGAATGTTTTTTGTGTCCACCAACTCTTCTATGAATTCATTCGCAGGTTGGGTGACGATCTCAATTGGCGTACCGTACTGCACCAATTTTCCAGCACGCATCACAATTATCTTATCCGCCAGGCGAAAAGCTTCTTCCACATCATGCGTAACAAAGAGAATGGTTTTGTTCAACTTGCAGTGAAGCCCAAGCAACTCACCCTGCAGCCGTTCGCGATTCATCGCATCCACCGCGGCGAATGGCTCATCCATCAACAGAATTTCGGGGTCAGCCGCCAATGCGCGCGCCAGTCCTACACGCTGCTGTTCCCCGCCGGAAAGCTGGCGCGGATAACGGCTAAGGTAAGACGTAGGCAGCCCAATCAATTCCAAAAGCATCTCCACACGCTCTTGGGTGCGATCCTCATCCCATCCCAACAGGCGCGGCACTACGGATATATTTTTTCCAATCGTCATATGTGGGAAGAGCCCCACCTGCTGGATTACATACCCGATTTGACGGCGCAGATCATTGATCGGCAGGGTGTGAATTTCCTGACCTCCCAGCCAGATTTTCCCCTGGCTGGGTTCATAGAGGCGGTTGACCATTTTCAACAGGGTTGTCTTGCCGCAGCCAGATGGACCAAGCAAGACAACCAAATCCCCGGCCGCTACACGGAAAGAGATCCCGTCCACGGCCGGTACCGATTCGGCTGTAAATGACTTCGATACGCCTTCAAACACGATCTCACCAGATTGAGTCACCCGCTTTTCATTTGTTTCTGAAGGTGCGTCCGTCAATGCGTTTACCATATGTTATTCCAGTGCTTATTTAAGCAGCCCATTTTCAACCAGGAATGCTTTGGCGACATCGGCTGGTTCTTTCTTTTCAGGACCATCAACCTGCCAGTTTAATCCCGACATGACATCATCAGTAAGCAAAGGCGCCAATTCATTCAATAGTTCGGTGATCTGCGGGTACTTTTCCAGTACATCCATGCGCACAACCGGAGCAACATTGTATATAGGATAGAACACCTTGTCATCCACCAGTAAAAGCAAATCATTGCCTTTGATTGCGCCTTCCGTGCCGAATGCCACCACAACATCCACCTGTCCATCCAGGAGAGCCTGGTATCGCAGGCTGCCGGTTCCGAGCTGTTTGGTTTCTTTGAACTCAAATCCACCATAGGCTTCTTGCAGTCCCTTGATGCCGTCTTCCCGCTCTAAGAACTCTGCCGGCCCACCCAATATTAATTCGGGCGCTTTCTTTGAAAGATCTGAGTATGTCTGGATGCCATATTGGCTTGCCACTGCTTTGGTCATCGCCAATGCCTGGGTGTCATTGAAGGGCGAAGGAGTCAACCACGTCAGATTGTATTGCTCTTCATAGCCCTGCTTGACCGTTGTATAAATCTCCTGTGCGTCCTGCATCGGGCTTAGTTTTAATACCGTCAGCAAGCCAGTGGAAGTGTATTCCGGGTATAAGTCTATCTTGCCATTTACAATCGACTGGTGAGCGATAGGTGTCCCGCCCAAGTTGAGCTTGCGCTCTACGGTGAAACCTGCGTTTTCCAGTATCTGGGCATACATTTCCGCTACGATGAACTGCTCGGTAAAGTCTTTGGACCCTACCGCCACGCTTCCCACGCTTCCAGGTTGAGCAGGCGCACAGGCCGATAACAGCAATGCCGCCGTCAGTATGGTGAAAACCAAAATTTGTCGTTTCTTATTGTTCTGCAATTAACACCTCCATAGTGTGTCCGCTGAATTTGAGTAATAAATTAATTCCCTGCTGACGGGTACCGTTTTAATAGCAAGGACCAGAAAAGTTCCGATGATAGGGCCAGCAAGGCGACTGGCACTGCGCCTACCAGCATGATCGGCACATTGAATAAAGCAAATCCACGGGTAATAAAATCCCCCAAGCCTCCCCCGCCGATAAACGAAGCCAGTGTGGCACTTGAGATCACCTCGACCGATGCGATGCGAATCCCGGTAACGATTGCTGGGATCGCCAGGGGGATTTCTATTTGGGCCAAAACCTGGCTCTCGGTCATCCCCATACCCGAAGCGGCTTCGATGACAAAGGCATCCACCCCGCGAATGCCTGCATACGTGTTGATCAACACCGGCGGAAATGCCAGGACGGTTAGTGCTGCCAGCGATGGTACAAATCCCAGCCCCAGATAAGGCAAAGCGAGAAAAAGAATCGCCAGGCTCGGGATCACGCGAAAAGCATTAAATACATTTATCACCACCTGAGCCGATTTTTCATGCTTTGCGATCCAGATCCCGATCGGTAAAGCAATCAGCAGACTGATGCCAAGAGCCGAAAAGCTCAAAATTAAATGCTCGCGGGTTGCCTGCCAGAAAAAAGACTGGTTCTGTAAAAAGTATTGATAGGCGTCCTGTAGTAAATTCATCAATAGGGATAAGCCTTATTCATTATTCTCTCCTTGAATCCCGTGCTTGAAGAGGTAGCTGATGCGCTTGTGATTCCGTAATACCGCGCAAGCTTGCTCAGCGGATAGGGTCGCAAAGCCGCCGATACTTATTGACTGAGTTACAACCTCGCGCTAGAGAGACCAGCCTGTGATCCCATTGTACCAATGAGAGCGTCTTTATCAACTTTCAGCGTTAGATTAATCACTAACTACGACACCATTCCAAAACGCAACATAACCGGTTATGTTTTTTGCAGCCTCTTTTGGCTCAGGGTAATACCAGGCTGCATTTCGGTTCTCTTTACCATCAACCACAATGTCAAAATAGCTTGCTTCGCCCTTCCATGGGCAAGTTGAATGCATATCACTTTCCTTGAAATATTCTTTATGAATTGAATCCGGAGGAAAATAATGGTTCCCCTCAACCACAATGGTATCCGAACTTTCAGCAATAACCTTACTATTCCAAATTGCTTTTTTCATCAAAACACATCCTTTCATTTTTTGACAAAATTGTCATGTAATTTGTTAAACGTAATTTCTTCCAGGCTTCTTACCAGGTGCGTTGGTCCGAGAGCGATATTTTGCATGTTCGTTATCCACATCTTTTCAAGCGGATAATTTAAGTAACAGGCAATATCAATTATTATAAAGGCATGATGGGATCAATCAAAGAAGTGTATAAGGCGGTTACTGGATCATGCAAGTGGCATTAAGAATGCGATTAATATTGTTTGTCAATCGTCGGATTCTACAATTATTGCTTCAGCAGTGAACCAAGGGATCGGAAAACCAGCGCAGGCTCAGCTCCGATTTTTTATGCTTATGCAAGAAAACTGGTACACCCGGTAACATCTCGAAC
>DBRR01000036.1 GCA_002306055.1 Anaerolineaceae bacterium UBA1363
GCATCTGACCGAAGGTCTCCAATTAATGCAATCTAAAGGCAGATCGCCGCGCTTCGCTCGCGATGACGAAATCGATCGTGCCGGTCTCCAGACCGCGCACGGCATCTGACCGCCAGGTCTCCAATTGATGCAATCTAAAGGCAGATTGCCGCCTCGCGATGACGAGGAGCTTATTCGTTCGTCCGGAAGATGTCGTCCCAAAGCCAGGTGGAAACGCCAAAGCGCCGGTTGTGGTTCTTGAAATGATGCGCCATGTGGTGCTGGCGCAGTTTCATGAAGTATGCGCCCTTGAAGCTGAAGTGATGCAGCGCGTAGTGGGTCATGTCGTAAACCACATAACCTGTCAGAAAACCAGCGAAAATGCCATCAACATAGTTCGGCAGCTTAAACAAACTACCCACCACTCCAAAGAACAAGCCGTAGAAAATCGCGGCAAGAGGAATGCTGACCACTGGCGGCATCACCAACCTTGTCTTTTCCTTTGGCTGAGCATGATGAACCCCATGCATCAAAAACAGCACGCGGTTCATCCTTTCGGAAGGGTTTTTGGGAGAAAAATGGAAAATAAAGCGGTGCAGCAGGTATTCCACCAGAGGCCAGATCACCAGCCCGATCACAAAAGAGATCAAAACATGCCACCAACCCATGCCCTGGTTTGCCCTGGCAGACCGCCAGAGAAAGAAAGCAATGATCGGCAAGAACACCACCAGCACCACCACTGGACTGATGTGGGTGAACCACTCAAGGAAATCAGATTTGAACAACCTGAGCGGAGCTTCGGCTTTTGAGGGGGCTTGTTGGGTCATCTTTTGGTTTCTCCGTAAATGGGATTAATGGAAACTGCAATGATTCTACCCTTGATGCAGTAAATTTGGAGGTGCAAAAATAAACGGTCAGGAGTTCAGGCTCCAATGCCTGAGAAACGCTTTAGTGCGCTCATCCTGCGGTGAATGGAACAATGCCTGCGCCGGACCCTGCTCCACCAATCTGCCCTTTTCGAGATACAAGACTTCATCGGCCAACCTCAGTGCCTGGGCGGGTGCATGGGTGGAAAAAATCAGGGTGCACTGCGTTTTTTGCACGTATTCTCTCAGCGTGTTTTCGATAAGATCCATACTGCGCACGTCTGTGGAAGAAGTCGGCTCATCCAAAAGCAGCACGTTATACGATCGCATCAGCACCCTGGCCAGAGCCATCCGCTGCGCCTCCCCGCCGGAGAGTCGATCCCCCCTGGCTTCCATAAGGCTCTCCATCCCCACCACAACCAAGGCTTTTCGCGCTATTTCTTTTGCATCCCTGCCACCATCCAGCGCCAACGCGACGTTTTCCAGCACTGAGAAAGAAAAAGCATAGGGAGACTGGGGTAAGTACCCCACCTTTTTTCCCTCAAGACCCTCAATCCTGCCGGAGGTAGGCCTGGAAGTGCCGGCGAGCATGCGAATCAGGGTTGTTTTACCGCTGCCGTTTTCGCCAATCAGGCCATAGCGCCTGCCAGGCACAAAACGCAGCTCTGGGATTTCGAGCACAACCCTACCCCCATATTGCTGGACCACATCACGCAGTACGATCACGCTGAGTCTGCTCCTGTATCCTATGCACGAGGCTATTGATAACGAATGAAATAATCAACAGCACCACACCCAAAGCGACTGCCATTTCGAAGTGCCCCATGTTCGTCTGCATCATGATCGCGGTGGTCATCACCCGGGTCTTAAACTGGATGTTACCCCCAACCATCTGCACTGCCCCAACTTCCGCGATGGACCGCCCGAAACCTGCCAGTACGGTGGTCACGAATGGGATCCGGCACTCCTTGATCGTCAGCCAAAGGCGCTTCCAACCGAATATTCCAATGCCTGCGCAGGTTTCGTTGATCGAAGGCGCACGCAGGCTGACAATGTTGGCTGTCATTCCCGCAATGATCGGAGAGATTAACACAACTTGCGCGATCACCATCGCCGAGACAGAATAGAGCAAGCTCAGCTTTCCCAATGGTCCGCTGCGGGATAAGATCAGAAAGACGATCAAGCCCGCCACCACTGGCGGAAGCCCCATCAGAGTGTTGGTAATTCTTGAGATTATCGCTTTCCCCTTGAACTGATTTGCACCCATCGCCACCCCCCAAGGAATGCCGATCAACGCGGAGATCAGCGTGCTCATCACAGACATACGCAGAGTTACGCCAATGATTTGGCGTAACTCTGGATCTACCCCGAACAGTAATTCAAGTACCTGCTTGATCAAGCGCGTTGTGCTTTATTTTTAATTCAAGTTGAAGAACAGTGGTTCACCGTACTCAGCCACACCAAATTCAGCGATCATCTTGCGGGCTGTGTCAGTCTTCAGCCAGTCGATGAAAGCTTGCGCGCCGGCGGCGTTGGTATCCGCAAAGCGTTTGGGGGAAATGGCGATGACCGAGTAAGTGTTCTTCATATCATCGGTCTCTTCGAGCAAGAGTGCAAGCGAGTTGTCGTGAGCAAGGAACGTGGCTTTGTCGGAGATGGTGTAAGCCTGTTTCTCATCCGCCACGGTTAAGGTTGCGCCCATGCCGGAGCCGGTGCTTTCATACCAAGGCTGCCCAACAGGGTCAACATTGATTGAAGCCCAGATGGCTTTTTCCTTGGTATGGGTGCCGCTATCGTCACCGCGGGAAATGAACATCGAACCGGAATCAGCGATAGCCTGGAAAGCTTCCGCCGCAGTTGCCTTGCCTGCCACACCCGCTGGATCATCTGCGGGTCCAACGATCACAAAAAAGTTGTACATAAAGGGGATACGGGTTTCGCCGAAACCTTCGCCAATAAAAGCCTCTTCCTGGGATTTGGAGTGCACCAGGAGGATATCCGCATCTCCCGTCCGCCCCTTCTCAATTGCGGCACCCGTGCCAGCGGAGGTAATCTCAAGCGTGTACCCGGTATCCTTTTCGAACACTGGCTGCAAGTAAGCCATCAGACCTGAGTCATTTACGGATGTGGTGGTGGACATCTGGACTACCTTGTTCACTGGTTCCTGCTTACAAGCCGCAGCAGTGAACAACAAACCCACACAAACAAAAAGCAAAGCAAAACGTTTCATATCTTCTCCCATAAGAGGATTTTCCTGGAGTTTCCTCCTGTTTTGCATCTGACCCACCTTTTGAGGACAGTGCGGAATTATTTTACCTCAATAATTGAGTATTAGGAGAATACGCAATTTAATGGGCACATTCAACCGCCTCACCGCGCAAAGTCTCGACCGCATGGTCCATGACTGGCAGGAACACATCCAGGCATTCTCTGACGGCTTTGGGGCTTCCAGGAAGATTTATGATCAACGTCCTGCCGCGGATGCCAGCAACAGCTCGCGAGAGCATCGCCCGATCCGTCATTTCCATGCTTCGAAGCCGCATCGCATCTGTGATCCCGGGCACCAGTCGGTCGCACACTTCAAGGGTCGCTTCAGGCGTCACGTCCCTCGGCGCCAGCCCCGTCCCACCACTGGTAAAGACGATATCCACCTTTAATTCATCCGCATAAGTAATTAATTTTTCGATGATAAGTTCTTTTTCATCGGGCACGATCTCCTGAGCCGCGACTTCTGCCAGGCCATGGAGTTTAGAGACTATCGCGGGTCCGCTTAGGTCTTCACGCTCTCCCTTCGCACTTTTATCGCTTGAAACGAGTACCGCAACACGGATTGCTTCTGTCATTTTCACCTTTCTTTTATGCATCAAAGTTCAATCGGCTCACCTGGACGGTCCAGCTTGTAGCCGCCCATCGCTTCCAGACGCCGAGCCAGTTCTTCGCTTTGCAGGATCTGCATGAACCTTTGGAATTGTGGATGATCCTGGCTTTCCGCGGCAATTAGAAAGTCATATTCTTCCTCGCAGATGGGGATGAAATCCAGATCGTAGATCCTGGCAGCTGCCAGGATGCCCATGCCTGCGTCCGCTGTACCAGCGGCGACTGCCGCCGCTACGGCTGTGTGGGTGATCTCTTCTCTTTCGTAGCCTTTTATCCCCTCGCTCTTCAGACCAGCCTGCTTCAGGAGGTAATCCAACAGGATGCGTGTGCCGCTGCCCTTCTGGCGGTTTACATAGCGCAATCTGGGTAAATCCTCAATTCCCTCGATTCCGAGCGGATTGCCCTTGACTACCATCAGTCCCTGGCTGCGCCGCACACAGCGCTCCAACTGCACACCCCCTTCAGGAATATACTTGCGGATGTATTCCCGGTTGTACTCGCCGCTTGCTTCATCCAACAGGTGCACGCCCCCCAGGTGGGCTTCGCCGCGTTTGACCGCCATGATCCCACCCAAGCTGCCAACATGCGAAGAAGCGACAAAACTGTCGGGCCAGGTTCGGCGCATGATGTCGATAACCTCGTCAATCAACGGGTCGTGGCTGCCGGTGATAACCAGTGTCTGTTCGATTTCCTTCATCGGACGCAGCAACTCTACTCTCACCTTCTCACCGGCTTCGTAACCTTCCACGTTTTGGGGAACGTGAATGATCCCATCCGCTTTCACAAACGAACTGACGACTCCTGCTCCGCGATTGAGCGGCACAGCCACAATCCTGCCCCCAACTTTTCCAAGCCGGGCACGAATGAACTCAAGATACTTCAACGAGGAAACCAATCGGCGCGAGACAGTCGCCTCCACAAATTCTGGAGCTTCAACCTGGCGCCCACTCATCAATGCCAGCACGGGTTTGATCAACTGCTCAAGCACCAGGATTCCGGACACCGGATAACCTGGTAAACCGATCAGGGGAATGACCTGCTCATCTTTCCGGGTCATCCCAAGAATGGTCGGCTTCCCTGGCTTGATCGCAACCCCATGCAGCACTACCGAACCAACGGTTTGGATCGCTTCAATTGAAAAATCCTTCTGCCCAGCCGAAGACCCAGCATTGAGCAGCACCAGGTCGCATTCCGCAATCGCGGATTTTAGCCGGTTGATGATCACTTCAGGCTTGTCACTAGCAACCGGGTAGACCTTTGCCTCGTAGCCCCAATCATGCATCATGCCCGAGAAAATGGTCGAATTGAACTCGATGATATCTCCAGGTTTGGGGTTGGAGCTGGGAGCGACAAGCTCATTGCCAGTGGGGATAATCCCCACGACGGGTCGGCGAATAACCGTAACTTCCAGCACACCCGCAGCCAGGAGCGCACCGAGCGCTGAGGGGCTGAGCTCCGTGAAACTGGGCACCACCATATCACCAGCGGCAATATCTTCACCGATCTGGCGGACGTGCTGCCAGGGTGTGGCAGCACCGAAAAGTTGAATTCCCTGGTCGGTTTCAATCACATCTTCGACCATCACCACGCAGTCACAGTCCTCCGGCAGTGGATCACCGGTGTTCACCCACTTAAAAGAGTTCTCTGGCAGCGTCACCGGTCGGGTTTCGCTGGCGCCATAGGTCAGGCTGGCTTCAAGCGCGATGCCATCCATAGCGCAGGCGTTATAGTGTGGGGCGCAGATGCGGGCATAGACGGCTTCAGCCGTGATGCGCCTATTCGCTTCGCTCGTTGGAACGCGTTCCACTCGCGGCTTCAAGCCCGCCTGATCCAGAGCTTTCAGAAAAATCTCGCGGGCTTCTTCGAGGGGATAGTTGGATAAGTAGGTAAATGCCATGAGACCTCACAATCGTGTTACCCGGACCAGGGCACCTTTCGGCAGACCTTCCTGGTCCCGGGGAATGATGAAATAAGCATTGGCACGTGATACCGTGCTGATCAACCCCGATTTGCTCGGGACGGGTTCTGCTTCGGTTCCCTCCAAGCGCACCAGAACGAACTCTTCCCTGCCGTGATTGGATGACACCGCCCGGGTAAGCCTCGCTTCCGTCTGCTCGGTTTCCACCTTACCTCCCTGCAGACCTAGCAGGAGGGGCTTTACCAGGTAATCAAAAATGAAAAAAGCTGCCACTGGATTTCCCGGTAAGCCAAACACAGCCTTGCCTTCGATTTGACCAATAATGGTGGGTTTGCCGGGTTTCACAGCCAGACCGTGAACCAAAATTTCGCCCAGTTCCGCCACAATCCGGGGCATGTTGTCTTTTTCTCCCACAGACGTACCGCCCGACACCAACAGTACATCCACCTCCGGGATCAAGCCTTTACAGGCATCCTTTAGAGCATCGAATTTATCTTCCACAATGCCTTTGCTGATCGGAATTCCGTTCTGCTGCTCAACAGCTGCCCTCAGCATGTCAGAATTGACATCCCGGATCTGCCCAGGTTTCAGGCTTTCGCCTGGCGCGACGAGTTCGTCGCCAGTGGAGATGATACCCACGACGGGTTGGGAAAAAACTGGCACTTCGGTCTTTCCGAGTGCCGCCAAAGGGCCAATATCCGCCACTCCGATTTTCTCACCAGATTTGAGGATTGCCTCACCCTGCCTGAGGTCTTCACCGCGCAAAATCAGGTTCGCCCCTGGCGCCACAGGCTTATAGAAAGCGAACTGATCGCCCCCCAAATCTTCCGTGTATTCCAGCATGACCATCGCATCCGCGTCCGGGGGCACTGCGCCGCCGGTTGGGACGTAAACGCAGGTGCCAGGTGTGATCGGGATGTCGTAAGAGTGACCCATGAGGGACTCCCCGGTTTTTTGTAAAATTGCCGGGATTGAGTCCGAGCAGCCGTGTAAATCCGCGCTTCTGACTGCGAAACCATCTACCGTCGAGCGGTCAAAGGCTGGCACGTCCTCCTGGGCAATGACATCCGCTCCCAAATAACGGTCAAGTGCTTCCTGTAAACTGACGTATTCAACGCGTCCGGTTTTGCTGCCAAATCTTTCCAGAACAAGACTCAAAGCATCTGCGAGGGGAATTACGCTGAGCATTTATACCTCTATCAATTCGATAATTCTTTTGAATTGTAATCGGAAGGAACGGAATACTCAAAAAATAGGCTTGTAAGTGTTGTAAGCGTGTTATTTACCTGATTGCTCAACAACTATAAAATTTTTTGCAGTTGGTTGGTAGATACCGTATTAATTTGGTCAGCGGCACGGTCAAGAGCGAAGCAGGTAGGGTGGGTTGGCGTCACAAAACATATGCAGGAGCGCTGCCGTTTATAGCCTACCCACCGCTGCACTTAAAGAAAAATGCTGTTTTTGGTGGGTTGGCTAATTTGATGTTAAGACAGGGCAAGATACTGTGACGCCAACCCCACCCTACGAGGGCGAAACCGGATTCACCCTCACCTTCCTGATCGATGTCATTCAATTATCACGTCTTTCTGAGTCTTAATATACAAGGGCGGAATGGTGCTCTCCTGCCCTGGCAGCGCAATTGCCAGGGTTCACCACTCCGCCGTATCCTTATGAAAACAGCAAATGTTGGAGTGAGGGAAAAACTCCCTCATTCCAACCTACGAAAAGACTGATCGTCAGTCATGAAGCCGGGTTCAGAAGCGGAACTCGCCTACCAAGGAAAGGATCCCCAAGGCCGGAATGAGACCGCCCTGCACCCTTACTCTCACAGCCAACCATTGCGGGCTCACTCCAGCATCGTCCTCAAAATAAACATTTTCCATGTCGAAAAAGGCAGATCGCCGCGCAAAAGAGGCTCGCGATAACAAGATTAAAGGCAGATCGCCGCGCACGGGAGGTGACCGTCAGTCATGAAGCCGGGTTCAGAAGCGGAACCCGGTCTACGAAAAACCCCCTTCCAAATTTGCCCGACCGGTTATCTACTATCCAGAATCACTTCGCAACGTTGCGAATCTATTTGAAGTCTGGTGAGGATTGCGGTGGAATAATGGTCACGAAGTGTCCTCTGAACCAAATTCAACTCGTCAGGTTTTAAGGAATAAGCGTCCGCCTGATTGAACACGACGGCCGCTCTGCTTTTTTGAGGGATGCCCTGCAATCCCCCTTGAGGGTGATTGAGCATGCTGACAATATGATCCAGCTGGATGGGAGCTCCGATAGGTAATCCGGTTAGATTGCTGAAAAGCTCCGGTCGGAAAACTGTTTCTGCATTCAGAGGCTTTCCGATCACGCTCAATCCTACAACAACAATCACCAAATCAACCTGGTCAGGGATCACCGGTTCCCATGCTGCTGGCGCTTTCAGCGACAAATGGCGGGCACCATCCGCTTCGATCAAGCAAAGAATATTCGAACTCTTACAATAGACGATCAATTGCTCAGCCTGACTGTGGGATAATCCCATCCACTTCTGACCGCTGCTATCCAGTGGGTTTGTAACAAGATTGATTTTCGCCCCATCAAGGGAAGCAGCGGGATCAACTTCAAACTCGGAAAACAAGCTGTGATTGAAGTCGCCCTGGCATTCCTCGCGCGCCAATTTCGTGGTTGTAGTCAGACAAACCGGTTTCGGCGCTGCTTCAACCAGTGCGAACATCAGGCTCGTCTTGCCCCCTGCTCCGACTATTGCAACCGCTTCGTGGTTTGCCACGCGCAGTGCGTCAATAATTTTCAAGGCTATACCCCTGTATCTATTTCCTTTAAGGTTTCCACCACAGCCGCGCCAATTCTCCGCGCCTTATCTGAAACGGTGAAACAAACCGCCCTCTCACCGGTTGGATCAACATCTCCCACTTTGAAACCTGGCTGAACCATTAATTCATTCCGTAATATCCCGCGAACAACTCCTTTGATCTGACTGTTTATGGGCTCACCCTCAATTTCGGCTATGATTTGCCCAGCATCGACCCTGTCACCAATGTCAACGAAAGCCTTGAAGTGACCTTCCCGGTGGGCGTATATGACCCTTTCGCGGCTGAACCCCATCACGATCGCGGGCAGTCCTGTATCCGGATCCGGGCTGCCTTCGTGGAAAATCTTACCCAGATTCGGTCCCCGATTAGTTTCAATCGCAACCCAGCAATTGACACCAGCCGCAAAGCCCGGTCCCAGGCCAATTACCCGCCACTTCTCGCCGAATTCATTGGCTACTTCACGTTTGAGCATCCGCCCATCCACGATCACGATCGGCGCAAGACTCTCAAGGCATTCACAATCCGGGTCCACCAGAACCGCAATCTCTCCAGCTGCAAGGAAATCCAGGGCCTGCGTAACACTATCTGCCTTTCTCCCCGTGATCCCTTCCACGCTGCAGCTTCCCTCATAAACCGCCTCGGCGAATGAGACTTTGCGCCGGACCACCAGAGGCTGCGCCAATTCTGTGATAACCACGCTATAACCGGCTTCGTGCAGGCAGACAGCCACACCGCTTGCCAGGTCACCGCCGCCTCTTACCAGAATAATTTTCTTGTCCATGCTTGGATTTTACCTTGGTTCCTCCGAGATTCTTCCAGCAAATAAATAATCCCCTTTTTGATTACAATTGACTCTCACAGCGAGAGAGGACATTTTCAGTGACTATCAACAAAACCAAACAAAACCAAATTTCGACCTTGACCAATCCAGCTTTCGTGAGTAGAATAAAAAGGTTAATGTAATTGTTTATTCAGTGAGGAGTTAAAGATGACCCCATTACCTAAAAGAAAACTCTCTTCCGGTCGCCGGGACCGCCGTCGCTCGCATGACGCTCTTAAAGCTCGCAACATTGTTGCCTGCCCAAATTGCGGTGAGCCTCGCCTGCCCCATCGTGTCTGCCCAAAGTGCGGTTTCTATCAGGGTAGAGAAGTTCTCACAACTGATACCGACTAAGTACTGATTTCCCGCAACGCTCAGGCCAGGGTCACCTGGCCTTTTTTTATATCCGGTAGGCTTCAAAAGACGCGAGTAACTGCCTGGGGAGCATTCCGTCGATCAGGATGCCATCTTCCAGGTGTTGCATATCCCTGACATGCCCTTTTTCGTGCATCAATGAAACCAGCCTGCCTTCAGAATAAGGCAGCTTGACCTTCACATGCACAAAGGTCTGATAGGTGCCGACAGCGATAGCTTCAGCCAATTCGCTTAGACCCTCCCCGGTTAACGCGCTGATGAAGACCGAGTTCGGCTCTGCAATTTTGTGTAAATCCTCAATCTCTGCAGGATTCAAAAGGTCAATTTTGTTGTAAACCGTCAGGATTGGGATATCGGTTGCGCCAATCTCTTCCAGCGTTTCCAGCACGGTCAGTCTCTGCGACTGGGCGTTCTTGTGGGAAGCGTCGACTAAATGGATTAACAGATCCGCTTCCACAATTTCTTCCAGGGTTGCCCGAAAGGCTGCCACCAGGTCGGTGGGCAGTTTCTGGATGAAACCCACCGTGTCCGTTAGCAAGACGGTCTCACCAGAAGGCAATTCGAGCTGCCTGGTGGTTGGGTCAAGCGTGGCAAACAGCTGATCAGCAACGTAAATATCCGCATTTGTCAATTTATTAAGCAGGGTTGACTTGCCAGCATTGGTATAACCTACCAGCGCTACTACCGGTATGTTGGATTTTCTTCGCTGTTGGCGATGCCGGTTGCGGTGCTCGCGGACCTTATCCAGTTCATCTTCGAGTTTGACGATCTTCTTTTTGATCTCACGCCGATCCACTTCCAACTGGGTCTCACCAGGTCCGCGCAAGCCCACACCTCCCACTGCACCTGACCTGCCCGATGCCCCACCAGTTTGCCTGGTAAGGTGTGTCCAGGCGCCTGTCAGACGCGGCAAGCGGTAGCGATATTGCGCCAGCTCCACCTGCAGCATGCCTTCCCGGGTGTTGGCGTGCTGCGCAAAGATGTCCAGGATCAAGGCTGTCCGGTCAATGACTCTCTTGCTATCGCCCAATTCCTTTTCAAGCTCACGCTGATGGCGAGGCGATAGTTCGTCATCAAATAAGATGATCTTCGCGTCCAACTCGTCAGCCAGCAGCTTGATCTCGTCAAGCTTTCCTTTCCCGACGTATGTGCGTGAATTGGGGGCTGACAGATTTTGAGTGACCTCGCCTACTGTTTCAAGGCCTGCTGTTTCCGCCAGCAATGCCAGTTCCTGCAGGGAATCTTCAAGGGTAAACCTGGGATCCACTTCTGAGCGAAGGTGAACCCCCACCATCAGCGTTGGTTCAGCTGCAGACTCAGTCATGATTTGTTCGTTCGTGGTTTCTTTATCGTTGTTTTTCAACCCAATCCTTAATTCTCCGCATGGCTTCCGCGATCTGGTCAGTGGGGATCACAATTGAAATTCGGATGTAGTCAGCGCCGCTGGGACCATAGATCACGCCTGGCGTGATGCTCACGCCAGTATCCTCCAGCAGATCGGCGCAGAAATTCACCGGGTCAGAAAAGCCTTTGGGCAACTTCGCCCAGAGGTACAGAGCAGCTTCCGGCAGATCCACTTCGAAGCCAGCATCGACCAAGCCCTGATAGACCACATCACGACGGGCTTCATAGATCTTGTTGCGATTTTGCAGCCAGGTTTGGTCTGACGTCAGGGCAACCACGGCTGCATCCTGGATCGGGGCAAAGATCGAAGAATCGATCTGGCTCTTGTAATTCGCCAGCAAACGGATGATCTCAGCATTACCGACCGCCATGCCAATGCGCCAACCAGCCATATTGTACGTTTTTGAGAGGGAGTTGAATTCCACTGCCACTTCCTTCGCGCCTTCCACCTCTAAAATACTGGGAGGAATGTAGTCCCCAAATGCCAGGTCACAATAAGGGGCATCATGGGCAATAAGGATGTCATATTTGCGAGCATAGGCGACTGCTTTGGCATAAAAGCTCAAGTCTGCTGTAGCACCAGTTGGATTGTTCGGATAATTGAGCCACATGATCTTCGCTTCTCTGGCAACGTCCTCAGGGATGGCATCAAAATCCGGTAAGAAGTTGTTTTTCTTCAGCAAGGGCATAAAGTGATAACGTGCGCCAGTCAGCTCGGCACCAGCCAGGTAGACAGGGTAGTATGGGTCTGGCAAGAGCACCATATCACCGGGGTCGAGCAAGGTGTGGTTTAGATTGAACAAGCCCTCTTTGGATCCGATCAAACCCAATGCCTCAGTGGCAGGATTGATATCAACATTGAAACGCCGTTTGTAGTAGGTGCTGACTGCTTTGAGAAACTCCGGTGTGCCGCCGGCTGGTGAGTAGCCGTGCTTTTTAGGATTCCGAGCTGATTCAACCAGCTTGTCAATAATAAAATCTGCAGGTGGTAGATCAGGCGAACCCATATCCAACCGGATCACATCCACCCCTCGTTCAGCCAGGTCTGCCAATTTGCCTTTCAAGCCAGCAAAAAAGTATGGTTTGAGATTTGCTACAGTTTTTGAAGGTTTGATCATATCCTTTGGAAATCCTTCTCCTTTTTTCTTTGATTATAAGCCACCCGCCCATAAAAGGGCTACTCTTCTTGTGCTGATCACTCCACGCGTAAAAAAGTCAGGCAAGCACACTGTTGGAACCTCTGGTATACTTCTTGCACAAACAAACTGACAGATTTAATCTGTTATGCAGAAGGTAAATTATGCTGATACTCCCAAGTCAACAGACCACCACCTCCATGTCGGCACACCTGGCTCAGACAATGACCCTGCTTGGTCTGACTCTGGGCGAACTCCAGCAAAAGATCGACTCGGAGCTTGCTTCGAACCCCGCACTTGAGTTGATGGAGGAGCGCACTTGCCCAATGTGCCAGCGCCCCCTTCCCCCGCGGGGACCATGCCCGATCTGCAGTCAGCCAGCCTCTTCGGAGTCGCAGGACCCAATCGTTTTCATTTCCCCACGCGAAGATTTTTACACTGGCTCAGCCTCCAGCACCGGCGAAGTACCTGAAGAACCTTTCGTTTCAGAGTCGGTTGATCTCCCCAGTTACGTCCTGCGCCAGGCAGCGGCTGACCTGCCCACTGAGGACCGGGTGGTGGCAGCTTATATCCTCACCCATCTCGACGAGGACGGCTTCCTCACAACCACTGCCCTCGAGGTCGCCCGCTACCATCATCGTTTGCCTTCAGAGATCACAGCCCTGATCGAAAAGCTCAAACGCTACGACCCGGTAGGTGTCTGTTCAGCCAACCCAATCGAAGCCATGCTGGCACAGGTTGAAGTCCTTTCAGAAATCATGAATGTGCCAGCCTATACGCGGGAAGTCGTGTCGAAATATCTTCACCAGATGAGCCAGCATCACTACTCGGAAATCGCCCACGCGCTGATGACAAGCTCGCAGCAGATCAAAAAAGTCGCGGCTTTCATCAGCGAAAACCTCAACCCGTTTCCAGCGCGTGCACACTGGGGCGACGTACGCAGTCCCAACAACAACGATTCGGAGGTCTTTCACCAGCCCGACATCCTCATCTATCATCACAATGAAAACCCTGCCAATCCTTTGGTTGTTGAAATCATCCTTCCGATCCGAGGTACGCTGCGAGTAAACCCACTGTTCAAATCCTCTCTCAAACAAATGGAGCCGAACAAAACCGAGGAGTGGCGCAGCGATATTGAAAAAGCAAATCTTCTGATCAAATGCCTCCAGCAGCGTTCAAATGCATTAAAACTCCTGCTTGAGAAGCTGGTTGTCCTCCAAAAAGATTACATCCTGCAAGGCGATTTGGAAATGAAACCTCTGACGCGCGCGAAAATTGCGACCATGCTCGATATGCATGAATCCACGATCTCACGTGCGGTTTCAAGTAAGACGGTTCAGCTCCCAAACAAGAAAATTGTTCCGCTTGCGATCTTCTTTGATCGGAGCCTGTCTCATCGCACACTGATTAAGCAGATAATCGAAGACGAGGATCATCCACTGAGCGACTCTGAGATCCAGCAATTGCTCAAAGAGCAGGGGATCGAAATCGCCCGCCGCACGGTTGCCAAATACCGTTCGATGGAAGGCATCTTACCCGGAAATCTCCGCCAAAGCAAAAACAGGTAGTATGGTCCCTGCATCACTCGACCAGCACAGCACAAAATCGCCAGGTGATTCCCATCAGGATTTCACATTGCTGGATCGTTCTCTGATCCTGGAGCTAATCCCTGCAGCTGCGCTTGTCTATCGGCGCACGGATGACAAGATCCTCAGCGCCAATCGCAAATTTTATGACTTGACTGCCTTTACACCCGACACTCTCAAGGAGATTTCACTATACACCCTGATCCCAGGTGACCCGGATACAAACCCAACCGGAGACCAAAGCCGCCCGGTGCGCCTGCAAATAGCCAGCGGCGACCTGATCCTCGCCACCATGCGAATTCTTCCCATCAGCCTCACCAACCAGGTTGTTGTTCTCACTTTTTCGCCCCCTGATTCTGAATTCGAGATCAGAAGGGATTTGCTGGAACAAGAATATCGTTTCGATAATTTTTCTCTTTTAACCACGCTGGGCAGCCAAAATTCCTCGCAGGCGGTTTTCCAGACCGCAAACCAAATCCTTCAGCGGATGCTTAATCCCAAGTTGATCATCTCCTACCGTATCAACCCTCGCGATGAAAAACAGCTTCAACGCAACAGCTCATCTTCCCAGCCAGATGCTTTCCCAGACAAGCTTGATATTGATCTGCTTGAGAATATGTCCACATTGCAGCTTTGGAAGCTGACGCGCGAGCCTCAAAACGTGCTGCAGGAGAGCGCGCTGATGGAGGGCTACCACTATTTGCTCACACTGCCCCTCCTCCATAACAACGCACCCCAGGGATTGATGATCGCGGCCGGTGAGACGCCTTATCCGGATGATGACACACTGCGCTACCTGGCATTGATGTCTGCCCATGCTGCTTCTGCGATCCAGGGGCTAAACAGCCTTGAAAGCGCGCAGCGGACTCTCAACAACATCAGGCACGTTGTCCAGATCCAGCATGCCATCACCGACAACCTGGAGGAAGGTGTCATTATCCTCACGCCGGATCTGCGCATCGCAGAGATGAATCCAGCTGCCGAGTTTTTGCTCGGCTATGCCAGCAAAGAGGTTTTCCGGCAAAAAGCAGACATGGTTCTGATCGGCAATGAGACTCTTTCCGCGCTTTACAAATCCGCCCAACAAGGTATCAGCACCCTGGTTGGGAACAATTTTAGTCTCAACAACCGCTCTGGCGGTTCCTTCATGGCGCAGGTGCTCTGCATCCCCGTGGTCGAAAAAGAAAAAGTCCGCAGCATCGTGCTGATACTGCGGGATATCAGCCAGACTGAGCAGATCCGTGCCCACTCCCAGCAGCTTGAACAGAGAGCATTCCTGGGTGAGGTATCGGCGATTTTTGCGCATGAGGTGAAGAACCCGATCAACAGTATTTCCACGGGACTGCAATTGATGGGGTTAACCATGAAGCCCGATGACCCCCATGCAGACCTGGTGTCGCGCCTGCAGAATGACTGCCTGCGCCTGACACATTTAATGGATTCAACCCTTACTTTTTCCAAACCAGTCGAATACAATTTTGCTCCGGTTGACCTCGCAAGCCTGATCAATTCCATCCTGGAGCGGTGGGCGCCGAGGATGTACCGCTTGAATATCAGTT
This sequence comes from Anaerolineaceae bacterium UBA1363, assembly GCA_002306055.1. GTDB lineage: Bacteria > Chloroflexota > Anaerolineae > Anaerolineales > Anaerolineaceae > Mesolinea. The sequence continues at coordinate 15,334 of DBRR01000036.1, forward strand.
ACAATCTTGAACAGCAGCCAGCCAATCCGTTAGTCCTGGCAGATGCCCGCGCGATCGAACAGGTTTTTGTTAACCTGATCAGTAACGCCATTCAGGCGATGGAAAATGAAGGCGGCAGTCTGAACATTAAAATTCATCCGGTTTCACCTGAAACCAATCCACCTCAATACGAGATCATCGTAGCGGATTCAGGACCAGGTATTCCTGAAGACCTGATTAAACACGTTTTTGAGCCATTCCTGACCACCAAAGCAAATGGCACTGGCTTGGGATTGGCGATCTCGCGCCGCATTGTCATGGCGCATAAAGGAAATATCTTTGTCGAGAGCTTCCCAGGCGGGACGATGTTCCACGTCCTCCTCCTGAAAGCGACATAAGGAGTTTGATGGCAGCAACAGTTTTAGTCGTTGATGATGAAGAAACCGCCCGAATGGTCATTTCTGAATTCTTACGTTCAAAGGGTTACGAAGTGCTCGAAGCTGGCACGCTGGCGGATGCCCGGGCTGTCATCTCGAAGGGTGTCGCGGACATCATCATCCTCGACGTGCGTTTACCAGACGGCTACGGACCACACCTGCTTACAGAAACATCCCGCCTGCCTCTACGCCCGCAGGTGATCATTGTCACCGCTCACGGGGAGGTTTCGATGGCTGTGGAAGCCATGAAAAATGGCGCGCAGGATTTTATGGAAAAGCCTATCGATTTGCTTGAACTCGAAAAATCAGTCAACCGTGCTGCCGAAGTCATATTCATGCGCCGCGAATTGGCGCATTTTCGCAGTAACAAGGACAACCTGGATGAATTTATTGTCGGCGACACACCCCAGATGAAACATATCCTGGAATTGGCAGGCCGGGCCTCGGAGTCTTCAGTTTCAGTCCTGATCACCGGACCAACCGGTACAGGCAAGGAAGTGCTGGCGCAGTATATTCACCGCAATGGACCACGGGCGGGAAAACCCTTCATTGACATCAACTGCCCTGCCATCCAACCGACTATGTTTGAATCCGAGCTGTTTGGGCATGAAGCAGGCTCCTTTACTGGCGCGACCAACAAACGGAATGGCTTGATGGAGATCGCTGACGGAGGTATCCTGTTCCTCGATGAAATTTCTTCCATGCCGGTCGATCTCCAGGCAAAATTCTTACGCGCCCTCGAAGAACGCGCCTTCAGGCGGGTTGGCGGCACAAACCTGATCCGAGTCGACGTCCAGGTGATTGCCGCCTCGAACCGCGACCTCAAGGAAATGATCGCGCGGCATGAATTCCGAGAAGACTTGTATTACCGGTTGAAGGTTGTCGACCTGGATTTGCCCCCATTAGCAGAGCGCCGCCAGGATATCCCCGAATTGGTCGGTTACATGATCCGAAAGTTCAACAAACGTCTGGGTGCCAACATCCTGGACGTCTCACCTGCAGCAATGCAAGCCTTGATCGACTACGATTGGCCCGGGAATATTCGCGAGTTAAGTAACGCGATTGAGCGCGCAGTCGTGTTCTGCGATGAGCCCACAATAGACCTCAACCATTTGCCTAAAGACATCACCAAATAATCTCTTTTGAGGGCCAGGCTGAGAGGCTTGGCATAGTAGTTGCAACATAACCTCCGATAAGTATTTTCATCGGAGGTTATTTATGCAAACTAACGGAGATCAGGTCCTTTTGATTGTTTCAATCGTGCTCTTCGCACTGGGCTTTATTTGTCTGATTCTAAGCATCGTCATCCTGGTAAAACAATCCCTGGGTCGCGGCATTCAAAGTATTGCTGATTCGGCCACAAAATTGGCGGAGAAAGGGATTACCGAAGGAGTATCGGGGTTGGTCGGAAACGCCTCGCTGCTCATCAGTTCTCTCAACGACCTTGCCAAATCCAATACCGGCATTGGCATTTTCTTCGTCTTCTTGAGCCTGGTGTTGTTTGCGGGAGCCTATTACATGCTTAAACCCTTCATTGGAGCCATGCCCTAACCCTCCCGAAAGGAGTGACAATGTCGATTGAGAGATTGCTTGATCAAATCCAGGTCCGCTTTGATCCGCAAATTGCGCGTGCAGTGGTCAGCGCTTTTCGCGCCGAACCGCTTGCCTGGCACTTCCTTGAGAGTACGCCCGATCTGGAACAATGGCTTGCCTTTGCTTCCGATGACTTGTCCCGCTGGCAGCCTGGCGTCCTTGCGCTTTTCTCTCTTGGGGACTCCTTGCATGAGCAGGATCTGACCAACCTGGAAATTAATCTCCCTGCGGAAATAATCGATCGCGTCACAAATGTTTTTGAAATGACCCGCCTTACTGGTCTGGAACCTGCCAACCTGGCGGATGCTGCTTTGCTTGCCCTCCATTTGCGCGAATTCCGACGCAGGGAAGGCTCGTGGAAAGCACTTTCTGATGATCTGCTTTCTGGCAAAGGTCGATTGCCGGTCTGGAAGACCGCTTTCGCGATTCTTCCCCAACTTGTGCCTGATTTTGAAACTGCCATGGATAACCTGGTTTCCACACTCTCCTCAACCCACGCAGAGGCTCTGGGCGAATTGATCGTCCACCAGGTGATTGTCAGCCAAGTGGATGAAAGTACCCGCTATCAGATCTATCGCAGAAGGCTTCAAAAAGCTCCTGTCGAGCTCCAGATTTGCACCCTTCGCGCCATGCGCCCCTTTGAAGAGGATTCGCTGATCAAACTCCTTGCGAATAGCTTTCTGGCTCAATCCCAAACACCTGACGGGGATTCCAGCAAAAATACGGACCAATCAGAGGTGGAAGCATTCCGCCAGCAGGCTGTTCTCAGTCAGCTTGCAGGGCAGTCCGCGCAAGCCTCCCGCGCGATTGACCATGCCTTCAATGCCTTGAATCGTCAGCAAGCTGAAATCCTGCGCGATCTCGCTTTTGAACTTGAGACCTCCAACCCCGAAGAAGCCCGCAAGACCTGGGAAGAAATTCTGCGCCTCCAGCCAGATAACACGACTTATAAAAAGGAATACGCGGAATTCCTGATTGCAAATGATGATCCTGATTACGGCTACGAGCTCCTGCAGGAAATCCCGGACGAAGCCACCAAGGCCCTTTATGCCTTGCGTTATCCCGCCATCAGTGCCACCGATCCTCAAGGCACCCAATCGCTTGAAAAGGCGCTCGAGAAAAAGACCCTGCAAACCAGCACTTCCCGCTTTTCTTCCGAATCGGATAATCTCAAAGCTGCACGTTATGCCTTTGAAAACAAGAAATACCAAACCGCTAGTAGTCAGTCACCCTGAAATG
>DBRR01000026.1 GCA_002306055.1 Anaerolineaceae bacterium UBA1363
CAGGATCAAACTCTCCGCTAAAATTTATCACCTTACGGTGTTTTCATTTTACGGAAAAGATCATTAACGAGGCTTGTAGTAATTACTTACCTATTTTTTCTTGTCTTGCATTTTTCCTATCACTTTTCAGTTGTTAAGGTTCTGACTTTCAAGAGACCGGATTCTAACGGATTCATTCTCCGCTGTCAAGCCATTCTTTCAGACGAAAGCGCCGGCCCCAAAACTCTGCCGGCAACTGGCTCCCCGATCCTATCTAGACCCAAGCTATTCTGTTTTCAAGCATCACGCCTCAGGCGCGATATCTTAATGTAGCACCTTGGAACAATTAGTATAGACTACCTAAATTGTTTTGTCAAGGGCGAATTCCAACCTCTTTGAGTTTTGCCTCATTCTTGCTGGAGTTCAGAAAGCTCAATTTTTCAAAGTTCCTACGCCCGTTCGGACGCGCAAATGCCAATTATAGGCAAACCAAAGATTAAGTCAAGGGTTTTTTGGACCAATTTTTTGGACCAATTTTGAGAGGAGGTCAGTTTTGGATCAATTTCAAAACGCGTTTTGATCAGTTATACCTCCAACCTCAAGAAGTTTTTTGTCTTTTCCAACCCGGGCCTGATTATGTTTTGAACGTTAGAAATCGACGTTGAAAACAAAGCTGCGGAAAAAGATGTAAACAAAGTAAATCACGATCAAGTATATTGCAGACTTCTTGCCAAGTTTTCCATGATTGAACCACAAAATTCCCCACAGCAAAGCACCGGTTAGGGTCTCCCACGGCAGATCCCAGATAATCAGTGGTCTTGGAACGGCATAGGTAGAAATAAGCGCACCGCCGCCAATTGCCAACAACGGGTTGGTGATGTTGCTGCCCACCAGTGTGCCCAGGGAAATGCCGGCTTCCTTATGGCGCACACCCGCCAAAGCGGTGGTGAGCTCAGGCAGAGCTGATGCCAGACCAAGTGTGATCACGCCAATCAGTGACCCGCCAACTCCTGTTCGATCAACAATAGTTTCAGTAGCCGAAAGCACAAACGTGGCGCACCCAATAATTACCACCAGCATCACCGCTGTAATAAAAGCGTCAAATAACACTTCGCGCCCATTGCTTGGAACGTCTTCTGCCAACTCTGAAGAATTGAGCTGGTTGTCCTCTTCCTTGTAGTGCTTGCGTTCGTCCGTATATAAATAGTAGGTATAAGCGAGAAATGTGCCGAACAAAATTGCTCCATCGATGCGGCTGTAGTTACCATCCCAACCAAGGATAAGGCACATGATGGTCGTGCCGATCATCGGCACCATGCTCTTCCAGAGGAAATAGCGCCGGAAGTAAAGTGTGCCCGCCGACAAAATCACGATGCCCATAATCAGGGTCTGCTGAACCACATCCGAGCCAATGTTCGCACCCAACACGATGGCCGAACCAGTTTGATAGTCCAGCGTACCGCTCAGAATATTAACGGATGCAGTGAAGTGGGAGGTGATTTCAGGCAGCGAGGTGGCAACAGAGAGGACCGTCATGCCCATAAAAGTGCTGGATAGCTTGAAGTAGTTAGCTATCCCGATCAACTTTTTAACGGCATAGTTTGCCCCCAATACCAGCAGCACAAGCGCAGCCAAACCAACCGCAATAACTCCGTAAATACTCCAATCTTGCATCATAATAGGTCCTTTTCTAAAAACGCTTGATTATACGGTAGTTAAAGTTACCCCGGCAATCGCCACAAGTACGATTTAACCTCGATTTAACAATTGGTAGAGGAGATGTGAGATTAAGGGAGGAAGAGGTGAGATGGTTTTTCTGTCATCGCCAGGGAGCAGAGCGACCGTGGCGATCTGCCTGTGGCATAGTGGGGAACTAATGCCGGGAGTATCAGGCGTGGAGACCTGCGGTCAGCTCCCGTGCGCGGTGAGGACGCCGGCACGATCAATTTAGCCGCGATTGTGCCGGGCTTTTGCCCGAGCATAGCCTTTCACCGCAGGCGGCCATTATCATCTGCTGACCACAAGATGAACTTGAAGGGAGCAAGCCCCCTCCGTACAACTTGTCTCGTTTGCCCACGCAGCTGGATATGGCAATATATCGTCATCGCGAGGGAGCAGAGCGACCGTGGGGATCTGCCTGTGGCATAGTGGGGAATTAATGCCGGGAGTATCAGGCGTGGAGACCTTCGGTCAGCTCCCGTGCGCGGTGAGGACACAGGCACGATCAAGATTGGTTGCAGAGGAAGCTTTCCGCTCACAGTGTGGATTGCAAAAACATTTATCACTGAAGAAGGGAGACCGCTTGATGTGGACGAGCTACGCTATTGACCCCCAACCACAAGATTCCCCCTTGGAATTTTACAGAACGCTAATGCTTCGTCTGTATAATAGTTACATATTAAAATAATTCAAAAGAGTACCAGGAGGATTTATTATGGACCTCAACAAATTTACCCAAAAAGCGCAGCAGGCTGTGCTCAATGCCCAGCAATTGGCGCGTGAGTATAACCACCAAAGCATCGAGCCCAGCCACTTGCTGCTGGCTCTGCTCAACCAATCCGAAAGCACTGTGCCGGCTGTGATCACGCAAATCGCCGGCTCGGCTGAGATATTAAAAGAAGAAGTGCGTAAAGAACTGTCCAGCCGACCAAAAGTATATGGCGGCTCCACCGGTGAAGCGGGACTCTCACGCCAGGCGGCAGACGTCCTGGATGCAGCAGAACGTTACGCCAAAGGCATGGGCGACGAATACACCTCCACGGAGCACATCCTGCTCGGCCTGACCGACAGCCCCGAGGGCAAAACCCTTTCAGCCTTCGGCGTGACCAAAGATGCCGTGCTCAAAGCCCTGCGCGAGATCCGCGGCAGCCAGTCGGTCACCAGCCAAAACCCCGAAGACACCTACCAGGCGCTCGAAAAGTACGGGCGCGACCTGACCGCGCTGGCGCGCCAGGGCAAGATGGACCCAGTGATCGGGCGGGACGAGGAAATCCGCCGCACCATCGAAATCCTCAGCCGCCGAACCAAGAACAACCCGGCCCTAATTGGCGAACCTGGCGTGGGCAAGACCGCCATCGTTGAAGGGTTGGCTCAGCGCATCGTCAACCGCGACGTGCCGGAGGGCTTGAAAAACAAACGGATTGTGCAGCTCGACATGGCAGCTATGGTTGCTGGCGCGAAATACCGCGGTGAATTCGAAGAGCGTCTCAAAGCCGCCCTTAAGGAAGTTACGGAATCCGAGGGGCAGATCATCCTTTTCATCGATGAAATGCACACTGTTATTGGGGCGGGCGCAGCTGAAGGTGCCATGGATGCCGGCAACATCCTCAAACCGATGCTGGCACGCGGTGAACTGCACCTGATTGGCGCGACTACTACCAACGAATACCGCAAGTACGTCGAAAAAGACGCCGCCCTTGAGCGCCGCTTCCAGCCAGTCTACGTGACTGAGCCCAGCGTTGAAGATACCATCAGCATTCTGCGCGGCTTGAAATCAAAATATGAGGTGCACCACGGTGTGCGCATCACCGATTCAGCCGTCATCGCCGCCGCTACTTTGAGTAACCGCTACATCACGGACCGACGATTGCCGGACAAGGCTATCGATCTGATCGATGAAGCCGCCGCCCACCTGCGCACTGAAATTGACTCCAAACCTCAGGCTCTGGACGATGTCGACCGCGAAATCATGCAGCTCGAAATTGAAAAACAAGCCCTGCAGATAGAGAAGGATCAAGCCTCCCGTGAACGGCTCGAAAAGCTTGAAGCGGAGCTGGCGGATTTGCGCGAAAAATCAAAAGCGCTGACAGCCCAATGGCAAGCCGAAAAAGAAGCCATTCAGAGTTTTAAGGACCTGAAAGAAAAGCTCGACCAGGCTCAGCAGGAAATGGAACAAGCCGAGAGGAACGCCGACCTGGAAAAAGCTTCGCGCCTGCGCTATGGCACAATCCGCGAGCTTGAAAACAAGATTCGCGAAGCTGAACTGAAGCTGCAAAGCCAGCAAAAGCAAGGTGCGCTGCTCAAAGAAGAGGTGGATGCGGAAGAAATCGCCTCGGTAGTAGCAAAGTGGACCGGCATCACGGTCAACCGCCTGCTGGAAGGCGAGATGGAGAAGCTCCTGCACATGGAAGAGCGCCTACACCAGCGGGTAGTTGGGCAGGATGAAGCCATCATCGCTGTTTCCAACGCGGTACGCCGCTCGCGTTCGGGTATGCAAGATCCCAACCGCCCAATCGGCTCCTTCATTTTCCTGGGTCCCACCGGCGTCGGCAAGACCGAGTTGGCACGTGCCCTGGCGGAGTTCCTCTTTGACGACCAGAACGCTATGGTACGGATCGACATGAGCGAGTACCAGGAACGCCACACCATCAGCCGGCTGTTTGGTGCACCTCCCGGCTACGTAGGCTATGAGGAAGGCGGTCAGCTGACGGAGGCTGTGCGCCGCCGACCTTACAGCGTGGTTTTGTTCGACGAGATCGAAAAAGCGCATTCTGAGATCTTCAATGCGCTCCTGCAGGTGTTGGATGACGGGCGCATGACCGATGGTCAGGGGCGCACGGTTGACTTCCGCAACACGCTGATCATTATGACCAGCAACCTCGGCAGCCAACTTTGGATGAACGACCAAAGCGGTCAGCCCCGGCAAGTCAGCCGCGATGAGATTGTGGACCTGTTGAAAAACTTCTTCCGACCGGAATTCCTGAACCGGGTGGATGAGATTGTGATCTTCAAACCCCTGACCCGAGAGGATCTGGGCGGGATTGTTGAAATCCAACTGCGGCATGTTTCCGATCTGCTGGCAGACCGCGGGCTTAAGCTCGAGATCAGCCCTGCAGCGCGGGAATGGCTGGCGGATGCGGGTTACGACCCGGAATTTGGCGCACGGCCCTTAAAACGCGTCATCCAACGCGAGGTCCAGGACCCGCTGGCGCTCAAGATCCTCAGCGGCGACTTCCGCGAAGGCGATACGATCAAGATCGACCTTGTCGGTGGGGTATTGAGTTTTGAGAAAGGGTAAAGAATCAGATCTTTATCTGGCCATCTGTAAATTAATTCGTAAAGAAGGAGAAGGCAAACACTTCTCCTTCTTTATCATGATGTTCCAAACATAAAAAAGTGAGGCCCAAATACTTCAATTTCCATAACTATCCATAACACAACGGAAACCGAAGCCAATTTTGTGTTCTCTTGGATCATGATCAGTTGTGTAGGCTATTCGGGTAACTTTCCAACCATAATCAAATCCACCACCATGAACAACCTTCGTACCTCCCTGCTCCGGACCCTGGGGGTTAATCTCAGGACTGATTGAATAATAGTTTTGGTGATACCAGTCAGCGGTCCATTCCCAGACATTACCTGCCAGGTCCATCACTCCGAAAGGGGATGCGCCCTCTGGGAAAGAACCAACGGGAGTTGTGTCACCAAAACATAGCCTTCCTGCTTTTTCATCAAGCGTATTGGCTTTATCGCAATCAGGAACTTCGTCTCCCCAGGGATATACCCGATTGTCATCTCCGCGTGCCGCCCGCACCCATTCTGCTTCTGTTGGCAGTCTTCCTCCCACCCACTCGCAGTAATCTCTGGCCTCAAACCACGAGACTGCCACCTTCGGGAAGTCAGCATAGTCAGGATTAGAGTAATAATCCTGTCGGGTTTCGGAATGCTGATAGTATGGCTGGGCGCAAGCTTCATCTTTCACACACAATGCGAATTGAGCATTTGTCACTTCAAATTTGTCAATGTAAAATGTATCAAGATACACCTGATGCAGGGGCAGTTCATCCGCCAAACAAGAAAAACCTGCGTTGTTTGTTTCATCACAGCCAATCCAAACCTTTCCCGCTGGAATTTCGATCATAGGCATGCCATCTATTTCCCGCACTTGGATTGGGCTCGTTTCGGTGCTTGCCGTCAGATTTTGTGCAAAGGTAGGTTTTGGAGTATTTATAGGAACAGGGTTGGTTTCTGTTTTAGTCAATAAAAAAGTGGGCGAAGCGGTGGAGATCGCCTGACTTGGTGCAGTTGGCACATTCACATCTCGCGCAGAACAAGCCGATATGATGAGTAGGACAAGAAGCATTATCAGCAAAAATCGGTTTTGCCGGTTCATGACTTCAATTATAGCTGTTGTAATGTCTTCGTCGATTCTATGCTCTAGAAGAACTAATTTCCATGAGGTGTCAACGAAGCTGCACAGACACTAAATCGGTGAAAGTAGGATTTTTCGATATCATGACCGAGAATTTCGCTGAAACTCCAGCATTGTTATCAGTGAACTATCCCGAGGATCATAGTATTGAGGTTGTTCCCCCCAAATCGTCCGTAATGCTTTGCAAAGAAGAAAATACCACACTGCGTTGAAACTCATTTCGAGCCTATTCTTATCGACACCCCTGTTTCATTTAGTAACCGTTTTTTTTATTGGAGATTCTTGCGAGTAATTTATCAGAGATTCTTGCGAATTACCTCACAAAATGCCTTCACACTTTTTCGTAATTTTTCGTAATTTTGTCGTAATTTTGTCGTAATTTGGTGCTGAGCCAGCAGATGGTATCCACTCCAGTCCCCGAGCTGAACGGCGATATTGTCCAGAAGGATGGGTGGAACAAACCTGATTTTAGCATCTAAATCAGGAGAGGTAGCGACAAGATGCTCCCAGGGGGAACGGCGCTGCAAAGATGAA
>DBRR01000041.1 GCA_002306055.1 Anaerolineaceae bacterium UBA1363
ACCTAACGGTCAAATACCACGCGCGGTGTGGACACCGGCATGATCATGACGGATGGACCGAGGCCCATCCGTACAATGCTCATTCGAATGGTCTTAGGTTTGCTCTCGGTCGGGCATAAATATCACTCACCTCCGCTTTCCGGGCCTTCTCTCAAAAGAAGGCTATGGAATGAATTTGTTGACATTTCACCACTTTCGGATAAAATATCAATTCACGCCGGAGTGGCGGAACTGGCAGACGCGCTACGTTCAGGGCGTAGTGAGCACAGCGCTCGTGAGAGTTCAAATCTCTCCTTCGGCACCAAAGACCTCCTTCAATGGAGGTCTTTTTATTTCTCCAAAAGACCGATTGCGAAACAGACCTGCGGTGGTACAATATTTGCAACAAAGACTGCAATGTTTAAGAAACTGGTTGAGAAACTCAAAAACATCCATTGGTCTGACCGTCGGCTAATCACCGTGGTGGTGATTGTGATTCTGGTGATTCTCATGATGGACTTTAACAACCGCATGAGCACCATGATCCAGCTCAACCAGATGGAAACCATCCTGGAGACCAAACTTGCAGGGTTGGAAGCCACACGGCTGGTAGTCGAAGAGGATATCGCCTATGCCACGTCAGATCGCGCGCTTGAAGAATGGGCACGCGAGAAATACCGCTTGATCGCAGAGGGCGATCATCCGATTATCATCATGCCCCCGAGCGATTACACCCCTGCACCCACCCCAACGCCAAAACCTGAAACTGTTGTCCTTACGCGCCTGGAGATCTGGAAAGAGCTGATCTTTGGCGGTGAGGAATTTCCTTAATCCCTTTTTTTTCTCATCTAGAACAACCCATAAAACCAAAAAAAGGGAAAATTCCGATTTCTGTGGTGCTTTCTCGGGTATAATCGTTTGGTTATGGACCTCAAAGAACTCACCCAGCAGATGAATGACCTCGTGCGCCATCACGGCTGGTACGAGCCGGATTCCCCCAGGCAGCAGACTGCTCGCAATCTGGCGATCTCGCTCAGCCTTGAAGCGTCCGAGGTGTTGGAGCATTTCCAGTGGTCCGCAGAAACAAAAGATCCTGAGGGTCTGCGCGGAGAGCTCGCAGACGTGGCGCTTTACCTGCTTCAATTGGCCAGCGTGGCAGATATTGACCTGGAAGAAGCGATCCTGGACAAGATCCACGCAAACTGGGACCGCAGTTGGTCGGAAGAAAGTGATCCGTCATGAAAGTAGCTGTTTTCGGGTCTGCAAATGCCCTTGAAGGTGACGATCTCTATGACCTCGCTTACCAACTTGGAAAGCTACTCGCGGAGGCTGGTCATACCGTAATGACGGGCGGCTATTGCGGTACGATGGAAGCCACATCGCGCGGAGCTTCAGAAGCTGGTGGGCATACGATCGGCGTGACCTCCAAAGAGATCGAAGCCTTTCGCCCCGGTGGACCCAACCCGTGGGTGCGTGAGGTCATCCCCAGCGTGACGCTCGGCGACCGGATCGCCATCCTCACCCGTCAGGCGGACGCTTTCGTTGCTCTGCCAGGGGGTGTGGGCACGCTGGCGGAAGTGGCTACGGCATATAATCTGATCGCCATCGGTGCGATTCGAGTACGGCATTTGATCGTAATCGGGGAGGGTTGGAAGCAAACCTTCGAGGCTTTCTTTAATGGTCAGAGCGCAAGTGTAAACGCCTCAACCCGCGCTATTTTACAGTTTGCGGCGGATGCTAAAAGCGCCGTGGCTTTATTACAACAGGAAAAAGAGTGATTATGGACGACAAAAAATTACCCAACAGGCAAGAAAACTTCTCCGAATGGTACAACCAACTCGTACTCCGGGCAGAAATGGCTGATTATGCCCCTGTGCGCGGCTGCATGGTGGTGCGACCTTACGGTTGGGCGCTCTGGGAAAACATCCAGGCTGCCCTTGACAAACGCTTCAAAGCTACTGGTCATGTCAATGCTGCCTTCCCGCTGCTGATCCCGCAGTCTTTTATGACCAAAGAAAAAGAACATGTCGAGGGCTTTTCGCCCGAACTGGCAGTGGTTACCTATGGCGGCGGTCAGCTTCTGGAAGAACCGCTCGTAGTGCGCCCAACCTCCGAGACGATCATTGGCACCATGTACGCCAAGTGGATCCAGAGCTATCGCGACCTGCCAGTCTTGATCAACCAGTGGGCAAACGTGGTTCGCTGGGAGATGCGCACCAAACTCTTCCTGCGCACGCTTGAATTCTATTGGCAGGAAGGTCACACCGCGCATGCCACCGAGCAGGAAGCTGCGGAACACACGCAGCGCATGCTCAACGTCTATACCGACTTTGCCGTCAACGAAGCCGCGGTGCCAGTTCTGGCCGGGCAGAAATCCGACTCCGAGAAGTTTGCCGGCGCAAAGGCTACGTATTCCATCGAAGCGATGATGGGCGACACCAAGGCATTGCAGGCTGGCACTTCGCATTTCCTCGGGCAGAACTTTGCCAAGGCGTTTGACATCAAATTCCTTGACGAGAACAACCAGTTGCAATACTGCTGGACTACATCCTGGGGTCTCTCGACACGTTTCATTGGCGCCATCATCATGACCCACGGCGACGAGCAGGGGCTGGTGTTGCCGCCAAACCTGGCGCCGTACCAAGTGGTAATCGTGCCCATCTACCGCACGGACGAGGAAAAAGCTTTGGTCATTGAGACCGTGGACAAGATCGTAAGCGGTTTAGGCAACCTGCGCGTGTTTGTCGACCGGCGTGAAGGGCTGACGCCCGGTTTCAAGTTCAACGACTGGGAGTTAAAGGGCGTTCCGCTGCGCATTGAAGTGGGTCCGAAGGATGTTCAAAATGGCACCCTGGCGCTTGCCCGGCGGGATATCCTCGGCAAGGAAGGGAAGCGCTTCATCCCAATGGCAGGCTTCGAACAGGCTGTGCCAGCTGTGTTAGCTGAGATCCAGGCGAATATGCTTGCCAAGGCTACCAAATTCCGCGATGAACACATCTTCGAAGTCAGCAACTACGAAGATTTCAAGGATGTGGTTGAGAATAAGGGTTGGGCCAAGGTATGGTGGTATGATGACGCTGCTAACGAAGCGAAAATCAAAGAGGAAACCAAAGCCTCGCTGCGCAACTATGCACAGACCGAGGGTGAGGGCGTTTGCTTCTATACCGGCAAGAAGACGAACAAACAGGTCTACTTCGCCAAGGGTTATTGATCCCTCCTACCCAAAGAAAATAACACATTACGGGCTGGCATTCCTGCCAGCCCGTTTCGTTTGTTTCAACCTCAAGAAGCTCTGCTTCTGCCCCTACAAAAGAATCGTGTTACCCAAATAATAGCCGGATAATTGCCCATACCCCAACCTGCTGAACCAGGATTCACGCTATAATTTGCCTATGGCTGCCATTGACCTGACCCGACTTAATAAGCAGATCGAAGGATTAAAGGAAGTCTATTCACAACCGGCTGAATTTCGCCAGCGTTTGCATGAAACCTTGCAGTTTTACCATCGCTATGCTCACCGCCAGCATAAAGATGCTGTACCGGTCAGTTTTATGCGCATGTATGACCTGCCAGAGCAGATCCTTCCTCAAATCGCCTATGGGCTCAGCTTGAAGGCACGCCAGGACGCACGGGAAACCCTGGCTGTTGTGGATGAGCTTTGGCAGGATGAACATTATGAAGCACGCGACCTCGCAACCTACCTTCTCGGCCAGATTCCCTTGACAGCCAGCGCGGATGTTTATGAACGCATCAGGCAGTGGTCGTCAGTGCCGATGGACTGGGCAGTGGTCAGCTCGGTTTTTAGTAAAGGCAGTCAGCTTTTACGGTCTGAAGACCCAAAAGGCTGGACTGAGTTTGTTGGCAGTCTGCTTGCCAGCCCTTTGGAACGGTTGCAAAACCACGGGCTTTACGCACTCTCGCTACTGATAGAGCAATCGGACTCAGACCAATTTCCACAGTTTTTCGGCTGGATCAGACCTTTTCTGCAGAGTGACCAAGCTTTGATCCAGCCAAATCTGAGCAAGGCGATTGCTGCTCTGGCTCGCCGGTCTCCCGCAGAGACAGCCTACATTCTCAAGGAAGTGATGTCGGATACTGATGGCAGTGGCATTGAGCAGCGTGTTCGGTCTTATTTGCCATTTTTTGATGAAAAGGTCAGCGAAAGGCTGCAAGCGTCCATCCGTTTGCATCAAAAGCGCACAAAATTAGGCCTTTAGGTTTCTGACACCAGGATAATTCCGTCCATGGCTCCCAGGCAAGGCTCTCCAACCAGTAGACTCATCCTTAGTTTGATCGTCATCATCATTTTGGTTCTTGCGGGATGCATTCCAGCTGAAGTCGCACCTCCCTTGACTCCACCGAGCCCGACAGTTGAATTGCCTGGCTCTTCTCCCACTTTTCCAGTCACGCCTACTACCAAACCTACCCTTCTCGTTCAGCCCACCTCCCAACCGACCCCGACCGTTACGGAGAGTGCCATACCCTCTTCCGCCATGATCACCACGATTAGCGGTCACGAACAGACCTACGAGTTGGGCTGTGAGGCAAGCGCAGCGGTGGATTGGGCGGGGTATTTTGGCGTCCTGATCTACGAGTCGAGCTTTCAGTTTGAGCTGCCTCTCTCCGACAACCCTGAGTTGGGTTTTGTGGGTAACGTTACAACTGATGGCTGGGGGCAGATCCCACCGGATGCCTATGGAGTGCATGCCCCTCCCATTGCTGAATTATTGAGAGAATACGGCCTGCCCGCTCAGGCGGTGAGAGGTATGACACTGGAAGATGTGAAAAGCGAATTAGCTGAAGGCGATCCCATTATTGCCTGGGTGATCGGGAACATGGTCTATAGTGACCCGGTGAAGTATATTGACAAGCAAGGCAACGCCGTGACTGTTGCCCCTTACGAGCATGTGGTGATCCTGGTTGGTTACGACGAAACGACCATTACGTACATGAATAACGGGTTCTTCTACTCAGTACCCACTGATGTGTTTTTGACTTCCTGGGGTGTACTTGGAAATATGGCTGTGATCCACGATTGACAGATATAAAAAATCCGCGAAAAGTTCACGGATTTTATCTGTCAGGGATTCCAGCTTTACATATTCGCTGAACGAAACCAGCTATAGTTCAGAACACGTAATTCCTCGGCTGTAGGCATCGGGTAGTAGCACATTTCTTTTTTATTGCCGACATAAAAGCCATTCTTGATGGAGCGATACTGGACGTTTGGGTTGTGCGAGCGGTCAACCATTTTTGTCGTGGCAAATTTCGTTTTGACCTCCGTCAGGCATTGGCGCAAATGGTCCTGGTTGCCATAGGGCAGGTTGATCATGATGCCCATTTCGGGATCATCCGCCAGCTCTCCCAGTTGAAGCTCAGTGAAAACAAGCGCTGGTACGGTCACCAAAGAGACTGGGTTGCGTACCAACTGATCAAGGAAATGGATTGGTCCCAGGCGGCTTACCACCAGGGGGGCTACTGGAGCAATTTCCTGGTAAAGATGCAGTTGACCGGTGAAATCCGGAATATCTTCGGAGGGAGCCAGATCCAGTGTGTAACCATCCTGAGTGGTAAGGAAGAGATGTTGGAGAGCGCTCAATTTAATGTGTTCCAAGGCGCGATAGACTGAAATGTAAACCGAGGCCTTAAGGCTGCCGTCTTCGTGAGGAACGCAGCGCGCGAAAGCTTCATCAATCTTGAAATACGGGTGTCGGTATGTTGGATCAACTTCGAAGAAAATCGCCTGACCGCGTGATTTTTTTGCCGACCCAAGCGCATAATACGAACCGAAATCTTCTGGTGAGAGCATCGAAGCGATCAAAGCTTCAGGAGTCAAAGATAAGTATAAGTGAATGGTCATATAACTCTCCAATTTCGTTTTGTGTTTGCGTCTTTTTATAGGGAAAAATGAACGGTTATTTCAATTATCGGTCCATTTATTTCCATGATAATTCTAACCTATTATGCTAAATTTTTGCGAGCTTTCCTGCATCAGTCAACGTTACAGATATCCATTAAAACAAAAAGCACCTGCTGCTAATCAGACAGGTGCCTTCGCTTTCAGTGGCGGCGCTATTGCTTCTTCAACCAATCCACAGCTTTTTCCAGTCCGGTTTCGGTCAATATCAGGCGTCCTTCGGCGGCGTTTCGCAGGATTACACGCAGTTCATCATCATCCTTGCCAAAGAGTTCTTCTTTCTCTATAGTTCCACCAAGAATTTGCTCAATATAGGCACGCATGTCCGCGTCGTAGGTTGGGCTGTCGTCGTCCACCGGATAGGCAACCGCAGATTCCAGGGGAACAGGCTCAGCTGGCTGATCAATTGGGTAACTTAATTCTGGTGCCGGGACCGCAGTTCCGGGCGTTGGCACAGCCGTATTTTGGGTTTCACTATTGACAGCTGGCAGATTCACAGTGGTCTCAGTAGGTTCTTCCGAGCCACAACCAGCCAAAAGAAGGCTCACAACAAGGAAACTGGTTAACAGAATAGTTTTTATTTTCATTGATGTCCTTTCCGTCCCCCATTCTATTGGGACGCTGAAACAATTATACCAAGCCTGTGTGGATTGATACCAGTTTTGTTGTTTATCGAAAGTTTGGTTCAGACCTCAGGAATGATTGCTGTTTGGCTGAAATACTCTTCCGTCAGGCCTTGGACGCTGAGGTCTTCCTTTACCTGGATTTTCTCGCTCAAAATCGGAAAATAAGGTCGCAGCTGCTCCAACATACCCCAGCCAACACGCTGGATGGAAAAATGGGCATTCTTTGCACACCGGAGCTTGATAAAGTGAAAGAGTTCCCGCAAATTAGCGCGGCAGAGAACCCGGCGATTGAAACCGTTGGGAACCACATAAGCTGCCACCTGCGGATTCCAGCCAGCCAGTTTTTCATACAAAACTGCAGCCGCCTGCATCGCCTCACGGTAGCGCGCCTCAAAGCCGGCTTCGGTAATTGCTTTGGGCAGGGCATATCCCAGCCTGGTAGACAGATCCTGGACTGTCTGGGTCATCATGCGGTGCCGTTTGAACTCAAAATAGGCGCCCTGATCCATAATCAAGTCGAAGGTCAGGTCAGCGTATTCAAGTTCCCGAATTGGGACGTCAAAGTCAGTCATCTCTGCAAACATCGCGTCTGCCAGGGCTTGTTTCTCCTCTTGCGGCATGTTCAACACCTGGTCAAGACAGACCTGGTATGAATCGTCACCAAAACGGTAGAGTACGGCTGCAAGCACTCTATCCTCCGCATTATCATCAACAGCTTTCAGGTCGCACCAGGGTGCGCCAGAGATAGTGTCTATTTGATTGGCGAATTCGCGCGCTTTAGAACGCAGGCGCGGCAAAAAGACAATCGGATCAGCATATTTAACCAGAGTTGGCAGCTCCTGAGTCGCGACAGATTTCATTTCCGCACCGATCAGGCGTACCTCTTCCAGTTCAGAAGAGAGCATTTTTTTGATGGCATATTCAAGCGCGCGTGCGTTGATGGTCAAACCGACATTTGCCATAGCGGCAGCAGGCAGAAGGAAGCGGGCAACATCGACAGATTTCACGCGTGCCCGGTTGGACCAGGCTTTCTCTGTCTCGTTCTCACGGCGCGGTGTGTTGGCCTCTCCCCACGGGCGCAGAGCCTGCAAGGCTTCGGCGTAGATACGGAAAAGTTGTTCCATCAGAGCTTGGTACTCGACCTCATAAGGGCTGCCCAGAATTTCCGGAGGGGTCACGTAAGCCCTGGGATCCCACTCCTGGTAGCGGGTGGATTTTTCGGTATAGGATGCCAGACGATTGGATTCGATGGTTTCAATCGCCAGTCGTGAGACATTCTCGAGCGCCAGGTGGAGCACGGCATGTTCAGCCACGCTCGAATGTCCATAGCCCACAATCCATTTCTCACTAAACTGCGCGCTTTTTTCGTCGTTGAGTTCCGCGGCGATCTTATCGAAAGGTTCCGGGGAGCGGGAGGTCTTGGCAAAGGTGACAGCAATCGTTTCCGCACTGAACTGGCTGGGACTAAGGCGGTACACACGGCGGTTAAGGTCCATTCTGAAAAATCCTCCTGGCCAGAGCTTTATCATCCTCGATCTGCACGATCAAATCTTCCACGTGCTCAAAGCGGAGCTCCGGGCGCAGGAAACTAATAAATTCGATTCGTATCATTTCATCATAGATTCTATCGTCAAAATCCAAAATAAGGGTTTCCACATTTGGCGTTGCAGCTGTTTCGAAAGTCGGTCTGATGCCAACGTTGGTAACGCCCATCAACACCTGATCCTCGAGGAAAACGCGTGTGGCATAAACGCCAAAGCGGGGCAGCAACTGAAGGGGTTCAGGAGTGAAGTTGGCAGTCGGAAAGCCCAATTTTCTGCCAATTTGCTTGCCGTGCTGTATCTCACCTTCGAGGCTGAATGGGCGTCCGAGAAGGTTAGCTGCCTCTTCAACCTGTCCTTCCAACAGTCTGGCACGAACACGGTTGGAAGAAACGACCTCGCCACCAAGTGTGAAGGGTGCAAAACTCTCACAAGCAATTCCCCTGGATTGGCAAAAGTTCTTAATGAAGGTGAAGTCTCCCTGGCGATTTTTGCCCAGGCGGAATTCGGGCCCCACCAACAAACCAGCAGGTCGTAGATTTGCGTATAACCTTTCCAGGAAAGCTTCTGCGTGCATATCCGCCAGGTTTTGATCAAAAGGCAGTGTCACCACCAGGTCGACCTGGGCGATTTGTAGCTGACGCTCTTTTTCCTGCTGTGTGGTGAGGAGGAAAGCCTCACTGACCTGCCCAAGCACGACGCGCGGGTGCGGCCAGAAGGTGAGCACCACGGATTGGCCTTGCTGCTCCTCTGCCCTCTCCTTCAGGCTCTGGATTAGAGCCTGGTGACCCAGATGCACCCCATCAA
This sequence comes from Anaerolineaceae bacterium UBA1363, assembly GCA_002306055.1. Taxonomy (GTDB): domain Bacteria; phylum Chloroflexota; class Anaerolineae; order Anaerolineales; family Anaerolineaceae; genus Mesolinea. The sequence continues at coordinate 8,871 of DBRR01000041.1, forward strand.
AATTGCCAATGGTCAACCAGGCATTCTTTGAGGGATGATCAGGCCAGCCAGTGATGAATTCAGTCATAATTTTCAGTCCGAGGCAAATAAATAGCCCTTCCTGGTCTTACCATTCGGGGCCATCTTTTTTTCATCTAGCGACCATACACTTTCAGTA
>DBRR01000010.1 GCA_002306055.1 Anaerolineaceae bacterium UBA1363
ATTTCTAAATTGCCTTGACAGAAAGGGTACTTATGCTCATCTTACTTACTGGTGCTGCTGGTTTTCTGGGCTCGCATCTGACTGACCGTCTGTTGGCTGAAGGGCACCGGGTGATCGGTCTCGACAATTTTGTCACCGGTGACCGGGTAAATCTTCAACATCTTGAGGGTAACCCAAACTTCCGACTGATGCAGCAGGATGTTTCTGGATTCATCCAAGTTGATGAACCACTCGACTACATCCTGCATTTCGCTTCGCCGGCCAGCCCCAATCCCGCATCCCCGCTGGGTTATCCCAATCTGCCAATCCAGACTCTGAAGGCAGGAGCACTTGGAACATACAATAGCCTGGGTTTAGCAAAAGTCCACAAAGCGCGCTTTTTGCTGGCTTCAACCAGCGAAGTTTACGGCAACCCCACCGTTCACCCTCAAAGCGAAGAGTATTGGGGAAATTGCGATCCGATTGGACCAAGATCTGTGTATGACGAAGCCAAGCGTTTTGCGGAAGCCTTAACCATGGCATACCACAACGTGCACGGTGTGAAAACGCACATTGTTCGCATTTTTAACACCTTTGGTCCCAGAATGCGGTTGGATGATGGCAGGGTTGTGCCAAATTTCATCCAGCAAGCCCTGCGTGGAGAGCCACTAACCATTTATGGCACAGGTGAGCAAACCCGCAGTTTTTGCTACGTCAGTGACCTGATCGAGGGCATTTACCGCCTGATGATGACCGATGAGCATATGCCGGTCAATATCGGCAATCCGCAAGAAACGTCAATCAAGGATTTCGCCTTGATCATCAACGAGCTCTGCCACAATCCCAGCGGGATCATCACAGAGTATGCCGAAACACTGGGGGACGATCCGCAACGCCGTCAGCCGGACATCACTCGCGCCAAGACTATTTTAGGCTGGGAGCCAAAAGTGGAGCTGCGCGATGGACTGAACCAGACGATCGAATACATGCGTCACAAACTTGGCTTGCCAGCCAGGCAGGATTGAGCATCGGATGGGTATGCTGCGCGTCATCGGGGGGTCTGCCAAGGGGTTAAGACTCAAACATGTGCCTGGGGATACCACCCGCCCAATCACCGACAAGGTAAAAGAAGCGCTATTCAACATTCTTGGGGGTGAGATTCTTGATGTGCGGATGCTGGACCTTTTCGGGGGTACAGGCGCGGTTGGGATTGAAGCACTCAGCCGGGGAGCAAGGGAAGTGACTTTTCTCGATAGCAGTCGGCTGGCAGTAAAAACCATCCGAGAAAATCTCGCAGTAACACATTTTGATGGGAAAGCGAGCGTATTTCAGGTAGACGCGTTCAGTTGGCTCTCCAGCCAGTCTGATCCACAATTTGACCTGGTTTACGTTGCGCCGCCCCAATATAAAGGGTTATGGGAGAGAGCCGTCGACATAATTGATCGGAATCCTCGAATTCTTAGCGATAATGGACAGGTTATTGTTCAGATCAACCCTTTGGAGTGGGTTGAAAAAACCTATCCAAATTTGCGGGTGTTTGATTCACGCAAATACGGAGATACCCTGTTGGTTTTCCTGGAAAAATCAACTGGTGAATGACATCACTAACTGACCTTTCTCATCATAATGATAATGCCCCCAAAAAGGTCGTCCATTAGCCCTCTGACGCATTACAAGCGGCAAGAGGGTGTAGAGATCCTCAACCAGTTTTAGTTTTAAAGCACTTCGCAGCGAATACCACGCCAGCCTGCCCTCGCCTGAAGCTCTCAGTTCACCTTGGAGTTGTTTTGCCTTGAAGACAAAGAAGATGATCCCACGGTCCAGACCCGTATCCACCACTACCTGGCCGCAAAAGATCAATTTGTCTGCAACCAAACCACTTTCTTCGAGCAGCTCACGTTTTGCTGCTGTCGGGACGGACTCACCTTTTTCCACATGCCCGCCCAAACCATTCCAATAACCAGCCCAGATCTTTTTATCCCGCGCGCCTTCAAGCAGCAGAATCTGACCTGTCTCACTGACCGGAAATATCAACACTCTGGGGATCAGCGCGTAGCGCTGATTGGAAACACCTTGCGATTCAGCACTCATAATGTCACCAAAGAGCCTGCGGGCAAGCCGCAGGCTCTTATTAAATCCTAATGAAGGAACATGGGCAGACCAAGAATGTTCTTGACCTTGGGACGATAGTTCTCCTTGTCGTAATACAAATCCACGTCCACCTGGCGCTTACCGCTAATAACCGTCTCAATTGGGACAATGGAATAATTACCGTCTAAAATACCTACCAAATGACCAAAATCATTTTTCATTGTCAGTTGCATAGCCAGTGCACCATAGTTCATGGCAACCATGCGATCAAGCATGTCGGCAGGACCACTGCGAACCAGGTAGCCAAGTTTCTGATACATTGTATTATTCCCGGTGAGGATTTTGATCTGATCCGAAAGCACCTCTCCAATACCTCCGAGTTTCCGGTGACCATACGCATCTGGCGCACCCCACTCAACAATTTCACCACTATCGGTATGAGCGCCTTCAGAAATGACACACAAAGAGTAATGTGACTTGCTGTTGCGCTTATCTGATGCCAACAGCTCAGCTACTTCTTGCGTGTTGAAAGGAACCTCGCAGATGATTGTACGGTCTACATAGCTCAGATAGCCAGTGATCAGGGCGGTTTCCCCAGAATTACGCCCGAAGAGCTCCACAACTCCAATACGCTCGTGAGAACCGACGGAGGTGCGGAAATTAGTGATGAGATTGACTGCCTGTGTCACAGCAGTGGAGAAGCCGATGCAGTATTCCGTGCCGAGGACGTCGTTGTCCATTGTTTTGGGAATCGCGTTCAGTTTAACGCCTTCTTTTACCAGGCGATTGGAATAACTGAGAGTGTCATCGCCGCCAATGGTGATCAGGGAATCGAGTTTGAGGTGATCGATCACGTTGAGGATGTGGTCCGTGTAATCTGTGATTTCTTCCAGTTCATCCACGACCTTGCCCCATTTGCTATTGACCAGGAATTCAGGCGTGTCCTTGGCGCGTACTCTGGATGGATTAGCGCGGGATGTGTGCAGGAAAGTACCGCCAGTGCGATCCACGCGGCGAACCACCATAGGGTTCAAATCCCTGATGTAAAGTTCGTGGGTTTCTTCATCATCGATGTTATAGTTCAACAAACCAAGCCATCCCCGGCGAATACCTACGATCTCATAATCGCTATCAATGCTATTTAGAACAACTGATTTTATGGCGATATTCAAACCGGGGACGTCTCCACCACCAGTTAATATGCCAACTCTTTTCTTTGCCATTTCTTACTTCTCCTTAAATTTTTATTGAGTCAATCAGTGCCTTAGGGCTGACGGTCGCCCACCACCTAAACCACTGCAAGCCTACCATTGTTAACATAGGCAGCAAGAGGATGACCAGAGCGGATTCCTCAGGCAGCCAATTTTGAGTGATTTGAAACCGACGCCAATGAACAAAAATCAAGGTAAGGGTTGTTACCCAAGCGATGATTCTACCAGAAACGTGCCATTTCTCTATCAAATACTTATAAACGCTGAACATTGGAGCGAATAACCAGATGAGGTAGATGCCTTCTGAGGTCAAATTAAATAAGTAAAGCAGGTTGAGGGTCAACATCAGCTTCCAATGAAAGGCGCGGCCTTCCCGCTCCCCGATGCCATACCACTCCACGAGCATCATAACCAAAGTCACCAGGCTCAGAGCGATTGCAATTTGTGCGCTTGCACCCGGAAATAATTCTCCCACCACCATCAGAGGCGTTCGAACCCACGAGAAATCAGGGAACAACCGCAAATAGGTCGCGAACCACTCAGATGTCCAACCCGGAAATAGGATCAGGGACACAACAACCAAAAAGGCAAGAGAGCTGAAGTAGATCTTTGCCAGGGATCCGTCTCTGCGCGCTCCCAGCCAAATCATAAACAGGATAGCCAGGAAAAGGCTAGGTGGGACCATCCAAAGGCAGATTGCAAAGAGCAGACCCGCCATAGTGCCCTGTCTTTCTCGCGACAAATAAACGGCAAGGAGTGAGAGGAAGACATACGGCGCATTAACACTGACCGTCAGGATTGACTTGAATAGTGGGTAGAAGACCAACACCAATAATGACATGATCAGAAGTTCTGGAATGCTTATTTTTAACCCTGCCAACCGGATTGAAAGAAACACACTAAGCACCAAACTCAGTTCGACAAAAGTCATCCAAATTGCCCTGGCGATCGTGTAGGGAACAAAGCTGATGGGCAGATAAAAAAGCACATACCAGGCAGGGTCATAAAAACGACCTTGACTCAAGCTGTTAGGTTCATTCCCGTTCACCTTCAACAAGTCTAGGGTAGCTTTGTATGTGGAATCACTATATGGGGAGGCTCCGGTTCGCATCCATTCCCTGGCTGCCACCCACCTTGGAGCGAAATCATCCTGTAACTGAAAAGTGGAAGCTAAACGAAGATTGATAGCCGTCGCGCCTATCAGTGCAAGAATAATCAATATAGGAAGCCAGATATTGGCGGTTTTCTTTAGAAACAACTGCGATTTCCCTTTCAATTTATGATTTTATCTTTATCGACCAACGAGGTCAAATGCTACATTCTTTCGGTAAAAGAGACAAAATTCTTGCGGCAACGTGGAGGCCAGGATCGAAAGTTGGATTACTATACCAACTACGGAAAGCAAACTCTGAACAAACCGACGCGGTGGGGGTAAACACTGGTCGCGGTGGGAGTAAACCCCCACCGTACGAAGTAAACCTCACCGTACGGATGGGCTTTAGTCCATCCGCTTTACTGAATTAAAGGACTGGTCGCAGTGGGAGCAAGCCCCCACCGTACGGAGCAAGCCCCTTGTACGGATGGGCCTTGGTCCATCCGCTATGTCTGAATTAAAGGACTGGATGCAGTGGGAGTAAACCCCCACCGTACGAAGCAAGCCCCTTGTACGGATGGGCTTTAGTCCATCCGCTTTACTGAATTAAAGGACTGGTCGCGGTGGGAGTAAACCCCCACCGTACGAAATAAACCTGACCGTACGGATGGGCTTTAGTCCATCCGCGAAATCTAAATTGTCCTGTATGAAATGAATGGAGACCTGACGGGCAACTACCTCGCAAGACCAGGACACCGCTTATAGTGCATCTTCACGTATGAAACCTATTTGCAACGCGCAACACGTCTAATAATTGACATATAGCAATCACTAACCGTATCTCAGTAATTGTGAAAAATTTCCTTGACAGTTTATTTTGCAGATGATAATATCGAAATAAGTGAGCATAAAGATCCGCCCGCTTGATCGGTTAGCTTTTCGGACATATCAGACTGGTTATGTGGAGAGCTGGTCGTAAAATTTTCCAAAAAGCAAAACCATTTCGCCATATCCTTAACTAAATCAAATAAGGAGTAATAGATGAAAAGTAAGAAGTCATTGGTTCAACTGGTACTGTTGATCATGTGCTTTGTGTTGATTTTTTCAACAACAGCTTGCCGATCAACAGAAGCACCTCCAGCAGACCAACCCGCTGGAGAGGTGGAGCCTGTAGTAGAGGAACCGGAGGAAAAGCCCTACAAAATTGGGATTATGACCGGGACTGTCTCACAGGGTGAAGAAGAATATCAGGAAGCGATGAACCAGATCGCCAAGTATGGCGATATGATCGTTCATGCCACCTATCCTGACAACTTCTCAACTGAAACAGAAACTACCATTTCACAGGTAGTGCAGATGGCGTCTGATCCTGAGGTGAAGGCGATCGTTTTTGTGCAGGCCATCCCCGGAGCTGCGGCAGCCATTGAGAAGGTCCGCGAAACCCGACCTGACATGCTGTTCATAGCCGGAGTACCTGCAGAAGATCCGCCAATCATCGCGGAAAAAGCAGACATCGTATTACAGGTCGACGAGATTTCAATGGGTCGAACCATCCCCGAATTAGCAGCCCAAATGGGAGCAAAAACCCTCATCCACTACTCATTCCCGCGCCATCTGTCCTATGCGACCATCGCGCGACGGCTTGAGATCATGAAGGAAACCTGTGCAGAATTAGGGATCGAACTGGTTGAAGTCAACGCGCCAGATCCAACCGGCGACGCTGGCGTCTCCGGCGCACAGCAGTTTATTACTGAGGATGTTCCACGGCAGATCGCAACCTACGGCAAAGACACAGCCTTCTTCTCCACGAACTGTGCCATGCAGGAACCTCTGATCCGGACCGTCTGGGAAAACGGTGCGATTTATCCGCAGCAGTGCTGCCCAAGCCCCTATCATGGCTATCCCGCGGCATTGAACATTGATGTCAAGGGTCATGAAGGCGATGTGCAGTACATGCTCGATCAAATCGCGATCAAGCTGAAAGAAAAGGGGCAGGAAGGCCGCATGTCAACCTGGGGTGTTCCCATCAATATGCTGATGATAGACGCGGGTGTACGCTACGCAATCAAATTCGCAGAAGGTGAGGTCACAAATCCTCGGGACGTGGAAGCCTTCAAGCAAACCTTGAACGAAGCTGCCGCAGCGAGAAACGTAGGTGATATCACCATAACATCTTACAATGAAGATGGGGTTGATCTGCCCAACTTCCTGATGTTACTGGCTCCTTACTATGATTTCTCAAAGAACACCACTTTTGATTAACGACTAAACTCCACAAAGTGCCGGCTTGCGCTTTGCAAGCCGGCACTTCTTTATGAAAATTAGAGAAGGAGAAACAGCATTGGACGATCAATACTTGCTGTCAATGAAAAATATTTCCAAGGAATATTTTGGTAATCGGGTTTTGAAAGGCGTTAACCTCAATGTGAAGCCTGGTGAAATCCATGCCCTGGTCGGAGAAAACGGCGCTGGCAAAACCACCTTGATGAATATTCTTTTTGGAATGCCCGTTATTTATTCCACAGGAGGATTTGAAGGCGAAATCCAGATAAATGGAGAATCAATCTCCATTGACAGTCCGCATACTGCCATGAACTGTGGAATTGGCATGGTTCACCAGGAATTTATGCTTATCCCCGAATTCAATGTCACAGAAAACATCAAGCTGGGTAGAGAAATTGGTGAACCTACCGCGTTGAGTAAGATTTTTGGCAATTTACTTGAAAAGATGAATTGGACACAAATGTCCAAAGAAGCCCGAAAGGCTTTGGATAGCATCGGGATGATGAACATTGATGAATATGCTAAAGTGGCAGGAATGCCGATTGGTTATAAACAATTTATCGAAATCGCCCGTGAAATCGATAAAACTGGCATAAAGTTGCTTGTTTTTGACGAACCCACTGCGGTTTTGACCGAAGGAGAAGCGGACCGTTTGTTGGAAATCATGCGATTGATTGCCAAAAAGGGAATTGCTATCATCTTCATCACCCACAGGTTAACCGAGGTTATGGCTGTGGCTGATAGCATGACTATTTTACGGGATGGTGAATTTGTCGTTCGAAAAGATGTCAAGGATATTACTCTGACAAAAATCGCCGAACTTATGATCGGCCGTCAAATCGATAAATTGGTTGATGATAGTCTTTTAGCAAGCCGGGACTTGTCAGATAACAAAATTGCGCTCGAATTCAAAGATTATCACGTGGACATGCCCGGAGAACGCGTGAAAGGCATGAACATTAAAATCCGGGAAGGTGAAATTTTTGGGTTCGGTGGTTTGGCAGGACAAGGCAAAATAGGCATTGTCAACGGCATTATAGGTCTTTTCGACACGCAAGGGGATGTTTTCGCTTTTGGGAAACGCTTGGATCTCAGCAAATTGGGTGAAGCCCTCCGCAATAATATTGCTTTTGTTTCAGAAGACCGCAGAGGTGTCGGTTTGTTGCTTGGCGAATCGGTTGAGCGGAATATCACATTTACAGCAATGCAAATAAAGGATCAATTTCTAAGACGCATCGGCCCAATGAAAATTTTGGATAAAGCCAAAGCGGATCAACACACCCGGGAAATGATCAAATTGTTTGATATCCGCTGCACTGGTCCTTCCCAGACAGCCGGCAGTCTTTCGGGAGGCAACCAGCAAAAAGTATGCCTTGCCAGGGCTATAACAATGGACCCTAAAATTCTGATTGTGTCAGAACCAACACGCGGTATTGATATTGGTGCGAAAAAATTGGTTTTGGAGTATCTTACGAAAATTAATCGTGAACAGGGAACAACGATTGTAATGATCAGTTCAGAATTGGTGGAGCTCAGATCTCTGTGCGATCGCATAGCAATTGTCTCCGAAGGAAAAGTTTTCTCGGTAATGAAACCCGATGATTCTGATGCTGCATTTGGTCTGGCCATGGCAGGTGTCAGAGAGGAGGAAGCCGTATGAAAACCATAAAAGAAATCTACGAAAGCATCGGATTACCAAGATTAATTATCGGTCTGTTTTTCATCTGCCTCGTCGTAGTCTCCATAATTTTGGGGTTTTCACCAGCCGCATTATTTAGCGATGTTGTCAGGCGCTGGCTGATGTACGGAACTTTGGTATTAGCAATGGTTCCGGGCATTCAAAGTGGAATCGGATTGAATTTTGGCGTTTCTTTGGGAATTTCGGCAGGACTTTTAGGTTCTGTTTTTGCGATGGAAATCAGTTTTCTCAGAAACTGGAACGAGGTTTTAGGAGCTGGCGCGCCCTGGTTGACACTTTTGCTCGCACTCATTTTTGGAATCATCATGGCGACGATATTGGGAACGCTTTATGGTTTACTTCTCAACCGAGTCAAAGGCTCAGAAATGACGGTTTCCACCTATGTTGGTTTTTCGGTAATTGCCTTCATGAACATCGTTTGGCTCTCACTCGCCTTCAAAAACGGTGAACTTAGCTGGCCTCTACAGGGGCAGGGTTTGCGCAACACAGCCAGTCTTTCAGGCAGCTTTGGGGGATTATTGAGTAATCCAGACGTAGTACAGTCAACGCAGCCGGCATGGCTGCATTGGTTAGCCTTCAAAATTGGAGACTTTACTCTCCCCCTTGGGTTGATTTTGGTATTTGCTCTGTTGTGCTTTTTTGTCTGGCTCTTTTTCAGAAGCAAAATGGGTATAGCCATGAGCGGAGCAGGTGAGAATCAACTGTTCACCACCTCCAGCGGCATCGATGTTGACCGTATGCGCATTCTGGGTACCGCGATTTCGACTGTTCTTGGAGCGGTAGGGATTATTCTTTACGCCCAAACTTACGGCTTTTTGCAGCTTTATAACGCACCCCTCATGATGGGATTTGCCAGCGCGGCTTCAATCTTGATTGGAGGCGCCTCGGTGAGGCGTGCGAAAATTTCGCATGTCCTGATTGGAACTTTGCTTTTCCAGGGAATCCTTGTGACCGCCTTACCTGTCGCTAATGAAGTGATTAAAATTGGAACTCTACCAGAAGTGTTGAGAATCATTATTTCCAATGGCATTATTCTCTATGCCTTATCCAAGACGAAAGGAGGAAACCAATGAACCAAAAAAATGATTTCTTCAAAAAAGCCGGTTCTTTCCTCTTTGACAATAAGGTCATGATTGCTTTCGCGGCTATTTGTCTTGCTGCCATTTTGCTCTCGGGCAGTCCTATGACTTTTATTGTGGATGGTGTTTTTACTCGCATAACCCGTAATACCTTCACCGTACTGGCTTTGATCATTCCGGTTCTGGCTGGCTTAGGCTTGAACTTTGGCATCGTCATTGGCGCGATTGCTGCCCAAATTGCTGTGTTCTGCGTTGTCTACTGGGGGCTTGGCGGTTTTGGCGGTATGCTTTTGAGCGTCCTGATAGCCACTCCACTGGCTGTGCTGTTTGGCTATCTGGTAGGAAAACTTTTCAACCGCATGAAAGGCGCGGAGATGATTGCCGGGCTTATTTTGGGCTATTTTGCTGATGGTTTATACCAGCTGTTGTTCCTGGTGATTATCGGCGGGGTCATTCCAGTCGACAATCCCAAATTAATCATTTCTGGCGGGATGGGGGTTAAAAATACGATCGACTTGACGGGTAATCTAAAATACGCAATTGATTCTGTGCGTATGGTGGACATCGTCACGGTTGTATTTTACGTGGTTCTGGCTGTCACTCTCATCAAAATCATCTTACACCTTCTCAAAAAGTATCAGTTGAACAAGGGAGATTTCATCTTCTTTGGGATTTTTGGGCTTTTGTTTGGCATCTCGTATATCCCCGAAATTGAGAAATTCCTTTCCACAGATCGCTTAATTTTGTTGGATGCCCTGACGGCGGTGCTGATTGTTTTGGCGATCTTGGAGTTAATAAAAATTATTAAGTCGATCTGGATCAATAAAGAACCACTCAAAACCTTGGTCAAACCCATTGTGACGCTGCTGGTTTACGGTCTGATTTACGCCCTAACCTTTATACCTGAGATTGAAGAAGTGCTTTCGTACGTCAAGTTACCAGTTTTGCCGTTTCTTTTGATAGCAGGTTTGTGCTGGTTTAATCAAAAGATTCTATCCACCCGCTTAGGCCAGAATATGCGCACTGTTGGACAGAGCCAAAGCGTGGCAATGGCTTCGGGCATTGATGTCGATAAGACCCGCGTGATTGCAATGATCATTTCTACCGTTTTAGCAAGCTGGGGACAGTTGATCTTCCTGCAAAATATCGGTACTTTTTCAACCTACGGCGCTCACACGCAAATCGCGCAATTTGCCATTGCAGCCTTACTGGTTGGAGGCGCATCGGTGCAGAAAGCCACCAACAAACAGGCCATCATCGGTGTCATTCTCTTCCATACACTGTTTATTGTAGCCCCGGAAGCAGGCAAGCAATTGTTCGACAACGCTCAGATTGGTGAGTACTTCAGAGTGTTTGTTTCCTACGGCGTTATTGCTCTTTCGCTGGCAATGCATGCCTGGACGCAATTCAAGAAAGAGGTTCAACCCCCAACAGGAGGAGCCGATCTGGAAATTCCCGCCTTGCCGGCAGTAACTGTGAAGCAACAAACTCTTAAATAAAAGTTTCTTACTCGTAGATTTTCTATTACGACCCCACAAAACACCTTCGCATGAAGGTGTTTTGTTTCTTTGTGAGTTTATCCGATCAAATATCATTTTAGCGCTAATTCCTTCTTAACCCCGTTTCATTTTGACCTATTTACAAGCCCTTTTCACAAGCCCTTTTCATTTTGCTCTTGAATTTTGTCTTAAAATATCGTACTCTATTGAAACGTAATTCAACAATACAGAAAAGGTCCACTGCTATCTATGGCAAGATTGAACAACCAACCTATACTCGACGAAGATCCCCCATCAACATCTCTCACTCGCCTTTTGGATTTTGCTCGAAAAAAGTCGTACGTGACTAATGATGACATTCTTCGTTTCTTCCCTGAAGCTGAGCAGGATATCGACCAGCTCGAAGGAGTCTATAACGCCTTAAACAATGCTGGCATCGCTATTACCGACGATGATATGCCAAGAGAGGAACCCTCAGATGAGGAGCTTTCAGATACCATCGATGAAGAACCAGCTGTCGACGATTTGGCTAGTATTGATACCGATGACACAATTGGACTGTACCTGAAGGAAGTCAGCCGTGTGCCATTGCTGAATGATATCGAAGAAGAGGTCATTTTGGCGAAGAGGATCGAACGAGGTCGAATGGCACGGGCAGAGCTCGCCCAGGGAAACCTGAGTAACAAGAGACGCATGGAACTGCGTCAACTTATTGAGGATGGCACACAGGCTCGTGACCACCTCATCACCGCTAATTCCCGCCTGGTGATCAGCGTCGCCAAGAAATATATGGGGCGCGGCGTTCCTTTCCTTGACCTGATCCAGGAAGGAAACATTGGCTTGATCCGCGCTACCAAGAAATTTGAATACCAACGCGGACATAAATTTAGCACTTATGCCACCTGGTGGATCCGCCAGGCCGTCACCCGTGCCATCGCGGACCAGGGCAGAACTATCCGCGTTCCGGTGCACATGGGCGACCAGATCAACAAGCTTCTGCGCGTCCAGCATCAGCTCACCCAGAAATTGGGTCGGGATCCATCGGTCGAAGAGTTGGCTGAAGCACTTGATGTGCCACCCAAGAAGGTCGAGAACATGATTCAGGTTGCCCGCCGGCCGCTTTCGCTGGAAACACCAACGGATGATGAGGAGGATTCCGTGCTCGGTGACTTCATCGAAGATGACGAAGCTCCGCCACCGGATGAAACCGCCACATTTAACCTGTTGCGCGAACACCTCGTGGAAGTGCTGGATACACTCCCTCCCCGCGAAGTACGTATCTTGCAGTTGCGCTATGGTTTGCTGGATGGACAGGCATACACCCTCGAAGAAGTTGGGCGGAAAATGGGCGTCACACGCGAACGTGTGCGTCAGATTGAAGCCCAGGCGCTCACCCGCCTGCGCCACCCGAGCGTGAGACGAAAATTGCGCGATTACCTCGGAGACTAGCTGTGTCTGAGCAAGAAAATGATATTACCCAACCAGTCGTCGTGAATGGATCCACTGCAGCACCGCCCCGTGAAGAGGGTACGCAGCCAGTCAAAGTCTCGTCGGATGCGCCCCAAACACAGGTGCCGGAATGGTTACTAAAGTTTGCGGCAAGCCCGGAGCAGTCTGGGGAGGATACCCAGACTGGTGGCACCCAGGATCTTCAGGCTCCTTTCTTGGAGGATCTGGAAGAGGAGCAGGCATTCACACCACCTGTAATACCTGTCGAAAATGAATGGCAGGAAATAGGTGACTTCCAGGAGCAGGAAACACTGGAAATTGAGCCAGCCAGCGAAACCCAGGAGATCGAATCAGCGGCGGAAACATTCGAAGCTCCCGAAGCTGGTATGGATGTAAACCTGATCGAAAATGACGGGGAGCCTATCGCAGAAGACTTGCATCTTCAGGCAGTAGAAACTTTCAGGCAGGAAGTCCGCGACTTCCTCAATCAAGGACAACGCGAAAAAGCTATCAAGCTAATCCTTGATAATAAATCGGATCCTGGTTTTGCGGAAGCCGCGAAGCAAATCCTGCGCTCCCAACTGACGCTCTCCTCGGACGCGAGCGATCTTTGGGACATCTACGACGAACTCAATAGCGCATTGGATTGAGAAAAAACTCTGATTGGAGTGTGGCATGGAACGTTCCTTAGTGTTGGTTAAACCCGATGGCGTACAGCGTGGGTTGATTGGTGAGGTGATCACAAGGCTTGAAAACCGCGGGCTGCGTCTTGTGGCTGCGAAATTCCTGCAGGTTAGCCCGGAGCTGGCAAAACAGCATTATGCCGTTCATGCGGGAAAACCATTTTTTGATAGCTTGATTGCTTTTATCACCTCTTCACCGGTGATGGCAATGGTCTGGACCGGACCGGATGCAATTGTTGCCATACGCCAGACAATGGGAAAAACACGCGGTACGGATGCAGACCCCGGCACAATCCGCAGTGATTATGCCATCCAAAATCAGAAGAACCTCACCCATGCCTCTGACTCTGCTGAAAACGCTGAAATTGAAATCGCGCTGTGGTTCACACCAGAAGAACTGGTCGATTGGAAGCGCTGTACTGAGGACTGGAGCTTTTAATGGCAAACGAAGGTTTGGATTCTTACGTAACAGTCTACAGCGCCCATGGCAGACTGGACGCTGAAACGATTAAGGCGTTCCTCGAGGCACAGGGCATCTCTGTTTACATCGACCAGGACACGTTGGGGCTGATCTATAGCTTTACAGTTGGCGACCTCGGCGAGGTGGGCATAAAGGTGCCCCCTGAAGATGCCGACAAAGCTAAAGCCCTTCTGGCGGCGATGGACAAAGGCGATTTTTCAAATGAGATCCTTGTCGAAGATGAAAATGCAACGAACGCACCGCACATTGAGCCCTCCGATGCAGAAGATGACGAACTAAAGGGTCGGAAAAAAGTTCTTTTCTTGTGCACAGGCAACTCCGCACGCAGCCAGATGGCTGAAGCAATCGTAAATAACGACTGCTGGGATAAATGGGTGGCCTTCAGCGCCGGCACCGAACCTACCGGTATGGTGAACCCGTTTGCACAAAAGGTCATTGAGGAAGCTGGCATTTTTCATCAAGGGCGGTCAAAATCGGTCGACGAGTTTTCAAATGACACCTTTGACCTTGTAGTCACTGTCTGTGACCGCGCGAACGAGACCTGCCCGGTTTGGCTCAAACAAGGTGAGAAAATCCACCTGGGTTTCGAAGATCCTGCAGCGGTTGTTGGCAGTGATGAGCAAAAATTGGCAGTTTTTCGCAAGACTTTTGCCCTCATGCGCGCTACCATCCCTTCTTTACTCACCAAGTACGCTGCTTGAACAACGAATCAATAGATACAAAAACTGCTCTGGCTTTCAGAGTAGATTTTATTTCGACCTACAAGTTGCGTATCCTGTAAAAATATTTGTCAACCAGGGCATCGTTATGCAGTTTGATGGCGGGGTCTTCATACGCCAGATGTCCATTGTAGTAAACATCAGGTTGGATCCCCAAATCCACAAGGTTCTCGCAGGTCTGCACAAGCAGCGCAGGCACTATGAAAGCCACAGGGATGGTGGAGGTAGCTCCAACTTTCTGAGAAAAACCCGGAATCTCAACCGCGGCATCACCGTAAAGGGAGCAGTTGTCGATGACAACATCTGCCACGTCCTTCAGCTTCTTGCCGCTGCTGTGGTGAGTTGTGAGCTGATCGGCATATGTTACGTTTGTGATCGCGATCACTGGCACTCCCCGTTCTTTAGCTCCCAGTGCCACATCCACCGTAGCAGCGTTGTTGCCTGAGTTGGAAATACAAATGATTGCGTCCGGAGGCAGGACGCGGTTGTATTCCAGGATGACTCTGCCGATGCCCTCGAGTTTCTCGATCTTGCTGGTTTTAGTGACTTCGTTGATACCTGCCACAGCTGACTCAAAAATCGCGTGCACGTTCGCCAGCGTAGCAGCCCGCCAAAACACATCTTCAGCTATCAGACTGGAGTGCCCTGACCCAAACAGGTGAATGATTCCATTGTTCTGGGTAGTATTTGTGAGGATCTCTGCCGCCTTCATAATATTGGCTTCTTGTGTGTTGAGGACATCCTCAACGACTTCCCGCATAACTTCAAAGTAGAGCTGCCAACTTTTCATCCGAACTCCAGATTTGTTTTTTTTTTGATTATATTCAACCTTATCCGGTTTAGGTCAAAATCTGTGCTAAAAGACCAGTAAAACCGGCTGCCAAACCTATTGTATTTTTACAACAAGCCTATTTGACAAGCCCTGCACTTTGGTTTATAAGTCAGGAATGAAATCTGCTTCCCGTTGGTTATTACTTCCAGTAATTTTTAGCATTGTGCTTGCCAGTGGCTGTGGTCCGATCAAAACCCCGCCAACGCCAACCGAGACTGCTGTTCCCACGACTACCGTTCCGGGTTCTGAACAGACCTCTATGCCCACCGGGATCCCTGAGAGCGCGCCTACCCCGGAGGCAACTCTGGCGGAGGCTGATCTGGCGCTGGCATTCGGCGATTATCGCGAGGCTTACAAGCTCTACTCAGGCACGCTGCCCGAAGATACCGATGAATTTAAAGCAACTGCGCTTTTCGGGCAGGGGTTGACTTACTTTAAACAGGAAGATTATTACCAAGCCAATCGCATTTTAGAAGATCTGGTCAACAAATACCCCACAACACTGCCCGCTGCCAGAGCCCACTTTATCCTCGGTGAGGCTGCCCTGGCGGAGGATCGCAAGGATGATGCCTTAATTGAGTTCCAGGCTTATTCCGCAGCCCGACCTGGAGTTATTGACCATTATGTCTATGAAAAAATCGGCGACTTGCTAAGCGATGATGGTCAGGCTGAGGCAGCCTTTGAAGCATATAAAACGGCTTACCTGGCGGCCCCAACAAAAGATAATCTGTCCATCGCGCAGAAGGTTGCGACTGGATATGCAAACATGGGGGAAAACCAGGCTGCTATCGATATTTACAAGGAAATCTATATTCAAACCGACAGCGATTACACGAAGGCACAAATGGACCTTCTAATTGGCCGTATTTTGATGGATGACGGCCAGGAAGAAGAAGCTTACGCTTATTATCAGGATGCTGTCAACAATTTCCCTTACGCCTACGACAGTTACTCAGCCTTACTGGCACTGCTGGATGCCGGGCAGGAAGTCAATGAGCTTCAGCGCGGGTTGATCAACTACTATATCGGGCAATATCCGCTTGCTATCGAGGCGTTTGACCGTTACCTTGCGAATAACAATGTCGATCTTGATAAAGCTCTCTACTACAAAGGATTGGCAACAAGGGCACAAGGTTTGGTGCTGGCGGGTTTCACATCCGACGAACGCCTGCAGGCTAATTTCGCAGGTGGAACCGCCGAAGATAAGGCAGCAATCCAGCTTTGGAGCGAGCTAATTGCCACTTATCCTGCCAGCCCCTATCGAATGGACGCAATTCAGGCAATCATTGAAACCCAAAACAGCTACCTGGGGCAAATCCAGCTGGCAATTGACACGGCGCTCAGCCTGGCAGCAGAGCTTCATTCCGAGGCGGAAGCGCCAGATCTGCTGGATACTGCCGCAAGCTACCTGTTGTTTGATAATCAGAAGCAGGCCGCTGCGGACTCATGGACTCGCATCGCACTCGAGTTTCCAGCCTCCGAGAAAGCTTTCAATGGTTTGTTTTTTGGTGGTTCCGTCTACTTTGAACTGGGGCAGTTCGATAAAGCGGCGGACAATTTCAATCGCATCATCCCCATGAGCGCCGAACCTTTTGAATTATCGGCAGCTTATTTTTGGCTGGGCAAGATCAACGAGGCACAAGGAAAGGATGAAGAAGCCAGGCTGAATTGGCAGGCTGCGATCAACCAGGCTCCTTATGGCTACTACGGCATCCGCGCAGCAGAGTTGCTCGAAGGTCGCACGCCCTTCCAGGAGCCGGCGCAATTGAAGCTTGATGTGGACCTGGCAGATCTTCGCATCCCCGCAGGAGAGTGGTTAAAAACTGCATTCAATCTTCCGATGGGGACCAATCTGGATTACAGTTCGGAGCTTTTCGATCAACCAACGTTTATCCGGGCTATGGAGTTTGACCGGCTTGGAATGTATGGCAATGCTTCCTCTGAATTGAGTACGCTGCTCAATGAAAACCAGGACGACCCGCTGGACATTTTCCGGCTCATCAAAGTATTTCTGGAACGAGGTTATTACAACTCTGCCATTGAGGCAAGCAAGCTCATCGCCAAACTCTCTGGCTATGCGGATACACCATTTTCGGCAGCATACCCGCCCTATTTCACCTATATTGAATATGGTGCGTACTACCCACCCTGGATAAAAGCTGCTGCAGAAAAGTATGACCTGTCGGAGCTGCTGCTGCTGAGCGTCATTTACCAAGAGAGCCACTTTGGAGCGCAGGCTTCCTCAGGATCAGGCGCGCGCGGGATCATGCAATTGATGCCTTCCACCGCACAGCAAATCGCTACTGAAACCGGATTTCTGACAGATTTTACAGCTGACGATCTGGACATTCCCTATTACAATCTCGAACTTGGAAGTAACTACCTTTCCAGGATGTTGTACGTGTTTGAGGGAGATCATTACCAGGCGCTGGCAGCTTACAACGCAGGCCCAGGAAACGTTATAAACTGGGTAAATGTATCTGGTGAGGACCCGGATGTTTTCCTGAATGCTATACGCTACCTGGAAACAAGGGTATATATCCGCAATATAGTTGAAATTTTCCATCGTTACTCTTTAATTTATGGTCAGTAACCAGCCATCAACTGATTTACAGGTGTAATACCAGGAATATTAAGTAACAAAAAACGGCCCCTTCTCTCAGGGGCCGTTTTTTGTATAAAACAAAATTTAGCCGTGCTTCAGCGCAGCCTGCGCAGCTGCCAGGCGAGCCA
Organism: Anaerolineaceae bacterium UBA1363; assembly: GCA_002306055.1. GTDB lineage: Bacteria > Chloroflexota > Anaerolineae > Anaerolineales > Anaerolineaceae > Mesolinea. Next base: position 17,832 of record DBRR01000010.1, read on the forward strand.
AAGGCACACGGAATGGTGAGCAGCTGACGTAGTTGTTGCCAATTATATGGCAGAACTCGATTGAGCTTGGGTCACCGCCGTGTTCACCGCAGATTCCGACTTCCAGTTCCGGACGAACGGCACGACCATCTTCAATCGCGCGTTTCATCAGGCGGCCAACACCTTCGCGGTCAAGCTGCTGGAAGGGGTTCTTTTCGAGGATACCCTTCTCAACATACACACCCAGGAAGGTGCGCTCCGCGTCATCGCGGCTGTAGCCAAAGGTCATCTGGGTAAGATCGTTGGTGCCAAAGGAGAAAAATTCGGCATATTTGGCAATCTCAGCAGCGGTTACCGCAGCACGAGGGATTTCAATCATGGTACCAAATTTGTAGCTGACCTCCACACCCTTCTCAGCCATCACGTCCTTGGCAATTTTCACCAATGTAGGCTGGACTTCCTTGAGCTCGTTCACGTGCCCGGTGAGGGGGATCATTACTTCGGGGTGTGGATCAAAACCATTAAGTTTGGCATCGCAGGCAGCTTCAAAAATCGCGCGAACCTGCATCTTCATGATGTCGGGGTAAACGATGCCCAAGCGGATGCCGCGCAAGCCCATCATGGGGTTGCTTTCGTGCATTCCCTGGACAATGTCAAGCATCTGCTGTTTTTCTGCCAGGCCTTCGGTAATACCCTTGGCTTTCAGGGTGGCAACTTCAGTCAGCAGATCTTCCAGGCTTGGCAGGAATTCATGCAACGGGGGATCGATCAGGCGGATGATCACTGGCAGACCGGTCATCGCTTCAAAGAGTCCGTAGAAATCACTGCGCTGTAGAGGCAGGATCTTCTTGAGCGCGCCAAAGTAAGCCTTTGATTCAGGCGAATTCTCAATTTTGTCCTTTTGTGCGTCAATTTCAGCCTTCAGAGCGACTTTGTCTTGCTCGCTGAGGCTTCGTCCTTCAAGGCGACCAGCAGCATATGCATTTTCGAGCTGTTCAAGGCTGTTCAACATACGCTGGGTGGCTTCAGCGTTCATGATCATCAACTGTACATCTGGCAGGCGCGTAACTTCAAAGAACATATGCTCAGTTCGGCAAAGACCGATTCCCTTGGCGCCATAAGAACGGGCGCGCCTGGCATCAGCGGGATAGTCAGAATTTGCCCAGACCTGCAGGCGGGCAACTTCGTCTGCCCAACCCAGGAGCGTCATGAGTTCTTTCTGTTCTGAGATATCCGGAGTGGTAAGACTAAGCTGACCAACAAAAACCTCACCGGTGGTTCCATCGAGAGAGATCCATTCGCCTTCTTTGACGGTGATACCATGGCAGGTCATCTCGCGCTTATTCAAATCGATCACAATATCCGAGGCACCAACCACACAGGGGACACCGAACTGGCGGGCAACCACTGCAGCGTGCGAGGTGGCACCACCTTCACTTGTGAGGATACCTTTGGCTGCCAGCATACCGTGCACATCATCCGGCTTGGTGAATGGCCGCACCATGATGACATCCTGTTTTTCAACATTGTGCATCTTTTCAATCGTATCTGCATCGAAATAGATCCGACCTACCGCAGCACCCGGAGATGCGTTAACACCCTTAGCATAATAGCGTCCTTCTGAACGGGCTTTTTCTATGTCTGTTAGCGAAAACTGGGGATGCAGCATTTGATCGATCTGTTCAGGGGTGACCCGATTGAGTGCGGTGGGCTTGTCGATCAAACCTTCCTCCACCATATCGTGAGCGATTTTGATGGCGGCCTTTGCGGAGCGTTTGCCGTTTCGGGTCTGGAGCATCCAGAGCTTGCCGTGTTCAATGGTGAACTCAACATCCTGCATGTCCTTGTAATGTTTTTCAAGGCGAGCGGTGATTTCAGAAAACTGATTGTAGACTTCCGGTAATTCCTCTTTCAAGCCAGAGATCTTGGAGGCATTGCGAATGCCAGCCACAACGTCTTCACCCTGGGCATTCATCAGATATTCACCAAACATGACCTTCTCACCCGTCTGGGGATCGCGGGTGAACGCGACACCAGTACCAGAGTCGCTGCCCATATTGCCAAAAACCATCGTCTGGATGGTCACGGCAGTACCGAGGTCGTCAGGTATATTCTCACGACGGCGATAGTCAATAGCACGTTTGGAATTCCAGGAGTCAAACACGGCTTTGACAGCCAGCTCAAGCTGTTTGTAAGGATCCTGCGGAAATTCAAAACCCATCTGCTCACGAACAACTTTCTTGTAGGTTTCGGTGATAATTGCCCAGTCGGCTGCGGTCATTTCAAGGTCGCTCTTGTAACCTTTTTGCTGTTTGTAGGCTTTCAGAGGTTCTTCGAAATGTTCGTCATCGATGCCCATCACAACGGTGCCGAGCATATGAATTAAGCGGCGATACGAATCATTAACGAAACGTTCGTCACCACTTTGGACTACCAACCCTTTTGCCACTTCATCATTCAAGCCAATATTCAAGACAGTGTCCATCATGCCAGGCATCGAGAATTTGGCACCTGAACGGCAGGATACCAGTAACGGATTGACGGGGTCACCAAATTTCTTGCCGGACTTTTCCTCAACAATTTTTAGGGCTGCAAGAACCTGGTCCCACATCCCTTCCGGGAATTCGCGGGTAACCTGAAAAGCGTTGCAGGCTTCGGTCGTAATGGTCAATCCGGGAGGCACTGGCACACCAGCGCGTGTCATGTCAGCAAGGTTGGCACCTTTGCCACCAAGCAGGCCACGAACGCCATCCCAGTTTCCGGCGTACGCTTCAGCCTGATCAACTTCATCGAATAAATATACCCATTTTTTTGACATAGATCCTCCTAATGATCTTTATTATTATGTAAGTCCACAATCATTAATTTTACCATATTCATTTTGCAGACTCGCTTTCCAAATTAACTTTCAAATTAACTGTACAAGGCAATTTCTTGTTCTTTTGAACAAATTATAGATTTATTCCAAGAAAATGGAATAACTATGGATCCAAATCGGGTTCCAGCAGTCTTGTTTGCCAATTATGCTGGCAATTATTTTCGCACATTATAGTTCCTTCAGTCAATCCTGATCCACCGAAGATTCCCAGCGGACCTCAAAAAGGTTGTGCGAGATTTTCGCCGGATCATATTGTGTTCGGGGAGGCTTCTTCTCGGCGGGGTGACCGATGAACACCACGTTAAGGGGAATCACGTGGGATGGCAGGTTGAGGCTGCTGCTGATTGCGCTTTCGAGCCTGTTAATAGGATGCACTCCACACCAAACAGCTCCCAGCCCCAACGCATTTGCAGCGAGGAGTAGATTCTCGGTGGCTGCACTGCAATCTTGCACCCAGAAGCGCTCCGTCACGAGCTTTTTAGCGGATCCCAAGTTTCCACAAACACTGATTGCCAGGGGTGTTTGCATTTTGCCAAAAGGCAGTATCCGGTGAAGATCTGCCAGCTTGCCAGGATCATCGATCACAACAAAATGCCAGGGGCGCATGTTCATCGCAGTTGGCGCAGCCATAGCGGCTTCAAGCAGCAGCTTTACATGATTTTCACTAACCTTTTCGTCAGTAAAGCGGCGAATACTGCGTCGGCTGAAGATAAAATCCAGGTCTGTCATAGAACCTCACATGCTTACTAGCAAAGCGCCGAGTGTGAATGGAACTTCGAGCATTGGTAGGTGACCAACTCCAGGAAGGCATACTTTCCGACCTTGCCTGGCGTGTTCTGCTGCCTCCAGGGCGATCTCCACTGGCATAAGCTGATCTTTACCGCCTGCAATTGACAAAACCGGACAAGTCAAAGTCCTCACAACGTCCTGGCGGTTGGGACGGTTGGCAATCGCAGTCTGAACATTGGAAAATCCTGCTGATGGTGAATTCAAAACGACATCGCACATATGCTCGTCCGGTTGAATAAACTCCCCTTCAGGCATCATACGCTGGATCAGGGTTTTGCCAATGTTCTGCATACCTTCAACCATCACCCGACTGACCTCCTCAAGCCGGCTTTCGCGCTTCTCAGGGGTGTCCGCGCGGGCATTGCTGGTGACCAGCACAAGCCCTGCCAACCGCTCTGGTTGGGTCTCAGCCAGTGCCAGGGCGATATACCCACCCATGGAATGACCTGCCAGGATAAACTGTTCGTGACCAAGATGGTCAGCCAATTGAAGCGCATCCCTGGCAAATTGCTCGATGCTTCCATCCGCATTTCCAAGCGGCGTGTGGCCATGACCACGCAAATCTGGAATGATGAACTGCGCCTGATCTGCGTAGTATTCCGCCATTTCCAACCAAATGCTGTGATCCAGAGCCAAACCGTGCAGGAGGTAAACAGGCTTTCCACTCCCGCGGATTTCGTAAAACATATCAAGATTTTCCAGATGTGCAATCATTTTAAGCATTCCTTTCAGTATTTTCCTGCGCAAAAGCTATCGCTTCAGCCGTTGTGTTGATCTTGCCTAAAACCTGCTGCTCACGGATTTCTTCGAGCAGGATACCGATTTTTACCCCAGGACCAATCGCAAGTTCGCGCTGTAAAAGATCACCATCGACCAGTCGCGGGGGGTTGACCGTTCGAGCCTGCTCGGTAAACCAGGCATGAAAGACTTCACGGCAGATTTCAGGGTTAAATTGAAGCAGCGGTTTTTGCGACTGGACCTCTACCATCGCCAGTAGCGCACTATCAAGCCCGTATGAGCCAAATTCACGGAAAAATCGATAGTAATCCAGCTTCCCGGCTTGACATCTGGAAAGATCCGCAAGCCTCAAAAAACCGCCTGAAACTGCCTTGAAGTAAGCCTTTTCTTTCTGACCAATCAGCAATGCCTGGGTGATCTGTTCCGAAAATTCCTCGGGGAGGAGTCCAGGCGTACTCGTCTCACCAACGTCAAATACCGGATGGATGTGAAGCAGGATGGAGCACAGTAACAGTAGATGGCAGCGCTTCCGCCCACCCTGCAGGGGTTCATCCAGCATAACCTGATAAGCATGCAAGTGCTGAAAATCAGGATTAGGTGTTCCATGAGCCACTTGCTGCCCGCCCTCAGGCTTATTGCTCAATCTCGTCAAGAAGGTCAATGTTTCAGTCTCAATCTGCAGATTTTGAGGTCTAGCAGGATCCACGCCGAAAGTAAGCAGACGCAGCTCATCAAACACCCCAAACTCACTTAAGAGTGCTGCTACAACTTCGAAATTGGGAACTGCAAGACATTTAAACAATTCATCGCGAATGCGCTCACCAGAAACGACCCCCAATCTCTTTATGGCTACGCGCATCGCTACGGTTAATTCCGATTCATACCTCAAGTTGTAGCTGCTTATCAGGCGTACTCCCCTCAAAACGCGCAGAGGGTCGGTGGTAAGTGAATCTGGTCCGCAGAGTCTTATCTGCCTGGCTTCCAGGTCAGCTTCCCCACCCAGGGGATCAATTAACTCCGCTAGCGCGTCCAGATCAAGCGCCATGGCGTTGATTGTAAAATCCCGCTGCCGCAGATCTTCTTCGAGATTCTCCCCAATGAAGGAGGTAAAATCGAGCACTTGCTCATCTTGTTCACCTTGCCGCAGGATCACCCGCGCGGAATGGCGTACATCGTCCAACGTGTACATAGCACCATTCAGGCGACGGCTTACTGCCTTCGCCAACTGGATTGAGCCGTGGGGAAGAACGAAATCGAGATCTTGAGTAGGTCGACCAAGCAGCAAATCGCGGATGGCACCGCCAACGAGGTACACCCGTGTGCCGGACGCCAACTCCCGAACCAATTCCAGGAGCTGCAGCAATTCGCTATCCAGCCGGAGGTCCATATTTGTCCAAATCGACAGTCGCTATAAAGGGTAGATTGCGATAGTATTCGTCCATGTCGAGTCCGTATCCAAAAACAAACTCGTTCTTGATTTTGAACCCGCAATAGCGGATAGGCACTTCCACTTCCCTGCGTTCATACTTGTCGAGCAACGTACAGACGTAAATTGAAGCTGGATCGCGTGTTTTCAGCAGGTCGATGACAGAGGAAAGCGTGTGACCACTGTCGATGATATCCTCAACAATGATGACATGCCTGCCATAGATGTTAGTGTTTAGGTCCAACGTGATGCGCACATCGCCCTGCGAGGAACGCACGCCGGTTCCATAAGAAGAAACCGCCATGAATTCGATCGCCAAAGGCACTTCAATATGGCGGATCAGATCCGTGAGGAACATTACCCCACCGCGCAGGATGCAGATCACCAGCAATTCTTTTCCGGCATAATCACGGTTGATTTCTGCCGCAAGTTCGCGGACGCGAGCTTGAAGTTTATCTTCTGGAATGAGGATTTTGTCGATGTATTCCTGGTATGGCTGAGGCATATTCACCTACTCTTTCGGGACGCAGTGGCAGCGGCGGCAGCGGGCTTCATACATCTCAGCAGCGCCAACCACCACAATGGGCTCATCATAACGGGCCGGCTTGCCGCCTACCAGGCGTTGTGTGCGCGTGGCAGGCTCGCCACAGACAACGCAAATCGCAGTCAGCTTATCGACTTTATCTGCTTTGGCAGTCATCGCTGGCATGCAACCAAACGGTTCACCACGGAAATCTGTATCCAAGCCTGTCACAATCACTCTCAGCCCGCGGTCTGCCAACTGGTTCACCACATCAACGATGCCGTCATCAAAAAACTGGGCTTCGTCCACACCGATAACGGTTGCTTCTGGATCGAGCTTTTCAAGCAATTCAGCGGAGCTGTTAACAGGAACAGCCTCGTAATCCATGCCTGAATGTGACTTTACTTTAAAAAAAGCATAACGATCGTCAATCACAGGTTTGAATACCTGCACCTTTTGCTTGGCGATGGTTGCGCGCCTAAGACGGCGAATGAGTTCCTCGGTTTTCCCACAGAACATGGATCCGGTGATGACTTCAACAATTCCGGCTAGTTGTAACATAACGCCTCCTGCTTCAGGTAATAATAACGATGAAAAGTATAAAGCTTTAATGGTTGACTGGCAACGCGAAGAATAAAAAAAGGCAGGTTTTGCAACCTGCCTGATTTTCTTTTAGATCAATTTAGATCTCAATTTCCTGAGCTGCAGCCGGGAGCTGATATCCCAGTTGGCGTAAAGATTTCTTAAGGTCGATCAAGGATTTACGACCGAAACCTTCAATTTCGAGCAATGCTTTCTCGCCGCCCTCGAGTTTGGTGAGAACATCACCAACCGTCACAATTTCTGCGCGGTTGAGTGCAGCCACTGCTTTAGTGCTAAGGTTGAGTTCGGAGACCGGGCGGCTGGGAGAAGTTTTGGCTTGGGAAGCAGATTTCTGATCGGCAACGTAGTCCTGACGAGCCTGGAGACGCTTGTAGAAGCGATCCACCTGGCCTTCGCGGTCGAGGATGCGAGCCTGCTGACCAGTGTAGAAGGGATGGCAATTCGAACAGACTTCAGTTCGGATCTCAGGCACCGTTGAACCAGTGGTCCATTCAGTGCCGCAAGACGCACAAGAGACCTTGGCATCGGGATAGTATTTAGGTTGAATCTTAGTTTTCATGATTAGTTGCTGCCTTTCGCGGGCTCCTCACGCTGATCTACCACATGAACGCGCTTGCGTCCGCCAGCGAGAGTTTCGTATTTTACGTAGCCTTCTTTAGTCGCAAAGAGTGTGTAATCGCGTCCCTGACCTACATTCCAGCCCGGATGCACTTTAGTGCCGTGCTGACGAACGAGGATATTGCCGCTGATGACATATTCTCCGCCGAATTTCTTAATACCGAGGCGCTGCCCCTGGCTGTCACGACCATTGCGGGATGACCCGCCACCTTTTTTATGGGCCATTTCTCTACTCCGTTACGATTGATTGAACCAGTAATCTGGTGTACTGTTGGCGATGACCTGCCTTTCGGCGGTAATCGATCTTTGGTTTGTACTTGAAGATCAAAATCTTCTTGCCCTTGTAATGCTCTTTGACGGTCGCGTCCAGGCTGGCACCCGCAATATAGGGAGTACCAACGGTCACAGAATCGCCATCCACTACCATGAGCACTTTATCGAGGGTGACTGCATCGCCGACTTTGGCGGTCAGAAGGTCGACAGTGATAGTCTGGCCTTCTTCGGCGCGGTATTGTTTACCGCCCGCTTCGATAACTGCATACTTCATATTCTCTCCAATCTTTACTTTACCGCTTGCTGAGCGTGTCACCGCGCAGGGACGGGAAAGTTGGTTTACATAATGAACCCCAGCCAACTTTCGCCGGGGCAACGAAAAATCATTATACAGCACTGAACAGAATGTGTCAAATTTTTGGACTCAAATTTTTGGACAGTTTTGGAAGTAATCACACCTTTTTTTACCTTTAGATCCTGTTATTCAGCTAACGCTATTAGCCAACAGAAATTTGACCAACAGACCAACAGACCAACAGACCAACAGAAATTCGACCTTGACCGGTTTGGAAAACTCATGTAGAATACCTAACTCGATGCCCCTATTGTCTAGTGGTTAGGACGCAGCCCTTTCAAGGCTAAAACCAGGGTTCGAATCCCTGTAGGGGCACTAAAAACTTCGCCATCAGCGAAGTTTTTTCATTAAAAGCCAGATCTATATGACACTCTGTTCAAATATTTACTTGTGAGAGAGATCCTTTCTTATTGTGTCAGACCACTCTCAAGAAAAAGCTTTTCAAGCACAGCCGCTCGTGCTTCGGGGGTCATCAAAGTTGGCGTTGACCAGTTGAAGAACTGCACAGTAATCAACTCGACCCCCAGGTATTTCCCGTCATAGAAGATATGGCGATCAAGAAAAGCCTTGTTGCTATCCTCAAACCAGCCAAGCTGATCAAAAAAGAGATTTCCTAGCCCATAATGGATCAGGCTGTCGCCATAAAACTCGAGCATGTGGGGCTGATGCGCCTGGCTGCCGCTCACAATCGTTGCGCCGGCGTCAGCCACTCTATGGAAGTCAGCAATCATTTCCTCTGTCGGATTCCAGCGGTAGATTTCCTCGTGTTGGAAAGTGAAGATCACCTGGTAACCTTCATCTTTTAAAGACTGAATTGTTTCAACCATCTCATCCAGATCGCAGTGTAATGCTCCAGGATTGGTTTCACTGGCGGTGGCATAACCTGGCGCTTTGGCGTTACAACCCAGGAAAGCGATCTTGTTGCCGTTGTGGGTGATCTTCAGCGGTTGTTTGGCTTCATTGAGGTCAATTCCGCCGCCGTAATAAGACCAGCCTTCCGCAGCGTACATTTCCAGGGTGTGATACATCGCCTCGGGTCCATAATCGCTGAAGTGATCCCCGGTCAACTCAACCACATCGGTTCCAACTTCGCGCATCAGGTCTATGTACTTGTCGTCCGAACAAAAAACCAGGTCCACTTCCTGCTGCCACTGCGGAGCAGGACAATTGCTGGCAAAGGGGACCTCGTTGCTTACATGGGCAATGTCTGCCTCGCGCATTAATGCACCAACCGAGACTGCCGGGGAGAGGACGCCATAAAGTTCCATCTCTTTGGCAGTAGCACGTGTCATCGCAGTCACACCAGTAAGAATAACCGTGGTGAGGAGTTCAGACTGGCGATTGGTGGCAGGGACCGACGCAATCGCATCATTCGCGACCTTATATTCCGCTTCAGTGACCGATCGAATACCTTCGTCCCAACCGATCTGCACCGTGAGTGGATAATTTTCAACAACAAAATCCTTGTGGATTGGAGAATTCTCATCCAGACTGATCACTTTCCATCGAGGTTCGAGGGTCTCGAATGGCACGATCGCCCAGGCATTTTCGTGTGCCTGGCAGAAAGTGAGCAGGTCATTTTCCGCCAACGGATGGACATCTCCGAGGGGGCTTCCATAACGTGCTTTAAGACTGTCAAAAATTGCTGGCGGCATCACCAAGACCCTGGCGGGAAAGTCTCCGTTGTTCTGCCAGAAAGCAAGCAGCGATTCCAAGGAAACATCATCTGTCACTGTCGCGAAGGGTGCTGCCAGCGCGTACACCCAGGAAATGATCGGTTTTTCAGCTTCGATGGTCAGGCTGAGCACCGCTTCTTCTTTGCTCGTTACCTGCACGAGTGAAGGCAAATCACCAAGAGCATGCAAGATTTCTTCAGGCAGGCGGGGGTCAATCCAAACCGCAAGGGGTAGAGTTTCGGGTGTCGGCTCGGGGGTTGGGATGAATTGAGTCGCAGTCGACGCCTGAGTTGGAGCTTGGCTCGGTGAGGGTGAGGGGGTGGGGGCAATTGGCTGCAGCACACCTCCGCTGCAAGCGGCGAGCAGCATACTCAAAATTACGACCAAAGAATAAATAGAAGCAGTTCTTGCTTTTCTCATAGGATGCGATTCAACTATCCATTAATCGGGGAGAATTGTACTTCAATTCATCTTCTACTTCCCATTAAAAAGCGCCTCACTATCTGAGGTAGTGATGCGCTTTGTAGAGAAAGAGGCGGATTGTTTAATTGCCTGCCAACACTGAAGGTAAAAAGACTTGATAGGGCGGAGGGTTTACGACACAAGTCTGGAGCAAGACATCATCGATGTACCAACCTTCTGCTGCCCCTGTATTTCCAGTGCCTAATCGGAAACGGAACTGGACGGTTTTACCCTTGTAGGGAGAAAGTTGCACTACTGTGCGCACCCATTCTTCAGTACCGAAACACCAGGCTTGCCTGCCCGCCAACGGGTTATATTGGCCGGTCTTGATCGAACCGTTGTAGGCATTGGTCAGGAGATAGGACTTGGCAACCTGGTTCCAGGTCGTTCCTCCATCAAGGGTAGCTTCCAGGATGGCACCATCATTGCAGGCGCTAGGACTATCAAACGTCCAGCGATGCCAGAAGATGAGCGAAACCGATTCGGTCGTGTTTGGCACTGTGAACACAGGTGAGACCAAGCGTTGATCCGATGTCGATGCGGGAACGCTCGCCAAAACTGAATTCACTGGTGAATAAGCCCGCACGGTGGTTATATCAAATTTGTATGGGTTGCTGGGATTCTGCCAGATGCCAAGACCGCCCTCAAAATCTTCAAAGAAGAGTTGCTGCTTTACCGAGCCTTCAGCGCAATCCCCTGGTCCGGGGCTGGTGCGGAAGGTGAAAACCTGGGCATTGATCACGTCCCCGCAAATGTTCTCGGCAAAAACGCGCCAATAGTACTGTGTGTCAGTAGCCAGATTCATGGTCAAGGTAAAACTGGTGCCAACAATCCCAGGCTTATCGACCACGATATTGCTAAAGCCGGAGTCGCTCGCGACTTGCAGCTGATAGGTCTCCGCGTTGGGAACCGAGGTCCAGGTGAAGGAGGTCCGCGGGGAGATATCCCTGGCATTGTTCGCTGGGGTTCTTAATTCAGGACTGCTGGTGATCGGAGCGAAGATGGACAGCTCAATCTCAGCAGTGTGGATCAAGTCGCCTGAAGTTCCAGTGAGAACCAATGTTTGCGTGCCAGTCGGGGCAGTTCCATTGCCCGCAATGGTTGCGATGGTTGAGCCTGGAGGAGTAACCGGGTTGTTAGCAAAAGTTGTTGTAAAGCCAGTCACTGAAGAAGCCGTTAGATTGACAGGGTTAACATATTCGTTGAACGAAGTCAGGTTGACTGCAGCAACGTTGCTGCCGTTGTTACAGGTTTTGATGGCTGTTGGGTCAACATTGATTCTGAAATCGGGATAATTGGGTTTCATGAGGATTTCTAAAGATGGGTCACCAAAAATGTGATAAGTCTCACGATAGTAATTGTCGAGGGAAGACCCTGAATTATCCACAGCCAGCAGACCATATTGCGTTATGGCAGCCACGCTGGGAATGATATCGAGGTTCGGGTCCGAATACAAATGATCGAAAATTGCCTTTTCTAGATCCTCATCCTCATACCAATATGTGCTGTCACTCGAACCAAAGAAAGTCAGCGCACCGTTGACAGGTTCGATCACCCAGGTATCGCTGAAAGCTTCAACTGTATTGAAATCCGCTGTGATGCAGGCATGCGAAGCCACGTAGGGAACCGCCACGCCTGTCATAATCCGGATATCAGATTGGGTAACACGAGGAGCATCCCAGAAAGTCGTTGCCCCGTGACCGCTGTAGACCACCATTGCGCGGTTATCGTTCATCGATGCCACTGCGTCCGCGCCGTCTCCGCCATAAGTGATGGCATACACTTTGTCGCCACCTGGCTCAGGGTTATTCGGGAAGATACCGGTATACCCCAGCGGCAGTGTATAGTTTGATATGACGTAATTATGGGTTCTCTCCGCGACTTGGTAAAAACTACTGTCATTAGATGCCAGGTATTCAATCTTCTTGACCCAAGCTTCATCGCCACTTGCAGCGGCATAGGCTTCGTATTTATCGATCATGGCGCTCAGATTGGCAGCATTACGGACCGGGAAACGACCATAGAAGATATCGGGCACAAACTCGGTTTCGTTATCCATGGTGAAATATTGTAGGTCAGTGCGGTAACTGGGAGCAGTACGCATGGTGTAGTTCGTCAGGCTGCCCACAGGATTGCCAACGATGTAATCACCTACCAAGAGCACATAGTCAGGTGGGTTTGCGCCCTGGTACTGGTTTTTGATGTAATTCTTGATTGCGGTGGTTGTATTACCGCCAACGGTTGTCAGGTTCGCTACAGAAACGATAAAACCCTGGCTTTCCTTAAGGGTGACAAAGTCGACCAAACCAGCTTCGAACATATCCGCGGTGATGATCAGGTAGCGCTCATTTGTGTTGGGGATGGCCACTGGACGACTCTGATTGTAGTTCAGTACTACTGGCTGCAGCATGCGGTTGAAGGGTGCCGAATTGAGCCGGTCTGCTTCGGAATTCGTGCGTGCCATGTCACTTCCTTCCAGTTTTAACTGGAAAGATATGTCTGAAGTAACCTCAAGCTCAGCCAAAGAGGCATTGTAGCGCACCGGTCTGATCTCTACCACGACGATTCTGTGCCCGCGCATGATGAAATCATCGCTAATTGATAGAAGTTCAGAAGGGTAAAAACTATTTCCGTAGATTTCGGCTGAAGGTGGCGCAGCGGGGGTCGGCTCGCCGCATTTAGGCTGGGAGGGCTGGATGGGGGCTATCGTGCCTTGTAGTCCAAGACCAGCCAGGCTGACGGTTTTCGTGCTGGACTCCAGCAGTTCAAGGCTGACATCAGCCTCGAGAGGAACTTCAATCATCTGGCGCACAACTGGTAACGCAGGAGCCCCCACCTGCCCGTCGATAACGTAGCCTTCACCACTGAGGGTCAGATAACGCTGCCCGGCAATGGTGGTCTCACCGAAACGAGCTCCAGGCATACGTGCTTGAATCTCGATTGCACTTGCAGATGCAGAGGTTAACTCCACCTCGGGGGCTTCGCCTTCGGTTTCCTGACCGAAAGACAGCCAACGGTCGATTCCGCTTTGTGCGTTTGTGGGAGAAACCAACAAACTGGCGAGAATGACACTGACAAACGACACGATGAGAAAATGTTTCAGACTTGGGAACTGCTTGGGTGATACCATTGAGCCTCCTGAATAACGTTCGGTGTCCATATGGGGTTTTATCTGGCTCATTCTAACATCTAATTCCCTGGCTAACACAAGAAATTACACATTTTCATCCTTTTTCCCAGCTTGCGCATGATAAACTTAGCCCATGCTTGCTCATGTCTACTCCTGCGCGGTGATCGGTCTCGAAGGCGTCATCATTGATATCGAAGTCGATTACGGTCAGGGTATGCCGCATATGGCAATCGTAGGATTGCCCGATGAAGCGGTCAAGGAGAGCCGTGAGCGAGTGTATTCCGCCATCAAAAACGCTGACCTGGCATATCCACGCCAGCCCCTAACGGTTAATCTCGCGCCCGCCTCAGTGCGCAAAGAGGGTCCATTTTTCGACCTGCCAATCGCGATCGGTGTATTAATCACCGGCGAACAGATCGCTCCAGAGAGTATTAAAGGTGCATTAATTATCGGTGAGCTTTCGCTGGATGGCTCTGTAAGGCACGTCCGCGGGGTTTTGGCGGTTGCTGCCCAGGCAAGAAAGGATGGCTACAAGCGGCTGTTCGTTCCGGCTTGCGATGCCGCCGAAGCGACACTGATCCCTGATATCGAGGTATACCCGGTCAACACCCTGCGTGAACTCGTCGACCACCTGGTTGGGGAGGAGTTAATCAAACCCGGAACCCCACTGGAATACGCTCCGGATGATGAAATACAGGTGGATACGGATTTCAGCGAAATCAAAGGACAGGAACATATCAAACGCGCGCTCGAAGTAGCTGCCGCAGGCGGACATAACGTGCTGATGTCTGGTCCTCCTGGGGCGGGTAAGACGCTTTTAGCACGGGCAATCACCTCCATCCTGCCCAAATTAAGCCTCGATGAAGCCCTGGAGGTGACTGGTATCTATTCCATTTGCGATATGCTCCCGGCTGGCACGCCCCTGATTCAAACTCGCCCCTTCCGTGCTCCACACCACACCATCAGCCATGCTGGTCTGGTAGGCGGAGGAAACATCCCTCACCCAGGCGAGATCTCTCTGGCTCACCGCGGAGTGTTATTCCTCGATGAGCTGCCCGAATTCGGTCAGCGCAGTCTTGAAGTGCTGCGTCAGCCGATCGAGGATAAAGTTGTAACCATCAGCCGCGCCAACGGCTCGTTTACTTTCCCAGCCAATTTCATGCTGATTGGGGCGATGAATCCTTGCCCCTGTGGGTACTATGGCGACAAATTGCGGGCGTGCACGTGTGCTCAATCGGTAATCACGAATTACCAGAAACGCATCTCAGGACCACTGCTCGACCGGATTGACATCCACCTGCAGGTACCGCGCGTGGATTACCAGAAACTCAGCAGCCAGCGAACTGGTGAGCCTTCCAGCCAGATCAGGTTGCGCGTTGAAGCTGCCAGGCAACGTCAGCTGGCTCGTTTTAATGGCACAAAGCTTACCTCGAACGCGGACATGACCCCCAAAGAGATCCGCACCTACTGCCAGGTTTTGCCGGATGGCGAGGCGCTCATGAAGGCAGCCATGCGCCAATTAAAACTGACTGCCCGCGGTTATCACCGCGTTCTGAAACTAGCCCGGACCATAGCTGACCTGGCCGGCGATTCAGACATCAAGTCTGAACACCTTGCCGAAGCACTCCAATACCGCCAGACGGAAGAAGAATAGTTCCTGAGCAATAATGGGCTTTAGTCCATCCGCTATAGGTCATACATCCGAGCGTTGGCGGCGGGAGTAAGCCCCCCACTGTACGGATGGGCTTTAGTCCATCCACTATTTTTGCTTTGTTCTCTAATAGCGGTGGGAGCAAGCCCCCGCCGTACGGATGGCTTTAGTCTATCCGCCATGGTTGAATTATCGGGCTCGTTGCGGTGGGAGTAAACCCCCACCGTACGGATGGGCTTTAGTCCATCCACTGTGTCTGAATTATCGGACTTGTTGCAGTGGGAGCAAGCCCCCACCGTACGGAGATCCCCCTTCATTTAGATGGAATTTGATCTTTGCTTTGCCAAATAAGAAAAAAGCCTCCCCGAGTCGGAGAGGCTCTCACTTCAAACAATTAGAAACTAACCGTGCTTGGCTTCGAAATCCTTCAGGAAATCCACCAAAGCAAGCACGCCTTCCTTGGGCATAGCGTTGTAGATCGAGGCACGCAAGCCTCCAACCGATTTGTGCCCCTTGAGGTTATCGAACCCGGCAGCCTTGCTTGCAGCCACAACCTCGGCGTCCAATTCAGCGCTTTCAGTTACGAAAGGAACATTCATCAACGAGCGATCTTCTTTAACGACCGTTCCCCTGAACATTTTGCTGTTATCGAGGAAGTCATAGAGAGGCTTGGCTTTCTCAATGTTGAGCTGGTGCATAACTTCCAGCCCACCGAGTTTCTTGAGGTATTTGAAGACCTTACCGCAGACGTAGATCCCCCAACAGTTCGGGGTGTTGTACATCGAGTCGTTTTCGGCATGGATATCATAGCGCAGGTACGTTGGAATCTTCTCGTCCAGATCGCTGCGAATCAGATCTTCGCGGATGATAATGATCGCGACGCCAGCAGGGCCTACGTTCTTCTGTGCACCGGCATAGATCAGCCCATAATCGCTGACATTTACGGGCTTAGACAGGAACATTGAAGATTGATCTGAAACCAGGTTTTTGCCCTTTGTATTGGGGAGCTTTCGGTAAGTGGTGCCGTGAATGGTCTCGTTCTCGCAAATGTAAACATAATCAGCGTCTTCTGAGATTGGCAGATCCGATACATCCGGGATGTAGCTGTAGTTCTTGTCCTTACTGGAGGCCACCAGGTTGATCTTACCGTATTTTTTGGCTTCGGAGTAGGCTTTGTTGGACCAGTTACCAGTAACAATATAGTTAGCGACGCCGTTTTTCATCAGGTTGAGCGGGATCATGGCAAATTGCAGCGTGGCGCCGCCTTGAATGAACAATACTTTGTAATTAGAGGGGATGTTCATCAGCTCGCGCAGGTCAGCTTCAGCTTCCTCATAAATATTAATGAAGACTTTACTGCGATGGCTCATTTCCATCACATTCATTCCTGAACCTTTGTAGTTCATGAACTCATCCCGGATCTCTTCCAGGACGGGTTCGGGCAACATGCTTGGTCCAGCTGAGAAATTGTAGATACGGTCGTACTTCATATTGAAAGCTCTCTCCTTTTTTCTAAGTCGTAATCCGTTGGCTACCTGCTTCTGCCAGGTCTTCATCAGCCCTTGCAGAAGAACTTGTTTGCTCAAATCTTAACCTCCAAACGAGTAAAGGTCAAGCATTTTTGGAGAGCTGTGTGTGAGAGCTGTGTGGAGAGCTGCAACAACTGTATAATCTATCAGTGAGAAGTGAGGTGAAAACCATGCTCAAGCGTTTGTTTATTGCAATCGATCCTGAACCAGCCCTGCTA
>DBRR01000012.1:0-1629 GCA_002306055.1 Anaerolineaceae bacterium UBA1363
ACATTCAACATAGTTACTGCGAGGGAGCGACAGCGACCGCGGCAATCTACCAAAAATTCATCAAGGAGATTGCTTCGCTGCGCTCGCAATGACGGACAATGCAATTCTAAGAATTGTTTCTTGTAACTATTTTGAATTCCCAATAAACTAAATGTTCTACCAGGTATAATATCAAGATGGAATACGACAGCGATTGCGTTTACATCATGTGTAATATTTATAACACTACACTATATGTAGGAACGACAAGCAATCTTCCTCGAAGAGTTCAAGAACATAAGCTTGGCATTGGAAGCAAATTCACATCGAAGTATAAATTATGCAAACTAGTTTACTTTGAATGTGGTGGTAACATGAATGCTGCGATCACCAGGGAGAAGCAATTAAAGGCTGGTTCGAGGGCATCCAAAGAAGCTCTTATCAAAAGCATGAATCCGGAATGGCGCGATTTATCGGAGGATTGGTAACAGCAGCACAGGAGTCATAACGATTAATTGAACGACGCCACCGGAATGCAGTTAGGCCTCAGGAAGATTGTTGGGCTTTGCCCGCAATGATGGAGTAATTTTTCATTGTGAGGGAGCTCCAGTGAATGCAGCGCTCCCCACATTCACCGCCAGGTCTCCAACGCCCAAATAGCGAGCTTTCGTCCGAGTTGAGAATAATTGATTACTGGATATTGAATAGCCGCCTGGCATTCGCCGTCGTAACCCGCCCCACTTCCTCCGCACTCATGCCCCAGATCTCACCGACTTTAGCCGCAATGAGAGGAATAAAAGCTGGCTCATTCCGCTCCCCGCGATGGGGATGCGGAGGCAGATAGGGACTATCCGTCTCGAGCAAGATTTGCTCTTTCGGCAACAGCGCAGCCAGGGCTTGTTTATCCTTGCCATTTTTATAGGTTACAGGACCACCTATCCCGAAGTAAAAACCAGCTTTAGCCAACTCTTGCGCCAATTCTTCCGAACCCGTATAGGAGTGCATTACTCCGGGGCGATTTTTGAGGGGATGAGCAGATGGAAGCGAGGTTTGCCAGTCGAGCAGAATGGAACCAAGATCTTCCGCAGCGTCGCGGTTGTGGATCACCAGGGGTAGATTGAGTTCGCGGGCGAGTTCCAATTGCGGCAGGAGAACCGCTTTTTGTTGAGCAGGCGTGGCGTAATCCCAGTGATAATCCAATCCAATTTCTCCGATGGCGACCACGCCAGGCTGCATGGCGAGAGATGCGAGTTGCGAGAGGCATGCTGGATCAACCCAAGCAGCATAATTGGGGTGGATTCCTACAGCAACATGGAAGAAACCGGGTCTCTGGCGGGCGAGTTCCAAGGCGTTTTTGGCGGTGGCACAATCGAGAGCAGGGATGATGACGAATTCCAAGCCTGCATTCAAAGCCCTTTGGAGCACGGCATCAAAATCCTCGCTGAAAGCAGGCATATCGAGGTGGCAGTGTGTGTCACAGTAATAGTTTTGGTTATCTTTTCCGCTCATGGAGCAATTTTACCTTTTTCTGCGATTTGGTTTAATCAGGTAAAAGGCATTAAGGAGTTTCATAAATCCACCCCCTTTAATTCCCCCTCTAAAGAGGGGGTCGTGAGTTGTTGGAGGATTCCCCCTCTAAAGAGGGGGTCG
>DBRR01000012.1:1690-73683 GCA_002306055.1 Anaerolineaceae bacterium UBA1363
TGTTGGAGAATTCCCCCTCTAAATGGAGGGTGTGAGGTGTTGAAGAATTCCCCGTCTAAAGAGCAGATAGTGAGTTGTTGGAGAAATCCCCCTCTAAATGGGGGGCGTGAGGTGTTGGAGAATTCCCTCTCTAAATGGGGGCGTGTCGCCAGAGGGGGTAATTAGGTCACGCCCAGGCGGGCTCGGATAAAGCAGTTTAGTGATATCATTGACCCAGAAATTGGGAACCACCAGCCAGGCACCGCGCCTTGCTGGAGTTGTCAAAGTTGGTCGATTAAGCAAATCAGAAACGATTAAGGAAGGTTTATGAACGTTGCTACCTACATTTTTGGATGGGTTATGGCAACCCTGCTCGGGGCTGTCTTCCACCTTTGGAAAGATGGGGGTTTTTGGAAACTGGTTATCTATATTGTTCTCAGCTGGATTGGTTTCTTTTTGGGTCATCTCATTGCCAAAAGTGCTGGTTTCAACTTCATGAACGTCGGTTCCCTCTATCTTGGCGGGGGAATTATTGGCAGCATCATCATACTCTTCGCCGGTCACTGGTTCAGTCGGATCGAATCCTTCCCCGGGCAGAGTAAATAGGGATGATTACTTCACCAATCGAGTCAAGCAACTTCGCCTGCGAGGGAGACCTGGTTCAGTTGCAGGGTGCAGGTTACAAGAGCCATCTGCTGCGCCTGGAAGCAGGTGCTGTGCTGCAAACCCATCGGGGAGTCATCCGCCATGACGACATTATTGGTCAAAAATGGGGCAGCCGGCTTGAGTCACACCAGGGCAACCCCTTCTACCTGCTACAGCCGGGGATTGCTGACCTCATCAAGAACATCAAGCGCACCACCCAGATCATGTATCCGAAAGAAATTGGCCAGGTCCTCATCACCATGGGGATCGGTCCGGGTATGCGCGTGCTGGAATGTGGCAGCGGCTCTGGCGGATTGACTACCGCTTTCGCGTATATGGTCGGTGATAGCGGGCATGTTTATTCCTATGAACGCAAGCAGGAAATCCAGGTGCTTGCCATCAAAAACCTGGAACGGGTCGGCCTGATTGACCGGGTGACTTTCAAAGTAGGAGATGCCTCGGAAGGGTTTTCTGAGGAAAACGTCGACGCGCTTTTCCTGGATTTACCAAATCCATATGATTACCTGGCTCAGGCACGCGCAAGCCTCAAACCTGGCGGATACCTGGGTATGCTTGTGCCAACCGTGAACCAGGTGCAGCTCTGCCTGCATTCGCTTACGCACAACAACTTCGCCTTTGTGGAAGTGGTCGAAGTGCTTGTGCGTTACTACAAAACCGATTGGGAACATCTTCGCCCGGTGGATCGTATGATCGCACATACCGGATTTTTGTTGTTTGGAAGGGCGGTTGAACGCCTGGGTCTGGAAAAATCAGAGGATGCTGAACCTTCCGAGCTTGAAGAGACAGAGGATGCGCTTTGAGCGGCAGTCTTACCTTACCACATGACCTTGTAGCCCGCCTCCAGGCACATGCCGAGCAATCTGACCAGATGGATAGCGGTTGGCTGAATCTTGGTCCGCGCCGCCTTCATTCGGCGGCTGTGCTCGTCCCACTGGTTTGGGAAAAAGGCCAATGGCACCTGCTTTTTACCCGACGCACGGACAACCTGGGAGACCACAGCGGTCAGGTCTCTTTTCCTGGCGGCGCCTGGGAAGAGCAAGATGGCGACCTGGAACGGACTGCCCTGCGCGAAGCCTGGGAGGAAGTGGGTATTGATCCAGCCTCCGTGGCAGTGCTCGGCAAGATGGCACGTTTCAATATGGTCTCGTATTTTCAGGTCACACCAGTGGTTGGTGTGGTCGCTTGGCCTTTTGAGCTGAAAATCAACGCAAGCGAGGTGGCACGGGCTTTCATTGTGCCGCTCGATTGGCTCGCCGACCCCCGGAATTACCAATTCAGACCGCGCCAGTTTAAAGGCCAAACTTTGAGAATCCTATATTACAACGATTACGATAAGGAGACCATCTGGGGTGCCACCGCTCAGATTACTCAGGAATTCCTGCGTCTTATTCAAAACTGATCCACTGAAAGGGAAAAATCCCCGAAGATTTGTTACTATCATAAAACAAAACGACCGCTTTTACAGCGGTCGTTTTTGAACCTGAGAAGCATGCGATTAGGCAGTTTCTTCTTCTTCGGTCTTCTTGCCCTTTTCAACTACCGCGGGTTCACCAGTGACACTTTCAACAGCGGGAGCTTCGACCTCTTCGGCAGCAATGTATCCAACCGAAACGATCACTTCGGATTGGTCGGTGAGAATGGTAATATTCTCGCCCAAGTTGAGATCAGCAATTGTGATGGAATCTTCAGGGGTCTTGATTCCACTGACGTCTACCAGGACACGCTCGGGCATATCCTGAGGGAAGCATTCGATTTCGATTTCGTTCAGACTGTGATTGAGCAGATAAATCGGGTTTTCAAGCACAGGGGCTTCACCTGTAAGCTCAAGTTCGACTGCGGCGCGCATTTTCTCGGTCATCGAGACAGCCAGAAAATCCAGGTGCGTCAGAGTACCGTACAGAACATCGCGCTGGCGATCGCGTACAAAGGCTTTGATTTTGTCCCCGGCGACATCAACGGTCACGAGGGTAGTGGGGGTGATGCTGGCCATCTGGTGCGAAACCGTGTGGCGATCCATCTGGATGGCCTGGCTCTCGACTCTGTGTCCGTAAATTACGCCGGGCAGAATGCCGGCGCGGCGCAACTGGGAAACCTGTTTTCCCTTGATTGTGCGCTTTTCAGCTTTGATAACGATTTCTTCTTGTTTAGTCATTTTTCCTCCGGGCGCCTCTCACCATGTTTCAGGTTACCCTCGCCCATAAATTTACCGGGTAAACCGGCAACTTTTAAGTTTACCCAGTCCCTCTTCATGCGTCAAGGGTCGCGCATTAGTTGTTGTGCATTAGTTGTACCGCATTAGTTCATCTAAAATGTTACTGAAATGCTATCGTTAGCTCAACTGATAATGTTACCGAGGTAAATGTGAGTCAGTGAGTCAGGATACCCTGTACTGGTGGAGTGAGCGAAGCAGACAGAGATTGTATAATATTCACAGGTTATTTATTCGCGATCGGAGATACTATGTGCGGAAGATTTACCATGGCGCTTGACTCAGATGACGTGCGCACGCAGCTTGCGCTAGGGCAAATGCCGCTCGATTGGGCGCCGCGCTACAACATCGCCCCTTCGCAGGAAATTGCCTGCGTGCCTTTTGCGGAAACCCGCTCAGTTCATTGGTTTCGCTGGGGGTTGGTGCCCTTCTGGGCGAAGGATCCGTCGATTGGCAACGGCATGATCAACGCGCGAGCCGAATCAGTGGCTGAAAAGCCAGCATTCCGCAATTCCTTCAATAATAAACGCTGCCTAATCCTTGCTGATGGCTTTTACGAATGGCGTAAGGGTGGAAAATCGTCGGTTCCCTTCTACTACAGTTTGCGCAGTGGTGAGGCTTTTGCCTTTGCAGGTCTGTGGGACGATTGGGAACCCAAAGGGGTCAATTCAGAGCCTGGTCTCCCCGGACTGACCACTTGCACCATCATCACTACCGAAGCAAATTCACTGGTTGCCGAGGTGCACCCGCGTATGCCAGTCATTCTCAAAGGGCAGGCGATGTGGGATTGGCTATCGGAACCTGATGGGAAGAGACGGCTGAGTTTGCTCAAGCCTTTTGATTCCCAACTGATGCAAGGTTGGGAGGTCAGCCGCGCGGTCAACAACCCGGCGCAGGATGATGCTTCGCTTATCCAGCCAGTAGGCGGCGATCTATTGAGTTGATTATGAGTACCTATCAAGTGGCTGAGCCCAATGTTCTTTCCTGCATGCCGGTCGTTGAATCGTGTAGAATTACCTATGCAATCTGCTGGAGGTAATGCTCCCAGCTAATGCTAACCTTCCTGGAGAAGCTATGAAAAAGCGTGTCTTGCCAGTAATTCTTCTGTTTGTTGCCAGCCTGGTCCTGGCTGCATGCAAAGCCAAGACCACTCTGACCGAATCTGCTGAAATATCCACCCAACCTACTGCTGGAGCGACTGAACACGTCGCTATAGAACACACTCCAGAGACTGAGTCCAGCCAGGGATGGTGGAACGGCGTGGTTTTTTATGAAATCTTTGTCCGCTCGTTTAAGGATAGCAATGGGGATGGCATTGGTGACTTCCGCGGAATCATTGAAAAGCTCGACTATCTCAATGATGGTGATCCCAACACCGACACTGACCTTGGGATCAGCGGGATTTGGCTGATGCCGATCTTTCCTTCGCCCTCTTATCATGGCTATGATGTGACCGATTACCAAGCGGTGAACCCTGATTATGGCACATTGCAGGATTTTCAGGATTTGGTGGAAGCCTGCCACGAACGCGGGATTCGTGTGATCATCGACTTTGTCGTCAATCACACCTCTTCTGAACACCCATGGTTTTTGAGCGCGAAGGATAAAGCCAGTGAGTACCGAAACTGGTACGTCTGGTCGGACGTTGTGCCCTCGCAGCAAGGACCTTGGGGGCAGAATGCCTGGTATCAATCGAGTGGTAGTTTTTATTATGCGCCTTTTTGGAGCGGCATGCCCGATCTGAATTACAAAGAGCCAAAGGTGACCGAGGCAATGTATGATGCCACCAAATTCTGGCTGGATATGGGCGTGGATGGTTTCAGAGTGGATGCGGCTCGCTACCTGGTGGAAGATGGTGTCACTCTGCAGGACTCAAAGGGTTCGATAGAGTGGTTCCAAAAATGGCGTGAATACTACCTGGGTATCAATCCCCAAACCTATACTGTAGGGGAAGTGTGGACGGACACCCAGATCATTGCCAAGTACGGTCAACCCACTCGCGGCATGCAGGAATACTTCATGTTCGACCTGGCAGCGGATATTCTGGGGGGATTGTATTCCCCTGATCCCTCGCGCATCATGGCATCGTACCTGGAGAGTCTGAAATACTTTCCGGATCAGCAATTTGCCACCTTTTTGACCAATCACGACCAACAGCGTGTGGCATCTTTCTTTAGCAGCAAGCTTGACCGGCAAAAACTGGCAGCCTTCATCTATCTGACGGGTCCAGGTACGCCCTTCATCTACTATGGTGAAGAAATCGGCATGACTGGCAACAAGCCGGATGAGCGCTTGCGCACGCCGATGCAGTGGTCTTCGGAAGCAAATGCTGGCTTTAGCAGTGCCAAACCCTGGGAACTGATAAATGACGGCTGGGAGAAGCTAAACGTGGCTGCTCAGGACTCAGATCCGGAATCCTTGCTCAATTGGTACCGCGGATTGGTCAATCTGCGTAACCAACACCCCGCCCTGCAGAAAGGCGACTACATTCCCTTCACGTCATCCTGCCGCAGGCTCTACACCGTAGCCCGGGTGGAAGGCGACGAAGTGCTGCTGACCGTTGCCAATCTTGGCGTGCAGACCCTCGAAAACTGTACCATCGCGCTTGAAGGCGGCGACCTGGCTGGCACCTGGCAGGTGGAGGCGGTCTGGGGAAAGGCACCTTTCTCTGAAATTACCTTCGCTGAAAATGGCTCCCTGAGCGACTTTGTCGTGGCGGAGAAGCTCGTCGGCGGAGAGACATTTATCCTGAAACTGATACGCCCTTAATCCGGGCATGAAAAGAGGAACCATGAAAAAACTTCAATTTTGGATTGCAATTATCCTTAGCCTGGCAGTCATTGCAGGCTGCTCGGCGCCCAGCCCGACGCCCGCTCCTACGGATGTGCCTGTTGAACCGACAACCCCTGTGGCTGAAGAGCCAACAGCGACGGAAGCTCCGGTCGTGGAGGAATACCCGCTGTACGTCAACCTCACCTGGCATCAGCATCAGCCGATGTACTACAAAGACGAAAATGGCTTCTATACCCGACCGTGGGTGCGTGTGCACGCCACCAAGGATTACCTCGACATGGCTGAGATGATTGCCGAAGAGGAAGGCGTGAAGGCGACAATCAACCTGACTCCTTCCCTGATCCGGCAATTGCAGGACTTCACGGATAATGGGGCCAAGGACCTTTACTGGGTGCTGGCGGAAGTCCCAGCAGCAGAATTGACCGTGGAACAGAAGACTTTCATCCTGCAGCGGTTCTTTGACGCCAACTGGGACCACATCATCGCGGTTTACCCGCGCTACAAGGAATTGCTCGATCTGCGCGGCGGCACAGACGAAGCTGCAATTGCTGCCGCAGTTGAAAACTTTACCGAACAAGACCTCCGCGATCTGCAAGTATGGTTCAACCTGGCTTGGATTGATCCGGATTACCTGGCTCAGGAACCCTTCAAAGCCCTGGTCGATAAAGGCAGAGACTTTACGGAAGAAGATAAGGTCACCCTCTTTGATGGCATTCTGGCATTGATGAAGCGCGTCCTGCCAACTCATAAGGATTTGCAGGATGCCGGCATCCTGGAAATTACAACCACTCCGTATGCCCATCCGATTTTGCCTTTAATTTACGACACGGACCTGGCCTTAGTTGGCAACCCCAAGGCAATCATGCCGAAACAGCGCTTCAGCTACCCTCAGGACGCAACCTTTCATCTGCAGAAGAGCGTGGAAATGTACGAGAACATCTTTGGGCGTGAGGTCCGTGGGCTTTGGCCGGGTGAGGGCTCCGTGGCAGAAGAGATCGTGCCGCTTGTCAGCGAGGCAGGATACAAGTGGATGCAAACCGGCGAACCTGTGCTGGTGGCAAGCCTGGGGCTTTCGGGAGACCGCTTCGCCAGGGATAATAACGGTGTGGTAAAAGACCCGGACACCTTCTATCGTCCTTATTACGTCCAAGGCGAAAGCGGCGATAAGGTAGCGGTCTTCTTCCGCGATTGGGTGATTTCGGACAAGATTGGTTTCAATTATTCTGGTATGGCAGGTGAAGCTGCTGCGCAGGATATGATCGATTCCCTGAACGCGATCCATGAGAGCCTGAAGAACACAGAAGGTCCTCATATAGTAACCATTGTAGTGGACGGCGAAAATGCCTGGGAAAACTATGATAACGATGGCAAGGATTTCTTCCATGCCCTCTATAAAAAGTTGGCTGAGAGTGAAACACTCGAAACGATCACCCCTTCAGAATACCTTGAGCTATACCCTGAACAACGCGAGTTGGACACTTTCTTCCCGGGGGCGTGGTTCAGCACCAATTATGACACCTGGATTGGTGAAAGCGAAGAAGCAGAAGCTTGGGATCTGCTTGCACGTGTGCGGGCAGATTTAAAGCAGTATGAGGATGGCACCCTCAGCGGCAGCTCTGAAGCGCTGGCAAAGGCACAGGACTTCATGTACCTGGCAGAAGGTTCGGATTGGTTCTGGTGGTACGGCACGGATCAGGATTCCGGTCAGGACAGCTACTTTGATGAAGGCTACCGTGCGCTCCTGAAGGGCGTCTATACCTCGTTGGGCGTGGAGTACCCTGCTTACCTGGATTTCCCGGTCATTCAAGCACAGCCGCTCAAGGCTGATGTGGCTGTTAGCGGTGAGATGACGCCTGTCATCGATGGGGTTGCAACTGAAGATGAGTGGAGCAAGGCTGCGCTTTATAAGGCAGGAGAAGAAGCCTCTATCCAGAGCTTTGGTTATGGCATGGATCAGGAAAATCTCTACCTCCAGATCAACCTGGCGAAGGCTTTGGCTGGAGGTGAGGCAATCGAAGTCTACCTGAACGCTCCTGGAGACATTAACAAGCAGATGGCAGATCTTAGCGCTACTGGGCAGCTGTTGGCTCCAGCTTCCCGCGTGCTCGAAATAAAAGCTGGGCAAACCACCGTCGGAATGTACTTGACGGATGGCACAACCTGGACAAAGCAGGAAGAAGCGCTTGGCCAAGTGGCTGCGAAGGAAGGCACGATCGAAGTGCAGCTGCCTAAGAGTGTTTTAGGAGAAGCCAGCAACGGGAATGTGATCCCCATGCAGGTCATCCTGCGCCAGGAGGAGGCTATTCAATTTAACACGCAGGCTCCTCTTGCTATTCAGTTCTTTAGTTTTGAACCCCTGACCAGCGTGCTGCTGATCGAGGACCCTGAAGGCGACGACAATGGTCCTGGCAGTTACACCTATCCCAAAGATGGTGTGTTTAAGGCTGGGGATTTTGACCTGACTGCCTTTGAGGTCTCCAGCGATGGAGCAAATATCTATTTCAGCTTTACCGTCAAAGCGCCAATCACCAATGGCTGGAACTCACCAGCAGGTTTCTCTGTGCAGACTTTTGACGTCTACATCGATAAGGACCCGGGTGCCGGCACTGGCAATCGCATGCTGCTGCCCGGCAGGAATGCTGCGCTCGCGGATGGTAATGGATGGGATATTGCCCTTTGGATCGAAGGCTGGACGCCACAGGTTGTCGTTCCTGGTGAAGATCCATTGGGAGAGCCAGTGAATAATACCGAAGCCAGCTCAGCCATGAAAGTGTATGTGGATGCCGGCAAGAATGCAGTTATCGCCAGCGTACCGGCGGAATTCTTTGGTGAGGGCAGCCCAACCGAATGGAGCTATGCCGCGGTTGTTCTTGGTCAGGAAGGTTATCCTGCAGAAGGGGTTTGGCGCGTGCGCGATGTCAACCAGAACGCAGAAAGCTACCGATTTGGCGGCGCGCCACTCGACAACAACCACACCCGCATCATTGACCTGGCGCTGCCTGCTGATTTCAGCCCGGATCAGGCAACTGTACTGGGGACGTATCCCTCTTCCGCGCAACCTGTTGACGGCAAGGGACCGGATGATTTCGCGATCATTCCTTTGATCGCTGCAAATAAATAAAAAAAAAAGAGACCATAATGGATTTTTATCTGATAGACAAACCACGCGCAAGTGTGGAACTGACATTGAGTGACGGAAGGATCATCACCGGTAAAAGAGGCGGAAGTCTCGAAGACTTTGTCCGCGTTGTGCAAAAGCCTGAAGATCCTCTGATTGTTGGTGCAATTCTGGATGGTCATTTGCGTGAATTGACTTATCCTATAAGGCAGGACGGACAGGCGACGCTGCTTACCATGGAAGATGCGGATGGGGCGCGCATCTATCGCCGCTCGTTGGTCTTCCTGCTCGAAGTTGCGTTCCGAAGTTGCTTTCCTGAGGGAGAATTGACGATTGACCATTCTGTTTCCTCTGGAGGGTACTATTGCCAGGTCAGTAATCTGCCCAATTTTGGGCTGGAGGAACTCGACCGCATCAAAGTCGCAATGCAAGATCTTGTGGAGCAGGATGTGCCTTTTATCCGCGAGACAGTTCCACTGGATGAGGCAATCGAGTACTTCAAACAAGCCGGTGAGGATGATAAGGTGCGGCTCCTGAAGTACCGCAAGCGCCCGGACCTGGTTCTTTATCGCGCCGGTGAAACCCGGGACTATCACCACGGTTACATGGTGCCATCATCCGGCTACCTGAAGTGGTTCGATTTCTACTTGTTGGATCAAGCCTTTATTATCCGCTTTCCAAGACGGCACGCGCCATCCGAGGTGCTGCCGATGGAAAATTACCCCACCTTGTTGAAGACCTTCAAGGAGTATGGCGATTGGTTAACCACCCTCGGCATCCATTCTGTGGGCGCCTTGAATGACGCCATCCAGGAAGGGCATATTGATGAGGTCATCCTGGTCTCCGAGGCTTTGCACGAGATGCAAATCGCTCAGATAGCCGCCAAGATCTGCTCGGCACGCGACCAGGTTGGTGTTATCTTAATTGCCGGCCCATCTTCTTCGGGCAAAACAACCTTCTCAAAACGTCTCGGCATTCAACTCTTGGCAAAGGGCATCACACCGTTCGCGCTTGAGATGGATAACTTCTTCATTGACCGCGATAAAACCCCCTTCAACGCCGATGGTCACCGCGATTATGAGTCCTTACGAGCGCTCGATTTGGTGCGCTTGAACCGCGACCTGAAGGCATTGATGGCCGGGCAGGAAGTGCAGTTGCCGCGCTACGACTTCATCACAGGTTTGAGTACAGATGGCGCGAAGGTGCAGCTAAACAAGGGGGATGTGGTCATTCTCGAGGGCATTCATGGGCTTAACCCGGGACTTTTGACCGACATAGACCCCAAAACTACTTTCAGGATATATGTTTCCTGCCTGACACAGCTTAACCTGGACCGCCACAATCGCATTTCAACTACAGACACGCGCATGTTACGGCGCATCCTGCGGGACTCACGCGACCGTGGTTATTCAGCTGCAGATACCATCCGGCGTTGGGAAGCTGTGCGGGCAGGTGAAAAGTTCCACATATTCCCTTATCAGGAAAATGCGGATGTCATGTTTAACTCAGCGTTGGCTTATGAGCTAACCACGCTTAAGCCGCTGGTGGAGCCGCTCTTACGCCAGGTACCTTTCGGCACCATGGAGCATATCGAGGCAAAACGCCTGTTGAAGTTCCTGGAATGGTTCTTACCGACCGGGACGGAATATGTGCCGGATAATTCAATCTTACGCGAGTTCATTGGTGGTTCGATATTGACCAATTTTGAGCTTTGGACGAGATAATAAAGCCACTATTGCCGCTGTTCAACCCAAAATGAAAGCAGACCGGTCATGACCGGTCTGCTTTGATGCTTGAGAAAAGTGAGGCTTAAGCCATCGTTTTCTTGATCATCACGGAAAGGCGACGGATGCCTTCGCGGATGGTCTCGGGGTTGGAAGCGGAGAAGTTGAGCCGCATAGTGTTCTTTGGACCGCCATTCGGGTAGAATGGCACACCCGGAACATAAGCAACCTTCTCCTCCACAGCTTTCGGGAAGAGCTCGAGGCTGTCGCAGCCTTCAGGCAGGCGCAGCCAGAGGAACAGACCCCCACGGGGAGTCGTCCAGCTCGTACCTTCAGGCATGAAGTCTTCAAACGCCTGGATCATGGCATCGCGGCGTTCCTTGTAAACGCGGCGGATGGTATTGATATGCTCAGGAAGCCAATCGCCCGAAGCTAATTCATACGCGACGTATTGGTCAAAGGTGGAGCACTGCAGATCAGCGCCTTGTTTGGCCTGGACCATCTTCTTGACGACTTCAGCAGGCGCAATCACCCAGCCAATGCGTAGACCAGGGGCAAGGATCTTTGAGAAGGTACTGGTGTAAATGACGTTCCCGTTGAACGAGGAATGATCACACTTATGATACTGAGCGTCCAAAACGGCAATCGGCGGCAGCATCTCGCCTTCAAAGATCAGCTTTCCATACGGATCATCCTCGATCATCGGTACGTTATAGCAGTTGGCAAGTTCAATCAGCCGCTTTCGTCGTTCAAGGGATAACGTGACTCCCAACGGATTATGGAAATTTGGCAGCACGTACATGAATTTGACGTTTTGCCTGATGAGGTCTTCGAGCTCATCAGTGACCATGCCGTCCGCATCCGTGTTTACGGTGACGTACTGCGGACCGTATGCGTTCCAGGCTTGTATGGCGCCGAGATAAGTGGGAGACTCGGTCAGAACTCGATCACCACGATTGATGAAGACGCGGCCGACAAAATCGAGGGCCTGCTGTGAACCGGTGGTGATTATGATATTGTCAAGCGTGACGTTGATGCCATTGGCCTTTGCATCGTCCGCGATCCACTGACGCAGGGGGGTGTACCCCTCTGTGGTCGTGTATTGCAGGGCTTTGCGACCATAAAGTGTGAGGACTTTGTCGCAGGCAGCCCGCATTTGTTCAATTGGGAAGAGTTCAGCAGCAGGAAATCCTCCGCCGAAAGAGATGACGTCAGGCTGGTCGGTAACCTTCAGCAGCTCACGAATGAATGAGCTCTTGATACCTTCCGTTCGATGAGCAAATCTTAGTTCCCAGGGTGTTGGCATTATATTTTTTCTCCTTTTTTTCTAATACTTCCGGTTTAGGCTTTCATAAACCGGCTGATGATAGTTGCTGCACCTGGAAGTGCAACTCGATCCCCGTGTGTGAGTTCCGCAGGGGGCTTTTGTCTCCAATCTGGGGCATTCTGGAAGATAAAGATCTTGGTGCCTTCCACAGCCACCTTTTTATCCACGAAGGCTTGTCCGGTGAGGTAACCTTCCTGGTCAATCGCACAGCTGGTAACAACGCCCACCATACGTCCTTTGAGGTCGCAGACAGGGTCGCCGTGGTGCGCCATGCGAACGCCTTTTTCGTCAAAGCGGAAGCGAGCCACCACACCAGTGCGTTTTTCTTCGCGCTCCACGAAGGCTTTTCTGCCGATGAACCATGCAGAATTGAGTTTCAGGTAGGGCAGGAAGCCCGCTTCGCCAACAGTCAGGTTCAAATCACCACCCATCTCGTGCCCGTAGAGAGGTAAGCCAGCTTCTGTGCGCAGTGAGTCGCGGGCTCCAAGCCCACAAGGTTCCAGCCCAAGCGGTTTGCCAGCTTCAAGCAGGGCGTTCCACAGGTGAACTGCTTCGTTTGGATGGACGAAAAGTTCAAAGCACATTTTCTCACCGGTGTAACCCGTGCGCGAAACAACCACATGCATTCCATCCAGAACGGCTTCACAAAGCTGGGTCCGGTTCAGGCGGCGGATGCGGCGCTGTTCAGCCGGCTCAGCCAGCTTGAGCAAAATATCGCGGCTGAGCGGACCTTGCAAGGCAATATCAACCAGCTGATCTTCACCCTCCTTTGGGTCTTTAAGGTTGCGCAGGATCACTTTACGTCCAGGCGCGCGCACCCATGGACGGTCCGGATCCACCATGACTTCACCGTTACGGACGGCATTCAGCCACGCCCAATCCTTGGCTTCGTTGGCGGCGTTGACAACTACGAGGTACTTGTCCGTGTCGCGGCGGTAAACCAGCAGGTCATCAATCACGTTGGCATGTGGATCCATGAAATGGGTATAAAGCGAGTCACCTATCTTAAGGGATAGTATGTCGTTACCACAGACTACATCCAGGAATACCGCGGCATCTGGTCCTTCAGCCTGGAAGACACCCATGTGCGTGACATCAAACAACCCGGCCGCTTTGCGAGTGGCGAGGTGTTCCTGCAGAACGGAAGAGTACCACAGCGGCATCTCCCAGCCAGCAAAGCCGCTCATTTTTGCTCCCATCGCCACATGGGTTTCATACAAAGGTGTGTGTTTCAAGCCCTCTTCTTCAGGCTCCACCCAGGTAAATTCAGGCAATCCCGGGAGACTTACATCTGTAGGCATGCCGATGAAATACGGCTTGCGCAGGTCGACCCTCTCGTTTTCAGGTTTTACCCAGACTGGATCAGCTTTCAGGATTGAAATAGGTCCTGGAATCCTCTGAGTAAGGTCAGGATCATAGTAAATAAAAGCGCTCGAAAGCCCCACCAGCCAGCTGCCTGCCAGCCCGAGTTTTTCCGCTGGTACAGTCAAAGTGAATCGCTTGCATTCGTTACAGGTCAGAATGCCTTCAATATCACCATTCGTGGTATGCATCATGGTCAGCTGCGAAGCACCAGGTTCGAGGGCTTCGACGTCGCTGGTCATGGTGTAGTTGAGGAATGCACGCACATTCTCGCCAGTGACCATCAGAGCGCCAATGCCCTGGCGGGGATGATCCTCGTTGTAGAAATAGTGGGGATAGCCATGGCGCTGGTGAATGTCATCCATAGCTGGTTTTCCATCTGCCATGACACGGACGTCCGTGTTCACTTTGCCGAGCGTAGAAAAATCAACTTTGGCACGGGTGATCTTCCCGGAATGACCAATCATGTGATAGGGATAGGTTGCGCTGAAGACTTCGTGGATCAGATCTGCAATTTTGGCGAAATCTTTCTCAACAAAGCCGCGCTGGGTCAGCCAGGTGGCGCCCATGCGGATACCCGTGGAGCTTAAGGCTGAACGATCACCGGGGATGGTGTTGCGATTGACCACTATCCCGACCAGGTCGAGAATTCTGGCGCCCATGTCGCCATTGAGCGGGATGCCATTCGAACTTTTATATGACTTGCAGTCCACCAGGCACATGTGGCTGTTTGTACCGCCGTAAGGAACGCGTACACCCAGTTCTTTGAAGTGGTTTGCCAGCGCAGCGGCATTACGCAGGGTCTGTTTTTGCAGCTCAATAAACTGCTCTGTCCTGGCAAGTTTGAAGGTCAGTGCCATTGCGGCAATTGTGTTAACGTGAGGACCGCCTTGTTCACCCGGGAAAACAGCTTTATCGATCTGTTCACCAAGCTCGCGATCATGGGCGATCAGCACAGCGCCGCGAGGACCACAGAGCGTCTTATGTGTTGTGAAACTGACGATATCGGCAATACCGATCGGCGAGGGCACCACCTTCGCGGCAATCAGCCCGGCAATGTGTGAAACATCTGCCAGCAGCCATGCGCCGACTTCATCCGCAATCTCGCGGAACTTTTGCCAGTCCGGGATCCATGGATATGAAGTGTAGCCTGCCACGATGATCTTGGGCTTGCAAGCTTTTGCCTGCTCCATGATTTTGTCGTAATCCAGGAGTTCAGTTTTGGGATCCACAGAATAGTGGAAGGCATTGTAAAACAATCCTGAGCGATTTACTGGTGAGCCATGGGTCAGGTGACCACCAACCAGGAGATCCATACCCAGGATGGGGTCGCCAGGTTGGATGAGGGCGGTGTAAACAGCCGTGTTGGCAGGGGCACCGGAAAGCGGTTGGACGTTCACCCAGAGATCGTCCGCGTTCAGGTCATTGGCGGCGAAGAGCTCCGCAGCACGCCTGCGAGCGAGTGCTTCCACCATGTCCACGTATTCAACTCCCTTGTAGTACCGGGGGTCACTGTGGCGGCGATAGCGCCCAAGTTGGTAGGCATAATCCATGATGGTTTCTTCGTCCTGGTAGCGGGTTTCAGGGCGGGGATAGCCTTCGGCATAGATATTGGTGAAGGGTGAAGCCAGCAGGTCACGTACAGCCTTGGGGGCAATGCTTTCACTCGGGATCATGATCAGACGGCGTGCCTGGCGTTCGGCTTCGAATTCCACCAGTCCACTGACGTTGGGATCATAAATATCCACATCTTTCTTGAACAGAAAATCACTCATGGTTTAATTCCTTTTTATCGGAGGTTGGGATTTGCAGAAACAGTCTGGTTAAAGCCTGTTCTGAAAATGTAAAGATAGGGTTGATTGGAGCATAAAACGCAGGAATCAAAATACGGCTGGCGCAAATTATTTTCAATGATGTGCCATAGTGTCCCATTGTTTTTATTGTACCCCAAAGCGGGAGCCTTGACCGTTAAAACAGGGCATAAAACATGGTATATAATCAGACCCTGGAAGGTAAATTTGTTTGAAGATATCGATGAAGTAACCCTGATCAATCTTGCCCGAACAGATCCTGAAGCCTTCGGCGTCTTATACGAGCGTTATGTTGAACGGATCTACAACTATATTTATTTTCGGGTAGGCAATACCAATGATGCGGAAGATTTAACCTCCAAAGTCTTTTTTAAGGCATTAAAAAGCATCGGTGGTTATAAGCATATGGGCTTGCCCTTTTCCGCCTGGCTTTACCGTATTGCGCACAATCTGGTTGCTAATTACCATCGCGACGGGCTGCGTACAAGAGAAATATCCATTGAAAATCTCACCTTGCCGGATACAAGCAAACATCCTACCCCTGAATTGAGAATGCAACAAATTCAGGAGAGCGACTTCCTGCTGGGCATCATAAACGATCTCAGCCCGCAAAAAAGAGAGTTGTTGCTGCTCAAATTCGTGGAAAACTTGACAAATCAGGAGATCAGTTTCATTTTTGGCAAGACAGAAGGCGCGATAAAGAGCCTTTATCACCGAACTCTGCTTGAACTGCGCGATCGGGTAAAAGAGTTGGAAAACCCGCGTATCTAAAGAAAGACAATTGCGTTAAATGATGTGAAATGAACGATAAAAATTTTCTTAGAGATTATGACCTCCAAAAGTTGGAAGAACGGTTTTCCCAAATATTGGGGCACCATCGACCGCGCCACACTTACGTGAAATCCTTGAGGGATCAACTCAAAAACTCGCGGATTTTCGAATTGCGCCGGTCTTTAGGGGCGATCCTCGTCGCGAGTTTTGGGGTTTTGTTTGCTGGCGCGCTTTCTGTTAGCATTGCTGTGCTGGCAAAAAAAGCACGCCGGCGGTTGAGCGCTTAGGCATTAGTTTTGGTTTTGTAAGCCTCTAAAGTCTGGCGGAGGCGGCCTGAATCAGGCTCCACCAGCATGGAACCATCCGGAAAAATGATCGTTGGCACGCTGCGTTTGCCACGGTTTGTAGTCAGGACAAACTTTTCTCCTACCTTATTTTCATCGATATCGATCCAGACGTAAGGAACGCTTTCTTCTTCGAAGACTGCCTTGGTTCGCCTGCAATCCGGGCACCATTTCACGCCATAAACGGTGATCCCGTCTTTGGATGTTGAATGTGATGAAGGATCCATCAGGGTTTCCTTCCTGAAGAGCTTGCTGATCAGCCTACGTATGTTTTGCGGACCCACTGCCCAACCAACCAATACTGGAAATCACGACCATGATTGGTTTCCACTGCAGCGACGATACCGTAGATGAGCGCGCCTATCGGAACAAGTGCCAGGAGGAGTGCCAGTACCAGACCAAAAAGACCGATGCAGACGAGAACCAGTGGGGTGGAAACAAGAGCAACAACACCAGCCAGGATGGCAGCCCCAAAGAAGTACACCAGTTGGAAAATAATCGCCTGAAGGCTCTGGTACGCCACATAGCGTGAGCGGTCTTTGTAGGCAAGATAAATTACCAGCGCAGCCACCAGACCCAGAACACCGGTAACCAGGTTGAGCAGGATGGATAGATGGGCAATCATCGCCAGCGTATTTTCCTCGCTTGTCGACAAAAGTGGTTGAGACGCTTTTGGCTCGGTTGCAGGCTTGACATCGCCCGGGTCAACATTCACGAAATCTTGAGAGTCAGTCATAATTCACCTCTTTTCAGATATGCTTAAGCTTAACACAAAGTGGAAATTCTGTCATGAAATGAGATGGTAAATCTTTGGGAATAAAAGCGCAAATGACACGGAGGCCTGTGTTAGAATCGCTGCCATGAATGAACGAATTGTCTTTATGGGATCGCCTGAATTTGCCATACCCAGCCTGGAAGCATTGTACGATAAGTATGGACTGGTTGCGGTCGTTACCCAGCCGGACCGTCCTGCCGGCCGAGGGCGAACGCTGATGCCTTCCGCGGTGAAGCAACGCGCGTTGGAGCTCGGCTTACCCGTTTTACAACCGGTGTCTCTCAAGAAACTCAGCGCTGTGACTGAGCTGGCGCAGTATAAGCCGGATCTGATCGTGGTTGCAGCTTTTGGGCAAATTCTGCCGAAGATGGTGCTCGAGATGCCTGCAAAGGGGTGTGTGAATGTACACGCTTCACTGCTCCCAAGGTGGCGCGGTGCCTCTCCAATCCAGGCAGCGATTGCCGCGGGCGATAATGAAACCGGTGTGACCATCATGCTGATGAATGAAGGGCTTGATACCGGGCCGATCCTGGCGCAGCGCAGAGTGCCCATCCGTCCGCGGACCAACGCGGAAGAACTTTCGCATCAACTGGCTTTCCTGGGAGCACAGGCATTAATCGAAGTGCTGCCCTCCTATCTGAGCGGTATGCTTGCGCCTTTGCCGCAGGATGGAACTAATCAGACGTATGCTCCAATGCTAAAGAAAGAGGAAGCCGAACTCGATTTCTCAAAACCTGCCCTCGAACTGGATCGCAAGGTGCGCGCGTTTCATCCCTGGCCGGGCACATATTTTACCCTGGACGGCAAGCGGGTGAAGGTGCTCGAGGCACACGTGCACGACAGTTTTGCCAGCGAGCCCGGCGAGAGATATGTGGTCAATGGACTACCGGCAATCGGCACAAGCGAAAGTTTTCTGGTTTTGGACAGCCTGCAGCCGGAAGGCAAAAAGCCCATGACCGGGCAAGCCTTTCTCAATGGTCAGCCTGGATGGCTGGACGGTGAATGAGCACTCATAGAGCAACCAAGGGTGGGTTGACTCAAAGAGCAAGGGTGGGTTGGCGTCATGAAGCATATGCAGGAGCACACCGAGTTGTAGCCTACCCACCTAAGCACAAGCAAATTGATTCATCAACGCTGTATGCAAGGAAGATTGCTGTTTTGGTGGGTTGGCTATTTCGATGTTCAGGCAGGGCGAGATACTCTGACGCCAATCCACCCTACTAAGATGTCGTTTTTATATGTAAAAGTATCGAGCTGATTGCTATGCCGCTTCGTTCCTCGCGATGACAGGAAATCTGTCACAAAGCGGACTCAGCGGCTGGACTGAAGCCCAGCCGTACGGAGGGGGTTTTACTCCCTCCGCGGATATCTTCTTAGGCGGATTCAGCGACTGGCCTAATCACGCGAATTGACCGAAGGTCTCTGGCAAATGAGATGGAAAAGACAGATCGCCATACCCTGCTTCGCGGGCACAGGCGCAACTACTGCTCGCGATGACGGTGTTGTTTGTGCTGGTCTCTGGATCGGACAGGGTGGGTTGGCGTCGAAAAGTGCCATTAATTAAACCCTATGTAAATAGCCAACCCACCGTCAAACCATCCAATGTGCCATTATGTGGGTTGATTATAGCCAGATGTTTTCAGATTGAAACCCGCTGACATCAACCCACCCTACCAATTTCTATCTATGGCTTACTCTTCTTTCGGAAAATACTTTCTCTTCCACTCGTAGAGCAAGTTCAGCGCCTGGATGGGGGAAAGGGTCTCCAGGTCGAGGTTCTTAAAAGCCTCGATCATCGGATTGTTCTCCGGGAAAAGGCGCAGCTGGTCCTGCGTGGCGGAGGCAGCTGGCAAAGTGGTTCCGGATGACTGCTCGAGCTGCTTGAGGATCTCGTTTGCACGGCTAATTACGGAGGAAGGCAGACCAGCCATATGCGCCACATGGATGCCGTAAGAGCGATCAGCCGCGCCGGGAACGATCTTGTGCAGAAAGACGACCGTGCCATCCGCTTCTGAAACCGCGACATTGTAGTTGCGCACTCCCGGGTAGAGGTCTGCCAGTTCGGTCAGCTCATGGTAATGCGTCGCAAAGAGGGTCAGAGGCTTGAGTTTTGGATGGCTGTGGAGGTGCTCAACAATTGCCCAGGCGATCGAGAGCCCGTCGTAGGTGCTGGTTCCACGACCGATTTCATCCAGGATTACGAGACTGCGCGGGGAGGCATTGTTAAGGATATTAGCGGTTTCGAGCATTTCCACCATAAAGGTCGACTGCCCCTGGTGGATTGCGTCCTGTGCCCCAATCCGGGTGAAGACCCTATCCACCAACCCGATTTCCGCCTGGTCGGCAGGCACAAAACTGCCGATTTGCGCCATCAACACAATCAGAACCACCTGGCGCAGGTAAGTTGATTTGCCACTCATGTTGGGACCAGTGATGAGTCGCACGATCTCGCCATCTTCAAAGGCCACGTCGTTGGGAATGTATCGGGTTTCGCTGCGGATGCGCTCGACCACTGGATGACGTCCAGCGATGATATTCAGACCTTTCTCAGCGTTGAGTTGGGGTCGGGTGTATTTGTTGAGGGCTGCAACACTGCCAAAAGAAAGCAGGCAGTCCAGGCTGGCGATCGCGCGGGCGGCGTTGAGGAGTTCGGTTGAGCTGGACGCCAGTTGGGCGCACACTTGTTTGTAGACGCGCAGTTCCACTTCGTGAATTTGCGTCTCAGCATTCAAAACCAGTGATTCATATTCCTTCAGTTCGGGCGTGATGAAGCGCTCATTGTTAACCAAAGTCTGCTTGCGGATGTACTTTTCGGGTGCCTGGTCCGCCATGCCGCGCGAGATCTCGATGTAATATCCAAAAACCTTGTTGAAGCCAACTTTCAGAGTTTTAATTCCCGTGCGCTGGCGTTCTGCGCTTTCGAGCCCGGCAATCCATTCACGGGCATGTTTTGAGCTGGCAAGGATGGCATCGAGCTCGGTTGAAAATCCGGGCTGGATGATGCCAATATTGGCAGTTGTGGCTGGCGGGTCTTCGGTGATGGCTTTCTCAAGCAATTCCCGCTGGTAATCGAAATTCCCAATGGTACTGAGCAGTGACTGGAGAGCTGGTTCATTGGCAGGCAGAAGCGCCTTCAAACGCGGAATCGTGTCCAGGTCCTCTCGCAGTGCCACCAGGTCTCCCGGGCGGGCACTGCCGTTGTTGAGCCGCAGCACAATGCGTTCAATGTCATGGAGTTCCGCAAGCAGTGGCTCCAGGTTCTGACGCAGGACACCATTTTTGTAAAAGAATTCAACTGCATCCAATCGCGCATTGATTTGATCCAGATCGAGCAGCGGTTTGTTGACCCAAGCCCGCAACATCCGCTTGCCCATCGGGGTTTTGGTTCGGTCAAGCACACCCAGCAGCGATCCTTCAGGCTTGTTGTCGCGCAGGGTCTCGGTTAGCTCGAGGTTGCGGCGGGTTTCCGCATCCAGGACCATGAAATCATTCAGGCTATAGGTGCTGAAGTTGAACTGAACTTCCGCCAGACCTTTTTGGGTTTCCTGCAGATACTTCAGGAGAGCGCCAACCGCCCGCACTGCCAAGGGCATGGATTTTAGCCCCAATCCTTCCAAACTGCTGACCCCGAAGCGGCTTTTGATGAGTTCCTGGGCTCGGCCTGTTTCAAAATACCAGTTGGGGATGATGGTCTGGCTGCCCTGAATGTCCTCTGGCTGACTGACCGCATCCGAAACCAGCACTTCCGCAGGAGAAAGGCGTTTGAGCTCGGCTCGCAGTTGAACGAAGACATCCTGATCGGTCAGCTCTGTGGCAGCAAATTCTCCCGTGGACACGTCCACGTACGCCAAACCTGCGCCGTTTTGCTGGGAAAAGACACAGGCAAGGTAATTGTTGCGCCCGGAGGGGAGCAGGTTGGGCTCCACAACCGTGCCAGGGGTGACCACGCGCACAACTTCACGCGGGAAAAGACCCTTATCAGGCTGGTCGCCAACTTGTTCGCAGATTGCAACATGATGGCCTTTTTCGATCAGCCTGCCGATGTAGTTATCGACAGCGTGGAAAGGGATCCCAGCCATCGGTACGCGTACACCTTTTGCCACCGGGCGGGATGTCAGGACGATATCCAGCGCTTCAGCTGTGGTCTTGGCGTCATCGTCAAATGTTTCGTAAAAATCACCCAACCGGAAAAAGACAATCGTATCCGGATATTGTTTTTTTATATCCAGGTATTGCTGGCGGAGAGGGGTGATATCCTGCGACATGGCTTACTTCAGATTCTCTCGAATATAGACAGAAACCTGATCAAGCGCTTCAGAAAGCTTGTCCGGATCTTTGCCACCTGCCTGGGCCATATCTGGTCGGCCGCCACCGCCGCCGCCAACCACCGCAGCAACGCGTTTGATCAGGTCGCCAGCTTTAATGCCGCGGGCGATCAAGTCGGGGGTGACTGCTGCAATCAACATGGGTTTATCATGGCTGACGGTGCCCAAAACAACCACGCCGGAGGGATATTGCTGGCGGAACTGATCTGTCAGGCTGCGCAGGGCATCCGCATCCGCGTTAGGGATAATGGCGCTAAGCACGGGTACGCCCGCAACCTGTTGGATATTCTGCAATTTCTTGCTGAACTCTGCCTGGGCTCCTTGCGCGCGCAAAAGGTCAAGTTCTTTATCAAGTTCCTTGAGCCTGGTCTCGAGCATTTCCGTTTTTGAGAGCAGCTCGAACGGACTGGTTTCAAGAAAAGCTGCTGCCTCGTTGAGCAGATTTAAGCGTTCGCGAGCCCAGGCATACGCTTTTTCGCCGGTCACAGCTTCAATACGGCGAATTCCAGCAGCCACACTCGACTCGCTGGTGATATAGAAGGAACCGATTTCAGCGGTATTGTCGAGGTGCGTGCCGCCGCAGAGTTCGTATGAAACGCGTCCGCGTTGGTCGGCAATTTCGACCGTGCGCACCTCGCTGCCGTATTTTTCACCGAATAGCGCCATGGCGCCATCTGCTTTGGCTTCCTCGAGGGTTTTGACGCGCTTATTAACCGGGTACTCCTCGGCGATGTAGTGGTTGACCAGGGATTCGATCCGGAGTAACTCGTCGCTGTTGAGGGCGCGTGGGAAATTGAAGTCGAAACGCAGGCGTTCAGGGTCCACCGCTGAACCGGATTGGTGCACCTTTTCTCCCAGAACCTGGCGCAGCACGGCATGCAGCAGGTGCGTGCCGGTGTGGTTGCGCATGGTAGCCCGGCGTGAAGCAACGTCCACACTGATCAAAGCAGGGCTATCCACGTTGGGTGTGCCCTGGCTGACAACTCCAGAATGGACAATCAGTCCAGAGACGGGTTTGCGGCTGGAAGAAACATTGACCTCCCAGGCAGGATTTTCAGCGGATGTCACTTTGCCTGTATCCCCCACCTGTCCACCGGATTCAATATAGAGGGGGCTGTCGGTGAGGATCAGTTCAACCTCCTCCCCAACTTGGGCTGTCTGAACCAGCTCTCCATCCCGCAGGATGGCAACTAACTTGGATTCAGTCGTGAAAGATGAGTAGGGGTCATAACGGACGCCGTCCTTGGGCAGTTTTCCTTGGGTTTGCAAGTCACTCAAAACGGCGGCGTAGAATTCGGTATTATCACCATTCATATTTCCAAAAGCCTGCCCTTTGCCGGAAGCAAGCCGATGCGCTTCCATCGCCTCGAAAAAGCCTTTTTCGTCCACGGTGAGCCCATCCTCTTCGAGGATATCGCGCGTAATCTCGAGCGGGAAGCCGTGGGTGGAGTAGAGGTTGAAGGCGGTTTTACCGTCAAGCTGGCTTTCAGCGTTGGATTTCAGCCGCGCAACCTGGTTTTCCAGTTCAGCAAAACCAGCATCGAGCGTTTCAGCGAAACGTTTTTCCTCAGAGGTGAGCGTTTCGTAAATCAAATTAGCGTTTGCCTTCAGTTCCGGGTAGGCAGCCTGGTAATTTTCAATCACAAGCCTTGCCACGTGCGCCATGAATGGCTCGGTTAGGTTCAATTTGCGGGCGAAACGGGCGGCACGCCGGATGATCATCCGACAGACGTAGTTGCGTCCGATGTTGCCGGGAATAACGCCGTCAGCGATCAGAAAAGCGGCTGCCCGCACATGGTCGGCGATCACCCGGTAGGGCGTCAGATTGGCGGCGCGTTCCGCGTCGCTCTGACCGGCGAGCCGTTGGGTTTCATCCAGAAGGGGTTTTAACAGGTCGGTTTCATAATTACCGCGGACGCCCTGGATGATCGAAACGATGCGTTCAAAGCCCATACCAGTATCCACATGCCGTTTTGGCAGGGGCTGGAAGTCGGTGGGGGAGGTGCGGTTGTATTGGATAAAAACGTTGTTCCAGATCTCGACGATTCGGGAGCAGTCGCCATTGACTTCACACACATGCCCTGGCACTTGCTGCATATTGCAGAAATCCGGGCCAAAGTCGTAATGGATCTCGGTGCAGGGACCGCAGGGACCGGTCTCAGCCATTTCCCAGAAGTTATCTTTGCGTCCACCGCTGATGAGATGCGAGGCAACAAAACCGGGCTGTGCCAGCCAAACGTCACGGGCTTCCACATCGGTAGGCAGGTCGCCCTGATCGTCCACGAAGTAAGTTGCGTATAGCCGTTGAGGGTCGAGACCCCAAACTTTGGTGAGCAGCTCCCAACTCCAACTGATAGCTTCCTGCTTGTAATAATCCCCAAATGACCAGTTACCCAACATTTCAAAAAAAGTATGATGGGTGTTGTCGCGTCCTACAGTGTCGAGGTCGTTGTGCTTCCCCGAAACGCGCAAGCATTTCTGGGAGTCCACTGCGCGGGTGTAGGGGCGGGTTTCGGTGCCCAGGAACACGTCTTTAAATTGCACCATACCGGCGTTGGTGAAAAGCAGAGTACTGTCACCACCTGGAACGAGCGAGGCACTGGGCACAACGGTATGCCCGCGCTGAGCAAAAAAGTCGAGGAAAGATTGACGAACCTGGTTGCCGGTTAGATACATAAGATAACTCCAAAATAGTATGATTAACTAAAAAATTATACCTGATAACAATGGACAGAAATCGGCTGATGACACGGCTGAAGACAGGCTGATGACAGTGAACGCGCCGGTGTCCTCACCGCATGCGGGATTTTGACCGAAAGGTCACCCAGTACTAATACGTCGATAAGCAACAATGGCGGATGAACTAATACACTGTTTCTCCGGATGGACTAATACCCTGCTTCGCGGGCACGCGAGCCCATCCGTGCCAAGGGGTTGTCCGTACGGAGGGAGTTTACTCCCTCCGCTAAAGCTCGGATGAGAGTGAGAAATGAGCGCAATGAGCCCTCATCCACCGCAAGCGGTTCCCCTTCCCCCAAGGGAAGGCTCCACCAGGCCGTACAAGGCCTTTGACCGTCAGGTCTCCAGCGAGTTGACCATCTGTGTACACCCGGGCAGACACAGGGGGTCTGTCCATAA
This sequence comes from Anaerolineaceae bacterium UBA1363, assembly GCA_002306055.1. Classification (GTDB taxonomy): domain Bacteria; phylum Chloroflexota; class Anaerolineae; order Anaerolineales; family Anaerolineaceae; genus Mesolinea. The sequence continues at coordinate 26,033 of DBRR01000012.1, forward strand.
GATCATCGGAGGGAACAGGCCTGCTTGTTCCCCAGCTTCTTGGTTGAGGTATCCCGCAGGGGGAGGCTTTGCACNNGTCGAGGCATGCCATCGACACTACGAGGTTTGTTTGATACACGGTCGTCGTAGGGAACAGGCATGCCTTTTCCTCGTCATGATTTGGTCGAGGCGGGCCTCGACCCTACATCACAATTTTGTTAGGTCAAGTCATCCCGCAGGGGGAGGCTTTGCACNNGTCGAGGCATGCCATCGACACTACAAGGTTTGTTTGATACACGTTCGTCGTAGGGAACAGGCAGGCCTTTTCCTCGTCATGATTTGGTCGAGGCCCGCCTCGACCCTACATCACAATTTTATTAGGTCAAGGCATCCCGCAAGAGGAGGCTTCGCACGGTCGTCAACCCGACGAGGTTGGTTTGATTCACGGTCGTCGTAGGGAAAAGGCCTGCCTTTTCCTCGTCATGATTAGGTCGAGGCAGGCCTCGACCCTACATCACAATTTTATTAGATCAAGGCTATGAATCCCCGATCAGTACAGAACTAATCTATTCACGTTCCAGTACCAGGTTTAACCAATTACTCCATCTCTTGCCGGTAGGACAGGGCTCGTTGGAGGGTACTTTGGTCTGCGTACTCAATATCTCCACCAACCGGAAGTCCTCTGGCCAAGCGGCTGACCTTGATGCCCAGCGGAGTGATGCGCTGCTGCAAGTAGAGGGCAGTCGCATCCCCTTCCATCGAGGGATTGGTGGCGATGATCACCTCGCGGACCTGGCTGTTCTTTAAGCGCTCCAACAAGGGAAAAATCTTGATCTGGTCTGGTCCGATACCTTCAATAGGCGAGAGCACTCCCTGCAAGACGTGATATTTCCCCTGGAAGGCACCTGTGCGTTCGATTGCCAGCACGTCCAAAGGTTCTTCCACCACGCAGATCAATTCCTGGTCGCGCGTGCTGGAGGAGCAAATATCGCATTTTTCCTCGCCTGCCAGGGTGATATTGAAGCACTCCGAGCAGAAAGAGGTTTCAGCCCGCATTGCTTCGAGCGCTTGAGCCAGGTTCAGCGAGATTTCTGCCGGCGCTTTTAGCAGGAAGAAGGTCAGACGGTAAGCGGTTTTGGGTCCAATGCCAGGAAGGCGCGCGAAAGCGTCGATCAAGTTTTGAACTGGACCAGGGATGGTGCGCATGTTTGCTATCGACCCATGCCAAAACCGGAGAGCAGATTGGTAAAGGGCGCCATTTTCTCTTCCGATAACTTACGTGAGCTTTCGAGTGCCTTGTTGACCGCTGTCAGGAGCATGTCTTCGAGCATTTCTGCATCTCCATCCGTCAGCAGATCGGGATCAACTTTGATGGCTTTGCATTGCTGGTCGCCGGTCATCGTCACCGACACTGCGCCGCCGCCGGAAGTCTCGGTGACCGTCTCATTTGCGATTTCTGCCTGAGCCTGGGCCATCTGCTCTTGCAATTTAGCCAGTTGGGACATCATGTTGCCGCCAGATGCGCTGGGGCGTGCGTTAAATCCTTTTGCCATTATTCATCCTTTTCAGAGTATTCAGTGGGAATTTCGCGGAGTTGACCGCCTAATTTCTTCAATGTTTCTTCCACCTGCTGCAAACCGCCATTTGCGCTTGAGCGCGGGATGGCATCTTGCTCGCCAGTGGTACAAATCAGCCGCACATCCTGGCCAAAGTACTTAGACATCACCGAGCAAACCAAGCGCGAATTTTGTTCTTGGGCCATATTGTCCCGCAGCAGGTTGCTGCTGAAATTGATAATAACCGTATTGCCGTCCACGTCAACCAAACGGGAGGAATTCAAGAGCGCACTGGTGATGGAGTTGCGCGTTCTCACAGCGCGTTTCAGCGATTCCCAGTGCTCCTGCACCAGGTCCAATGTCAGGGGACCCGTGATCGGTGTGGGGCGTTCCACTTCCGCAGGTTTGGGCGCAGACCCAGCAGCAGTTGTGTTCGCCTTTTCTTTAGGATTAGACTTTGGCTGGGATTGCTCGGGCTCGGGTTGAGGGGTCACATTGGGTGCGGGCAAAACTTCAGGTGACAGGGCTTCTGCGTAGGCGAGCTCGAGTCCGAGCCCCGGGTGCCAGTTAGCTTTAAGCTCGACGGCTGCGTTGGTAAACGCAGTGATCATGCTGACCAGGCGATTCATGCCAAAACGGGCAGCGTGGTCTTCCATGGTGACGCGTACCTCGGGGGTGAGTTCAAGTTGTTTGCCAGCTTCCATCTTGATGACCAGCAAGTCCCGCAGGTAATCCACCACCTGGCGGGCATACTGGCGCGGGTCAGCGCCACTATCGAGTGCCTGGTGAATGATCTCGAGTCCTTTGCCGCTGGAACCAGCCAGGCTGGCCTCCATGAGGTCGATCACGGATTGACTCGTGGCAGTTCCCAAGACATCCTGGGCAATTGAGAGCGTGATTTTCTTCGAAATAGAGGAAAGTTGATCCACCAATGAAATTGCGTCCCGCATGGAACCAGTAGCCTGGCGGGCGATGAGGGTCAGCGCATCGTCATCGATCTTGATTTTTTCCTGCTTGCATAATTCCTTGAGTTTCTGAACGATGACCGGAACCGGAATGCGCCGGAATTCGTGACGCTGGCAGCGGGAGAGCACTGTGGCAGGGATTTTGTGGATTTCGGTCGTGCAAAGAATAAAGATCACATGGGATGGGGGCTCTTCCAGTGTTTTTAACAGGGCATTAAACGCCGAAGTGGAAAGCATGTGAACTTCATCGATGATGTAGACCTTGAAGCGACCCTGCGAGGGAGTGAAATTGATCTTGTCGCGCAGCTCGCGAATGTCATCCACGCTCGTATTGGAGGCGGCGTCAATCTCGATCAAGTCCAGGAAACGACCTTCATTGACCGCAACGCAGTTCGCGCAGTGGTTGCAGGGACGTTTTTCGAGCGAGTCCTCCAGACAGTTGACCCCTTTTGCCAGCAGACGAGCGCTCGTGGTCTTGCCAGTACCTCTGGGTCCGGCAAAGAGGTAAGCATGCCCGACGCGGTCAGTCGCGATCGCATTTTTGAGAGTCTGAACGATGTGATCCTGTCCAACAACCTCATCCCAAAGGGCGGGTCGCCAGGTGCGGTAAAGTGCCTGAGTCATAGTGTGTATCCTCTAAGGTACCGTGAATTGTGTGTGTTCATTCCCCTGGCTGTCAAACAAGGTCAGCACGTCGCCGCTCGCCCATAAAGCTGTATCTGAATTCCAATGCAGCTCAGTGACTGTGTCGGTGCCTGGACCGGAATAGATATTGACAGCACCTTTGGGGTAGAGAGTTAAGTTAGGGAAGCGGTAATTCCGACCACCATCAGAGATGATCCGCCATCCGGCAAGGTCTACAGCTGTGTCGCTGGGGTTGCGCAGCAGGATATATTCCACCTGTAACTCGCCTGCGCCAAAAACACCCTCAATCCGGAGTAATCGACCTTCAAGGATCTGTGTGGTCGGGGTGGTGAGGGCGGGAGATTGGCTGCCCTGGATGGGGGTGATGATGGGCTGGGTGGATTCCGCGTTGGGGAGGGGGTTCTTTTGCTGCCAGAAAAAGAGCACCGTCAGCACTGTTGCAGCTGAAACGAGGATATTAAGCAGTATAAAAGGGAGTGTCTTTTTCCAAAATTTCATCGTGATGACCGCCCTAATAATAGCATAAAAGGTCCCGAGACGCCCTTAATTATAGAAGGAAATCTGGAAAAACATCCAGGAGATTAAAGAATGTTTTTGTGTTGGCAGGGCGATGGGAGCAAGTACTGCTCGCTTCGCTCCCAGCATCATGACCCCCACCGTACGGATGGGCCTTGGTCCATCCGCTTTGCTGAATTATCAGATTGGTTGCGGTGGGAGTAAACCCCCATTGTACGGATGGGCCTTGGTCCATCCGCTTTGCTGAATTATCAGATTGGTTGCGGTGGGAGCAAGCCCCCACCGTACGGATGGGCCTTGGTCCATCCGCTTTGCTGGGTTATCAGACTGGTTACGATGGGAGTAAACCCCCACCGTACGGATAGTCCTTGGTCCAACCGCTTTGCTGAATTATCAGATTGGCTGCGGTGGGAGTAAACCCCCACCGTACGGATAGTCCTTGGTCCATCCAAATAGAAATAAAGCTGAGAGCAATTTGATTAAAAAAATTAGGCACGGAGGGAATCGTGGTAGCGGCAAGCCCCCGTGCCTGCCAATCGAGCATCAATCCATAGGGTAACCACGGGGGGTTACCCCTACATCTGGTATTTGAGGGAAAGGTAGCTTTCGTAGGGGCAGACCCCTGTGTCTGNNCGGATAATGTGTAAACAATCATACTTGTCTAAACAGTTTAAAGGACATATAAACGGATTTTAACAATTTGCTTACATTTCATTTAAATTGAGTTAACTAACGCGGGTTAATATATCACTGTTCGCGCTAATATTGTTTCTCTCCTTTCAAATTGCACGAACAGGATCGGATTGTGACAAATCACTTTTTTGATCGAAACTAAAACAGCCGCAGGTGAGGCGGCTGTTTTAGTTTAAAACGGGGGTATGATTTTTTGTCCTAACTTCTGCAGTTAACGAAGCGCCAGATCGCGAATGTGGTCGATGTGATCGCGCTGGTGCCAGAGTAATCGCCGTACAAGCTTACGCGCGCTCCATTTTTCCTGACGGCGTTCAAAAACTTGGTCAAAGCCTATTAGCGCAGGCAGGCAGCGGTTGGTTTCTGCAGCGCTAACCTCGAGCAATTTCATGGGAACGCCACTTTCAGCGGGCTTATGGAACTCAATTCCAAGGCGGGAAAAATACCACGATTCCACCCGGGCAATATGCTCCAGAATGCCTTCGATTGTCCAGCGCTGGCCTTCAAATTTGTGTTTGAGGATCTCAGCGGGAAGCGTTTCCACGCCTGCCAGCAGCTCCTCACGCTGCCAGTTATAGATCAGTAAAGCCTGCTGCAGATCCTCTTCGCTCAACGGCACCAAATCTGACCGGAAAAATGAATAGACTGCATGCATTCTTCCGTCAAACCAAACCGGCAAGACCTCGAAAGTTTCGTCGATATGCATATCCAATCCATCGAGGTGCACCCACGGGTGATCAGTGTGAAGGTTAAGCCAGTTTTCGAACCTCAACATCTCATGGGGCATGCGCAGTAAAGCCTCGGCATCATCGGAACCATAGGTGAACACGCCTGGATAATCAAGCGCCCAGGCGAGAGTGCGACCTTCCACCTTGTTTTCAAGCCCGATCTGGATGAGCGTCACGACTCAGTTGTAAAAGATTGGCAGATGTCCCAGAGCAATGACATGGCGCCACTCCGCACGATCGCCTTCTGTCAGGATCGCTGCTTCAGTGGTTACCTTACCGCCGGCCTTTTCTGCGATGAGGTGCATCCCCTGCAGGGTGGAGCCAGTGCTGATAACATCATCCAGCAGCAAAATCTGCTTATCCTTCAATAGTTTGATATCCTTTTCATCCAGGAACAGGTTCTGAGGTTTACCGGTGGTAATGGAAAGTGTCTCCGCTTTCAAGGCTTCGCCCATGTAGGGTTTGTACTCTTTGCGCAGGACCACGTAAGGTTTTTGGGTAACTTTTGCCAGCTCATGGGCAATCGGAATACTCTTGGCTTCAGCCGTGATGATGACATCGAACGGTTTGTCTGCAAGTTTCGTGGCAAGGGCGGTCGCGCATGCATCCACCAATTCCACATCCCCGAGAATGTTTAAGATGGCAATGCGCATGCCTGGTTTGACCTCGAAAAGAGGTAGATCCCGCCGCACACCGGCGATATCAAGTGAATAGACTTCTCTTTGTTCCATCCTGTCTCCTTATTAATCAAAGATCAGATTGATTTTAGTCCAAATCTACCTGAAAAAACGATCTTAGGCGTTTAAAGCAGCTAATGCCGTGGACGCCGACCACGGCATTAGTGTTTAAGGAGGAGAAGAAGAAGAGAAGTCGCCCTTTCGAACTCTATATTACAATAAACAATAGTAAATAGCTTGACGATTGACCTACGATTACCCTACGATATTGCGACCAAGGCGAAAGTGACCCAAATGGACGTAACCAATCTTAAAACAGCAGTTGGCTGGTTCCGGATAGAAGCCTTTGCAGGCGAATTGACCCGAGTTGATCTGTTCACCGAGCTTGAACCAGCAGCAGAAAGCGCGAGCGCGGTGCTTCAAGGAGCTGTTCAGCAGTTGCAGGCTTATTTTGATGGCAGATTACATAGATTTTTACTGCCGCTGGCATGGAGAAATATTGAGGGATTTCGGCGGGAAGTCTTGCAGGTTGTCGCAGGTGTTCCGTTTGGTGAGTTGATGAGTTATGGTGAGATAGCTAAACTGGTTGGTAAACCTGGTGCCTCACAAGCTGTCGGAGCGGCAGTGGGCAGCAATCCCTGGTTGATTGTGGTACCCTGCCATCGGGTGATCGGGTCAGACCGTAAACTGCACGGCTTCTCGGCACCCGGAGGGCTCGAAACTAAAACCTGGCTTCTCCGGCATGAAGGACATGAAATTATTGGAGGCAAGGTTAGCCTCAAAGGGAGTTGAACATGGAAGAAAGTCAAGAAACAGAATTTCGCTCAGGGTTTGTAGCACTGATCGGCAAACCAAACGTGGGCAAGAGCACCTTGCTCAATCGCCTCCTTGGGCAGCCGATTGCGGGCATCTCTGCCAAGCCGCAGACCACCCGCCGGCGTCAGTTGGGGATTCTTACCACCAAGGAATATCAAATCGTTTTTGTCGACACTCCTGGTCTCACGGATGCCAAGGATAAACTTGCCAAATCGATCAATGCGGAAGTCCAGTTTGCACTGAACGACTCGGACCTGTTATTGCTGTTGGTCGACGCCAGCAATCCAGCTGACCCGATGGATGAGAAACTGCTGGACGCAATCCAGGCTTCAAGAACGCAACCGCCTGTGTTGGTCGTTTTCAACAAGGCTGACCGCCTGAACAGAACCAGTTTTGCTCAGCTTTCCGCGTTATACCGCGAGAAACTGCCAAACGCGCGCACCCTGCAGATCTCCGCGTTGGATGGGACAGGTGTAAAAACCATGCTGCATGAGATCGTCGAAATGCTGCCAAGGGGTCCGCAATATTTTCCTGAGGAGCAAATAACGGAGGATTATGAGCGGGATATTGCAGCGGAGATGATCCGGGCAGTCTGCATGGATATGTTGACGGATGAAATACCCTACTCAATTGCCACACAAGTGGAATCTTACAAAGAACGTGAGAATGGCACACTGTACATCGACGCGACAATTTACGTGGAACGCGAGAGCCAGAAACCAATTGTGATCGGCAGAAAAGGCCAGATGATCCGCGAAATTGGCACCAAGGCGCGCGAGGAACTGGAACGCGCTACCGGGCAAAAAGTCTTTCTTGAGTTGGTGGTTAAAGTCCAAAAGGACTGGAAGAACGACCAGGCATTTCTGAAACAGATCGGTCTTGCGGGTGGCTAGCATAGCGGAAGTCATTAGAGCAATGCCAGTCGTTGGAATCGGACTTGTGAGCCTGATCAACTGGATTTCGGCATGGCAGGAGCGACTGATCCCTTATTACATCACCAAACCCATGGTGCTGTTAGGCTTGCTTTTGTTCATGGTTTTGCGAGTGCCGATCACCCCGGCGAGGTTGCCATTTTTGCTTGGCCTGGTTTTTTCTTTGCTAGGCGATATTTTTCTGATTCCAAAAGGCACACGGTGGTTTTTGGTGGGAATGGGCGCCTTTTCGATTACTCAGTTGATGTACATCTGGGGCTTTAACCTCTCAATGGTCAAACTGCCGGTTTTGGTGGTTGGGGTAGTAGCCTACCTCGTGGGTGTCATTCTAATTCACTTGGTGATAAACAGGTTTTCGGGATCGCCTAACGTTAATCAAGCGATTCTGCCTTATCTTAAGGGGTATGGCGCGTTGGTCCTTGCCATGAGCATGAGCGCATTATTATGCCTTGCCCGACCAGGCTGGTCGGATCGTGCTGCAGTCATGGCTGGCGTTGGAGGGATATTGTTTTTCTTGTCTGACGGGATGATTGGCTTGGAAAAGCTCGACCGCCGCCTTCCGAAATCCCGGTTTTGGGTCATTTTCACTTATCACCTGGCGCAATTTTTAATCGTTGGGGCAGTGATGCAATTGCCGGGCTAGTCATTATGGAAAGAGTTGTAGGTGGCGGAAGATAATTTTGTGCTTCCATAAGAAGGATGTATGGATAAAATACAGCTGGAGTCAAAAATTACATAAAAACTCAGGGCAATTGCATCTAAACGAGAAAGATCACTCAAACAAATTTCGAGAATTTCAAATAATGGCCAATAATATTTCATATTGACTTAATATGTTTGATTGATAAACCTGTTTTGGCTGTCGATTCACGGCAAAAAGAATTCTTTTTAGCCAAATCCATCTCTTATTACTACTCAAACAGAATTGTGTTACCCGCAAAGAGTGAGAAATTTATTCAAAAAGACCTAATTTCTAATCATTTTTGGTGGTTTTCCTGAAAAATAAGATGTGATTGCCCTGGTTACCAGGGCAATTGATGGGCAATTGATGGGGGATGTGAAATATTGTATACTATATTTGTGAGAAATAGATTGGATGACAAAAGGAGAATGAGAAGAATCAGATTACAAATTTGACAAGGAGGTGCTGTATGTCTACAACGCGAAATGGGCTACGTTTTCCAAGCCAACACAGAGAATGGTCCATCCTCATCTTGGTTGGATTGATTCTCTCGATGGTGTTCTACCATGTCCAGGTACAGACTGTTTCTGCCGAACAGCAATCTCAAATCGAATGGGAGGCATTCCACCAATCGCTGGTTCTGAAGGATAAAGTGATACCCTTCAACTTTTCCTATCCAAAAGGTTGGCATATTGTTGACCATCAGGATAGTCTACAAGTAAGCATCCAGAATGTTCCGCCCTTTAATAACCCAAATGAACTTTCTGGAGGATTACCAGAGGGTTTTGTAAAGATCAGTTTTATGATTGATCCCAAGATGAATCCATCTGACCTAAAGCAAGGCGAAGCAAAGGTAATCAACGGTATTACCTGGCAAGAACACGTTGGGGTAGGTGAAGCTTCTGGAGATCGTTCGTTGACGCTTGAAACAGTCCACGAAGGGGTTATCTTCCGGATCTACACTTATATTGCTGGGACAAAGGGCGATACAGCTCTTCTAGAAAATCACGCAACAACATTGGATCAGATAGTGAATAGCCTCACATTCGAACCGACAATACCTCTTGAGAGACCGCCGGATGCACCCCCTCCACCACCTGATGGGAAATAGTCGAACTTACCGTAACGCTATTCCACTGGTCGTAGGAGATTAGACTGTCAGAGTCTCTCCAGCGTGTTATTGAAGAAATCACCCTCGAAAGATTGGCGCGCTGGAGAAAAGATATCAAGAGGCAAAGTCTAATTTCATTCTGGTAAAGGATTTCTTATATGAAAAAAAAGCCATCATTTGTAAATAATAATAATCATAGCAAAGATATACTGACTATCCTGATATTGATCCTGGCAGCATTGATAATTCCAGGATGCACTTCTTCGTCAATTCCAACGTCAATTCCAACGCCTTTTCAGCCCACTCAAGAGCAGATCCCTTCCTCAGAATTACCCCAACCAGAAGTCCCACCTATTGGTGCCACCCTGACGCCGTTTCCAACATTAGGAAACACCACGAATTGGCGCGAGCCAGAGGCAAGCCGCTCGATTGTGTTTGCTCTCCCCGCTTCGACAGGAGGGCAGGATATTTATCTGCTTAGTCCCCAGGCTGAGCCCCCATTACGTTTGGCAAACATAACCGATGAACTCCTTCTTCGCGTTGCTGCCTCTCCTGACGGTAAATACCTTGCAATCCACACCTCTCCCCGTACAACTGGTTACAACCAATCGCTGACCTTACTATCTCTTAGCGACTACAAGCTAAAGCCGGTTGTCCAGGAATCCTGGATCATATCGTGGTCTTGGTCGACAGATGGCAAGCGAATAGCCTTTTCGGAGTCACGCGAAGCTGGAATGCTTAATATCTATATTTTGGATGTCGAGACAGGTTCAATGGACCTTGTCTTTGATGGTGCAGGTGGTGGTAAGTGGGATGTCAAGGGTTGGGTGATGAGTGATCAGATGTTACTGGTATCTCATCTCGCCGGTGGAGGTTTGATGATCGATCAGGCTCTCCTGATCGATGTGTCCTCGAAGGAAAGAGAGATAATATACTCCGATTCGAACAAGATGACGGGGAATATCATTCCGGTCGCCGGTGGTCAGGTTGCCTTGGTTAGTCAGCGTGAGAAGATGGGCGATCTAAAAGCTAAACTGCTAGTTTTGGATTTGAATACTGGACAATCAACTGTGCTCGTTGATCCCGAGAGCCCGTATTCTTCAATCATTAATGGGCCAATTTTGTCTCCAGACAACCGATACGCAGCTTTCATGAGCGTATCCAGCGCAGAAAAGGGGGTGGATGCTATAGTTAATATCATGTTGCTTGATGTAACCACTGGTGAGACTTCGGTTGTATTCCAAGGTAGCTATGCTTCAAGCCGAGTACTTGCCTGGGCGTCTGATACTGTCTTGATCGTGAGTAACCTGGGTGAAGAGATGGATCAGACGTTGTACTCCATTCACACGGATGGATCTCATCCGCAGAAGATACTCACCATAAGCGGTGGTCAGTTTCTGACGACGATTCCATAGAACGCAAAAATAATTGTCCAGAAGCCCTGTTAACAGCGAGGTTTAAACCAAATTCATTTGGTTTTCCAACACCAGGACCAAAGAGAGTGCTTGACACTATCGTATCGTTAGCACCCAGGGATCATAAATAGCGCCTGAAATAACATCCATGATCAACCTGTCAGCCAAGGGATGATTGTGTCTGCAGGAGACACATTTCGCGTTGAATGCATCAAAATGCAACGGATCCGGGATAGAAGACAGCAAACATAGAGACTCGCCTAAATGATAAACCTGTAATTTGTACTGCACTTAATTAGATGCAATTGCCCTGATTATAAACATGCTTCTAGAGATTAACCAGTCGAATTGAAAAGAGGTGGAAAAATGAAGAAAACTCTAGTCATTGTGCTATTGGCCCTAATTGTTGTTGAACTAGGCCTTTTTGAATTAGTTATGCCCGTTCAAGGGAGCCAATGCTCTCAGCAAATTGATGCCTCATGCCAGTCACCTTGCGAATGCGGTGGTGGTTGGTATTGCTCAAGTGATAAAGGAAATGTAATTTACTATTACAGGCTTCCTATCATTCACACTTGTGTTGGTTCTGAGCCTGTGGAATGCTCATATTGGTGCCTGTGTTGCCCTTGCAACATATCTGATAAGTGTATTATGCCTGGGGATACATGCACTTAGTAAAAACAATGTCTTTTCGATTATTATCCTCATAGCAAGCTACGAGGAATTGCTCTCGTAAAAGTTAATTAATTCAACAAACGCTATCATTGTTGCAACTTTTTCGCGCAAATACCAAAAAATTTGGTTTTGAACTGAATAAGAACTATTGTCAGCGATAACACCATCTATGGAGATGACGCCTGTATGTTTGCATGTGAAAATAATTCTAGGCAGATGGTAAGCTTGCGAAACAACATTTATATCAGAAAGGTTGTATTCCTGAAATATATTTTTGCAGGTCTCAAGCGTACGCGAACCTTTTGAGTCAATAATTATCTTTCCATCCGGGACTTCTAATGATCTTAACGTTGATAGGATAAGTTCTTGTTCATTGGGTTGATCCAATGAGGTGCTTACAATTATCAAATCTGTCTTGCCGCTGTGAAATAATCTAGCAGCTGTCTTAAGCCTATCCATAAATACACCGGAGATCTCTCCAGACTGATACACACCAGCCCCGAAAACAACCGTTGCATGACGATACCTTGCGTCCTCCCAGTTTGTGATTTCATTTTTAGTTGAAATCCCAATAGTAATATTGACTAACACTAATAAAAAGCATGTGACAGCTGCTAATGCAATGACTATATTCATTGCTTTTCGCAAAAAATGGTTAGCCTCTAATCGATAAATACGCTCAATAACCTGAAAAAAAAGAACTTGAGCCCAAAATAATAAAGACGAAATAAACACAAACGAGAAACTTCCGAATCCAGAAAACCTCACCACACCTGGGCCAATATAAGCATACCTATCAAAAACAAAAAAAAGCAAACTAACGATGAACAGAAGTAGGCCGAGAATAAGCATTACTGTCCAAAAAGTATCTTTTTTCCCTTTTGATTTTATTCTTTGAACGAACTTAAACATAAAAATAAAAAGGGATGATAAGAGAACGAATTTAACTGCTAATATCAATAGTGCAGTAGATAATATGGAGTCAGGAAATTGGAAGAACTTAGTTTGGGTAACGAGCAGAATGCAGGCAGCCGAAATAACTAAGCTGACATGGGCAAAAATATTAATCAGTTTCAGATTGAGTTCTTTAGTATCATTTTTTACCATCGTACGTAAACAGATTTTAGCACAAACAAAATAATATCTGAGTAAGTTCAGAAACATATGAGACGATAGGTTTTTACAAAAAAGCACACCAGATTATTTCAATGACTGATTTAAGTCTTCATAAGAAGTCAATCTTTCAATTGACCAATCTTGAGTTGAAATCTTATATGTAATGGTGCTGTAATCGACTGGGTCCGCAGCTCGCAAGTACAAATAGGGTTGATCTTCAAACAATTGGATGTTTGATACATTATTAATATTCGCAAGGCGAGTTTTTTCACCGGTTCTCAAATCCGCACGATAGAGGTATCCTTTGTCCGTTAGATCAGAAAAATACACATATTTATTGTCGCACGCATAATGCCCGATCTCAACCTTCAATACTTCGCTAATCTCATGAGAATCAAGGTCCCTAAACCTCTCACGATGTGTAAACTCCGTGCTTAACTAAGGTAAAATTATCAAGGTGGGGTAGTGTAGCAACCTAATCTTGAACCCTGAACCACACCAATAACCTGGAGCAAGTGATGACTGTTGTAGATGACATCAAAGATCGCCTCGACATCGTTGAAATCGTAGGTCAGACGGTCAAACTGCGGCGTACTGGTAAAAACTATATTGGTTTTTGCCCTTTCCACAGCAACACCCGTACCCCCGCGTTTGTGGTTTTCCCGGAGACGCAAACCTGGCGCTGCTTCGGACAGTGCAACGAAGGCGGAGATATTTTTGGCTACATGATGAAGCGCGAAGGCTGGGATTTCAACGAAGCCCTGCGCAATCTGGCTGAACGCGCTGGCGTCACCCTCGTCCAGCATTCCCCCGAAACCGAGGCCGATGGAAAAGCCAGGCAGGACCTCAGCGTTGTTCTCGAGGAAGCTGCCAGCTTCTACCGTCAGCAGATGCTCACGACTCCTGCGGGCAATAAAGCCCTTGATTACCTTCACAAACGAGGTCTGACAGATGAAACCATCAAAGTTTGGGGCTTGGGTTACGCGCCAGACAGCTGGACTGCTCTGCTTGACCACTTGCGGCTGAAAAACTTTCAACCTGGCATGATGGTAGAGGCGGGATTAATGACCGAGCGGGATGATGGCAGCATCTATGATCGTTTCCGCAACCGCCTGATGTTCCCAATCCGCGGACCTTACGGTCAGCTCGTCGGTTTCGGCGGGCGCGTTTTGGACCCTGAAGACGTACCAAAGTACCTCAATTCTCCAGCGACTGTTCTGTTTGATAAAGGTCGTCTGCTTTACGGGCTCGACCTGGCGCGGAAAAGCATTCGGTCACTGAACCAGGCGGTCATCGTGGAAGGCTACATGGATGTGATCGGATTGCACCAGGCGGGCTTCAGCAATGCGGTTTCTCCTATGGGCACTGCCCTGACCGAAGATCAATTCCGCCTCATCAAGCGTCTGACGCGAAACATTGTCCTGGCTCTTGACCCCGACGCTGCTGGTCAGAATGCAACCCTCAAGGGGCTTGAAACGGCGCGCAAAGCCATGGATCAGGAATCTGAGATCCGGTTTGATTCCCGTGGGCTCTTGCGGGTGGAACAGCATTTGAATGCCGATATCCGCGTGACCGCACTGCCTGATCAGAAAGACCCGGACGAAATTGTGCTTGAAGACCCCGAGACTTGGAAGCAGATCATCGCGAAGGCAAAACCAGTAGTGGTGCATGTCATGGAGACGCTGGCTGCAGACCAGGATTTACGGGATGCCAAGGTGAAACGCGATATCGCTGCCCAGGTGATGCCATTGATCGATGACGTGGCTGACGCAGTGGAGCGTGAGGCATACCGTCAGCAACTGGCGACTTTCTTGCGCGTAGATGAGCGCTCTTTGAAAAGCACGCGAAATGACCTGGCGCATACCCGCCGGAAGAAAATTCAAAGTGACCAGGCAGAAGTCATTCCTGCCAGCATGTTAAGCAAGCCAGCGCAAAAGAACCAAAAACTTGAGCGTTACCTTTTGCAAGATCTCTTCCTTGATCCGGAAGGATTGTTCCGCTTGAATAAGACTCTGTGCAACCTCGGGCTTGACCCGATTATGGAATCGGATTTTCAAAACGGTGATACCCTCACCGGCTTCCGATTGATCACCGAAAGCCTGCGGCAAGTGGACTATACACCTGTAGATTATATTGAGGCTCGCATGTCCCCCGCGCTGGAATTTGAAGAAAATCCCAATCTTGTTGAGGATCATTATGCCCCAACCAAAGAAAAACGTGACCAACACCAGATCAGGGCAGTGGTGCGTATGCGGTTGAATCGATTGGAAGACCGACTGGAAGAAATTAAGTTCCTGCAATCGGCTGATGTCGATTCAAAGACGTATACGGATGAAGAAGTACAATTCCTTTATCTCGAGTTGTTACAAAAGCGTCGCCTGTTGGATAAAGCCTTGCTTGCACCAGAAGCCGGCGGCAGCACGCGCGCACGCGGAACATCCTCCATCAAGAGTAAATCCAGAAATAAGGCTTGAGCAAATGTCAGACAAAAACAATGAAGATTTTGAACTGAGCGACGATCAAACTGACGCAATCTCTGAAATCCATCAGGGTGAAATTCTCGATGACCCAATCCAACTTTACCTGAGAGATATCAGCCGCGAAGAGCTGCTGCTGGCAGAACAGGAATTCTACCTGGCAATCATTGTCCAGGCGAAGGAACAGCTGAACCTCTATCGACTGGCAGAAGCTGGTTTGAACCTGGACGGAATCTGTGCTGATATGCGGTCCACCTGGGCGCAGGTGGAAATGGATGCCGCCCGGCTTTCGTATCCGTCACCAGATGTGGAGAAAGTACTTGCTGAAGCTCTGCAATTGCAGAAACTTATGGAGATGCCTGATCCGCCTTACGTCTACACCTACCTTGACGATCCCCGTTGGGGCAGCGATAAGCATTGGGAGGATCTGGCTCGGGATCTGCTGCGCTTCCTCATGGACGCCTATATTCTTCCCGAGGGTTTGATTGAACAAGTCCGCCTCAATTGGACAAGCGGCAGTGAATCACTGCCGCTAAATGCCAGCCTGATGGAAATGCAAAAAAGCATTGAACGGGTGGAGGAAAGCGCCAGCTTCGCCAGCCAAAAACTTGTGGA
Organism: Anaerolineaceae bacterium UBA1363; assembly: GCA_002306055.1. Lineage (GTDB taxonomy): Bacteria > Chloroflexota > Anaerolineae > Anaerolineales > Anaerolineaceae > Mesolinea. The sequence goes on from DBRR01000012.1 coordinate 41,625, forward strand.
GTACAACCTGCGCCTGGTCGTCAGCATCGCAAAGCGGTACAACAATAAGGGCATTGCCATGGAGGACTTGATCCAGGAAGGCAATATGGGCCTGCTAAGGGGCATCCAGAAGTTTGACCCTGCCAAGGGTTTCCGCTTCAGCACTTATGCCACCTGGTGGATCCGCCAGGCCATTACGCGTTATATCCACGAAAATGCACGCACCATTCGCATCCCGGTGCACATTGTCGAATCCATTAGCAAATTGGTAAAAGTGCAGCACCGGCTGGTGCAGAGCCTGGGGCGGGACCCAACCTTTGCTGAAATGGCAGTCAAATCGGGTTTTCTTTCGGAAGAGGACGTTAATGCCATCCTCGAGCTCGGTGGAAGCCGCGAATTAGCGGATCCAGGATTGTTGCATCGTTGGGATGAAGCCACCCAGAAGGTGGAAGCGGTATTGAAGGCATCCGAGGAGCCTGTCTCACTGGAAAGTCCGGTGGGAGATGCGGAAGACAGCACTTTGGGGGACTATATCCCCGATTTGGATGCGATCGAACCGATGGAAGAAGTCATGCGTGACAATCTGCGCGAGTCTGTCCGTGAATCTCTGGATAGCTTGCCTGAACGTGAACGGGAGGTCCTGGAATTGCGTTTTGGTCTGAAAGATGGCGTCTACCACTCACTGGAAGAGATCAGTAACCACTTTGGTCTGACGCGTGAACGCATCAGGCAAATTGAAAGCGCCGGTTTGCGTAAGCTGCGGGATCCTAAACGACGCAATTCACTCAAGGATTTTGTTCAAGGGAGCTGACGATGGAACCCGATGGGAGACATCAGCTTCATGAGCGCATTTTTGATGTGGTGGAAGCCATCCCCGTTGGCAAGGTTGCCACATATGGTCAAATTGGCAGTTCGGTTGGCGGATGCAGCGGGCAGCTTGTCGGTTTTGCCTTGGCTTCTCTGCGTTATACAGGGGGCCGAAGGGTACCATGGCAGCGAGTGATCAACCGTCAAGGCAAAATCAGCCTGACGGGGCCCGATGCCGCGCTGCAGCGGGCATTGTTGGAAGATGAGGGCGTACGTTTTAATGCCGATGGTGTGATCGATCTGGAAGAATTTCGCTGGAAACCGTAAGATGCACTTCCATAGAGGAAAACATGTTCACTGTTACGTTCGAAAATGATGTTCATACGTACTACGAACAAGCTCACCATCTCTGGGAAGGTGCTGAGACGCGTAACAACCTGATCCTGGGGTTATCATTACGATTGATGTCTGATTTGCATGCCTATGGGGATGCCATGCCCTTGATGGCGCTGGTCAAAGACGAAAAAGGAGAAATTGGGGCTTCAGCATTGATGACCCCTCCCTTTGCGCTGATCGTCCAGAGCGAGCCGCTGAACAAACCTGCTCTGGAAGCGCTTGCCGATGCCCTGATCGCCAATGGTTGGCATTTGCCAGGCGTGAATGGCATAGCTGAGGTGAGCGACTGTTTTGCTGAAATCTGGCAGGAGAAAACCGGGCAGCAAGCGCGGAGAATTGTGAACACGCGGGCGTACGAACTACGGCAGGTCATTACTTTGAGCTATCCACCTGGTGGGATGAAATTGGCAGATGAATCCGACGCGCAGATCGCGGCAGATATGCACAATGCGATGATCGAAGAAGTGGTTTTGGGACCCCGCAGACTGGGTACGGCAGAATCGGAACTGGAAAGCATCCGACAGAAGCGCACTTTCTTTTGGGTGGATGGGGGTGATGTGGTCAGCATAGCCCTTGCCAATCGTCCGCAGATCAAAGGCATCTGCGTCGGTGGCGTCTACACCCCGCCAGGCTTCCGCCGGAGGGGCTACGCCAGGGCTTTGGTGGCGGAGGTCTCAAAAGAGCTCCTCTCGCGCGGTTACGAACTAACCAACCTTTTCACTGACCTTTCCAACCCGACCAGCAACAAGATTTACCAGGAAGTTGGCTATCGACCTGTGTGCGACTATCACCAGTATGAGTTTGTTGATCAGGCCTGAGAATAACCAAACAATCCAGTTCCTTAGCAATTCTCTCTAAAAAAAGAGGCTGACTTTTCGGCCAGCCTCGTGTTTCAAAAACGTGTTTATTCGCTCTCGTGCAGTTCTTTCTGCCGGGCGTCCATGATCTCACGCGCCATCTGGGTGGGGACCATTTCGTAATGATCGAATTCCATGGTAAAGATACCGCGGCCGCCGGTCATGGAGCGCAGGTTGGTTGTGTAGCGCATCATTTCCGAAAGCGGCACGAGGGCATTGATGGTGGATTTGCCATGCTCGGTGTCCATACCCTGCACGCGGGCACGGCGGGTGTTGAGGTCACCCATGATGTCACCCATGTTGGCTTCGGGAACAGTGATGGCGACGCGCATGATCGGTTCGTAGAGGACTGGATTAGCTTCCTTGAAAGCAATCTTGAAGGCTTCGCGGCCGGCAATTTCAAAAGCGATTGGTTTGGAGTCGACAGGGTGTTCTTTTCCATCAACAACCGACACACCCACGTTATGGACTGGATAACCTGCCACAACGCCTTCTTTCATAACGTTGCGGATACCCTTTTCGATCGGTCCCATGTAGTTGTTGGAGATTGCACCTCCAAAGACATCGTTCGAGAAAGTGAAATCTTCGCCTTCGATCGGGAAAACCTTGAGAGAAACTTCACCAAACTGTCCCGAACCACCCGTCTGTTTTTTGTGGCGGTAGGTGGCGCTGGCTTCGCGGGTGATGTGCTCTTCATAGGGCACTTTGGGTTCGAGGGTGACCAGGTTGAGCTGGAATTTTTGTTCCATGCGTTTCAGGGCAACGTCGATGTGCTGATCGCCCATGCCAAACAGCAGAGTCTGGTGTGTGGCAGCTTCCATTTCCCAGGAGAGGGTCATGTCTTCTTCCGTCATGCGGGTCAGGGTCTGGCTCATCTTGGCTGCGTCGCTCTGGGTCTTGGGATTGATCGCAACACGGTAGAGAGGGTGGGGGTAGGATGGGACAGGCAGGATGATATTATGTTCCTTGGTTGTCAGGGTATCGCCGGTGGTGGTGACGCTCAACTTTGCCACCGCGCCTATATCGCCGCTGTGGATCACGCTGACGGGCAGCATATCCTTGCCGAAGGGCACCTGAACGCCGGCAAGACGTTCTTCCTCGCCCTTGTTTGCGTTCCAGACGCGCGTATCAGAGCTGACCACGCCGGAATAGACTTTGAAGTAAGTCTGACGCCCAACGAAGGGATCAGCAGTGGTTTTCCAAACATAGGCTGCAAGTGGTCCTGCATCCTGGTAGGTCAATTCAATTTCACCCTTGGGAGTGTGGGCTTTGACTGCGGGCAACTCAGCAGGGCTCGGCGCGAGCTCTACGAGGACGTCCAGCAGGGGTTGGATACCGATGCTGCGACCGCCGGCAGCTACCAGCACAGGGATGATGTTGCTGTTTTGCATGGCTTTGCGCAGACCCTGCACAATCTCTTCGGAGGTCAGGTCACCATTTTCGAAGTATTTTTCAAGCAGGCTGTCTTCGCCTTCCGCGGCGGCTTCCACCAGCTGAGTGCGGGCTTCTTCGGCTTCAGCCTGGAGATCGGCAGGGATATCGATAACTTTTTTACCATCACCTTCATAGGCTTTCATGGTAACCAGGTCAATGACACCCTTAAAATCAGCTTTTTCGCCCATTGGCAACTGCATCGGAATGAGGCGGGCGTCAATGCCATCCTGCACAGATTTAAGTGCTTTCTGGAAATTGGCGTTTTCGCGGTCCATCTTGTTGATGACCATGATCTTGGGGATGCCGAAGGTCTCAGTATATTGCAGCGCAACTTCCGTACCAACTTCGAGACCACCGACGGAATCAACCAGGATTAAGGCGCAATCCGCAACGCGCATCGCCGAAACAACCTCGCCGACGAAATCGGTGTAACCGGGAGTGTCGAGCAGGTTGAGTTTAAGATCCTTATAAATCACCGGAAGAACTGTGGTGAAGAGTGAAATACCACGGCGTTGTTCTTCCTCATCAAAATCAGAAATGGTGGTATTGTCTTCGATGGTGCCCAAGCGTGTGGTAGCACCGGTGAAGTGCAGGATGCTCTCTGCCAGCATCGTTTTACCGGAATTGCTATGAGAAGCAAGGACGATGTTGCGTATAGAAGCGGTTGAAAATTCTTTCATGTGTATGACCTTCCTATGATCAAGCATGGTGCCCGGCACCAGGCGGAATATTATGGCAGTAAGGTTTCCTTAAATGCCGAATTTTTATTATATCAAAAAAGAAATGAAATCACACCCGATTTAAGAGGCTGATTTTAAGAGCATATATGTGGTAATGCGATCTACGGGGGAAAAAGATGAAATTAGTAGGAGAGCCTATTCTCAGTACCGTTGAGAATGCGCTTAATGTTCGCCCGGTGTCGCAGGATGGCAATGACAGCGATTCCAACCGTCATTATCTTCAGCGCATCAGGCTGATCGGAAACCAGCGAGAAAACCGCCATACCGGTTACAAAGCTCAACGATCCAAGCGAAACCATGCGAGTGAGCGTTATCACGAGGATGAGCAGGACAAGAGCGATGAGTGTGGGTACTGGAAAGAGGCTGAGCATTATGCCCACTGTAGTAGCCACACCTTTGCCGCCGCGAAAGTTCAAGAGCACAGGGAAATCATGCCCAATTACAACACCGAACCCGGCTGCCGCGATACCCGGGTTATCCGCCAGCCAGTTTCCCAGAGCAACCGCTGCCACCCCTTTTAACGCGTCAAGCACAAATACCAGGACACCATAACGCCAACCCAATTCGCGTACAACGTTTGTTGTGCCGGCGTTGCCGCTTCCGCGCTCGCGAATATCAAAATGGCCAAACAATTTTCCGCACAGGTAAGCTGGTGAGAAATTCCCCAGTGCGTACGCCAGGATGAAAACGCCTAATAATTTAAATGCCATCATATTATTTATAACACCACTGGGTAAAATATGGTTGCTGGGTAAAGACACTGGGTAAAGATGCTGGGTAAAGGTTGGTTGACAGGTCAGGGATGAACCAATTAATAACTTGAGACCTGACGGTCCGTGACCTCCCAGGGTCGGGAGACTGGCGAAAACTGACTCATTCGTACGGATGGGCTTCAGTCCATCCGCGAATTTTGTAAATACAAATCTATCCGGGTTGAGCATTTTTTGATATAGGCATATATTTATCGGTAGGGGCAGATCCCGTGCCTAGCCAGGGTAACCACAGGGGGTTACCCCTACGATTGGAGGCCATACAGTAAAAAACCCTTGCGTGGTCTGGAGACCGGCGAGAACAAGGAAAACCAGCCGTAGGTCAGGTTGCGGAGTTCAACCTGACGTCGAAAACCTGCTTTTGTTGAGGACTTTATTTGCCAGCATCCGTGATGTCAGGTTCAACAGAAGAACCTGACCTACACGCTTAGTTAAAAATGATAAAAGGGATTCAAAGAAAAGGCACAACTTCATTGGTAAGTGACCCTGGGCAAGCACAAGGGCATACCCTGACCGAAGGTGCTGTTGGTAGTGGTCTATTAACTGTGAAACCGGGTAGGAGAACGTCGCGCCATGCCCGGCATAACATCTGGAGACCTTCGGTCACCAACCTAGCGCTGCCTGTGCCCGCAACGAAGTGGATGGGTATCTGGAGACCGGCGAGAACTGAGGGGGAAACCGCAATCGTGGAATTAGGAACCATCTCCGTCAAAAAAACGTCTTAATTAATGTGGTCTATAATCCTTATTGAGGATCTTATGAAACGATTACTCCGATTTTTTGCCGCTTTACTGATCCCTCTCATTTTTTTAAGCGGGTGCGAGACGCTCGCACTGCAGGAAAGCTATAACGCTACTCAGACGTCAGCCAGTGCATTGAGCGCGACGCAAACCCTGTTCAACCCCAACCTGCCCCTGGCAGCCACGATCACTCCCGCTACCCCAACTGAACCGCAATTCTCGCCAACTCCATCTGAGCCGTTGCCTGCTGAACCAACGCCTACCGCAAGCCCCACGATCCTTCCCAGCTCAACTCAGGACGCCTTTCAGGACCTGCCCGAACCCTGGCTACGGATCCAGGAGCGTATGCAATCCTACGGCCAGGTGCAGGAAGACTACCTCAGCCCCGAATATCGCCTGCGGCTGAGCCAGGCGATCGAAGGTCAGGGCGAAGCTGCGCAAATCCTGAGCCTCGAACTCCACGGCGATAGTTACAGCATGTTTGAAGAACGATACAGCCTGACACCGGAGATTTTCTATTCGCAGGTGGAAACCCTGCTTACAGAAGGTTATCACTTTGCTACCATTCACGAAGTGGAAGGTTTCGTCTATGGTTGGTTCCCCTTACCTCAAAAATCAGTCATCCTGACCACCGATATCAGTTCGCAGACGGTCAACTCACTGGCCTCGATTGCCCAGACCTTCGCCGCGTTGGAGCAGCAGTATGGGGTGAGGCCTCATATGATTGTTTACCCTTGGACCGGCGACATGCTTGAGCGGCCTGGGATAGCCTGCGAGGGTGATTCCTGCTGGCAGGCGCTGCGTGACGCGCGCGACAGTGGCTTTTTCACCTTTGGAGCGCATTCCCAAACCCACCCAGACTTCTCAACTGTTGGATTTGAGCAGCTTGAAACGGATTGGATGACGTCCAGGCAAGCGATGCTAAATAATCTTGGTCTGAACGTCTATTCGCTTGCCTGGCCTTTCGAGGTTTGCAGCCAGGACACACAAGCCATGCTGAACATGGGCTTCACTATCGGTTGGGGCGGGGTGACCAAGCCCATCACGCAGAATTACACCGCCTGGCAGGATCCGGCGCCGCTCTGCTTGCCGCGCATGTTCCCACCGGCGATTTCAGGCGTTTCCATGCGCCCCGAAGGGTTGACCTTGGAACAAATGCTTGATGGAGTCGCACCATAAACAGGTGATTATCAGCCATCGGGGGTTCACAGAATCGTAGACCGGATTGAACCCCGCATGTAAACACGCGGGGCAGGAGCGCATCCGGCAAAAACCCGACCCGTTTGTTGAAATTCGTATCCACCCCTCCATCCAAACATTTTTTGCGTAGGGAACGCGGCTTGTCCCGTTCCAATTCACACCCGGAACGGCGCAAGGCCGTTCCCTACGACAAAGAACTCACAGGTCGGGTCATCGTGCTCGAAGAGTATCTGCTTATAAACCCGAATTTGGATCTTTTTCTGTGATCGCGAGAATCTTAGGCACTTACGCCCGCGAAGCAGGTTATGGCGATCTGCTTCTCATCTCAGGTCAGGTGACTCATCTATGGTGGGTTAGATTTACATAGCTGTTCTTTCACCTGAAACCTTTGAAGCCACCCTGCCTTACAGCTCTAATCCTACCCCGAATAATCGTATTCCTGTCATCAGCTAACGATATAAAAAAAGAAACCCCGTGATGATTATTCACGGGGTTTTTGGTCTCGGGGGTTTGATTACGCCAGCGCCGTCTCGACGACTTTGGCGAAGGCTTTTGGATCGCGCACGGCCAGATCTGCCAGCATTTTGCGGTTGAGGATTACCTCAGACTTGCGCATGGCTGAAATCAGGCGGCTGTAGGTTGTGCCATTCAGACGGGCTGCAGCATTAATGCGTACAATCCAGAGCCGGCGTAAATCGCGTTTGCGATTGCGGCGGTCGTTATAGGCATACCATTGCGCGTGCAGAAAAGCTTCGTTCGCACGTTTGAACAAATGATTGTAGGTCCCTTCATAACCACGGTTATGGGCGATCAACCGCTGATGGCGGCGTCGGCGATAGGGTCCACTCTTTACTCTTGTCATAATTCATTACTCCTTTGCGGTCCCCTGGGCGTCAGATTTCAATCTCGTTAATACACCCAGCAGCCACACTAAACCGGATACGACAGGACAGTCCTTAGTCCTTCTTGCTCATATAGGGCGCCAGACGCTTGATGTGCTTAACCAGCCCGTTGGAATTGACGGCGATCGTTTCGGCGAGCAAATACTTGGTCCGCTTGGATGTGTTGCGGCGTAAGTGACCCTTACCGATCTTGGTCCGTACGATTTTACCGGTACCAGTTGTGCGGAAGCGTTTGGACGTAGCCTTATGAGTTTTCAATTTGTACTTTCCACTACTCTGTTTACGTGGCACGATCAAACTCCTCAAAGAAAATCCAACGGCTGTTAACAACCCAGCCGTTGGTCGATAAACCAAGTGCAGATTATACCAGACAATTGCCGCTGTCAACGGCTTATTTTACGCTAACCCTTTTTTGGTGTGAGCATCATGAACATCGTGCGACCTTCCATGTTGGGCGGTTGCTCAATTTCAGCTACATCCTTCAGCTCCTCGGCAATTTCGCGCAAATCTTCCAGTGCCAATTCGGGGTAGGTGATCTCGCGCCCTCTGAAGCGGATGGTAACGCGCACTTTCATGCCGTCCTCCAGCCAGCGGCGGGCATCCCGCACCTTGAAACCCTGGTGATGATCACTGGTCTTGGGGCGCAGGCGGATCTCTTTGATCTCGATTTTGGTCTGAGCTTTGCGGGCTTCGCGTTCCTTTTTCTCTTTGTCGTAAAGGAACTTGCTGAAGTTGATGATTTTGACTACTGGCGGGTCCGCATTTGGAGCGATCTCAACCAGGTCTAAACCAGCTTCGTTGGCACGGCGGAGAGCGGTCTCGATGGCAACAATCCCGACGTTCTCTCCGTTTTCGTCCACCAGGCGAACTTTGTCGCTGCGGATGCGTTCATTAATACGATAATCTTGTTTACTACTAATCTTCTTATTCTCCTTACTTAAATCAACGATGACAGACGAATAATCATTCGGCGTATTTATTACATATAATACCATATCCTCTCGACAGGCGTCAATTATTTGGTTTGTTTTTTTTGTTTTTTGTGGTGTGTTTTTTGGATATTGTTGGAATCTCCCATAGTTTGGCCTTTGATAATACAATATCTATCGGAGGAACAAAAAACTATGGACTTAAACAAGAATCTGGAAAAATATGCTGACCTGATCGTCCGGATCGGGCTCAATCTGCACGCTGGTGATAACCTCACCATCCGCCTTAGCGAACACTCCTTGCCACTGGCTCGCCTGGTCGCGAAAAAAGCCTATCAGGCTGGTGTTGGTGACATCCAATTGATGTTCAATGATGACTCAATTACTCTTGACCGCTTTCTGGAAGCTCCCGCGGAAAGCTTTGAAACCTACCCGGAATACCTGGTGGATTTTACCGAAAAACTTTTCCTGGACAACCACCATGTTCTCAGCATCGTTGCGCCTAATCCTGACTTGCTCAAACCCGCAGATCCAGCACGGATTGCCCAGTGGCAGAAGGTTGCTGGTATGGCAAGCAAACGCACCATGAAATACACCATGCAAAACAAAGTGAAGTGGTGTGTTGTTGCCGTTGCTTGCCCAGCCTGGGCTGAAGCGGCCTTCCCTGGGATGCCAGAAGAAGAAGCAATGCAAAAACTCTGGGAAAACATTTTCCTTGCCACCCGTATTGACCAGGTTGATCCTATCGCTGCCTGGGAAGAGCATGATAGCAGGCTCAAAGCCCATCGCAAGTTCCTTAATGAAGCACGCTTTGACCGGGTGCACTACAAGGGTCCGGGTACTGATCTGATGGTCGGTCTGGTGAAAAATCACATCTGGGAAGGCGGCTGCAGCTTTAGTGAAGCTGGCGATCGCTTCTTCCCCAATATCCCAACCGAAGAGGTTTTCAGCATGCCCGATGCCGATCGGGTGGATGGCATTCTGCGCGCCACTATGCCGCTGTCCGTACGCGGACAACTCGTGGATGACTTTCATTTCACCTTCAAAGATGGCAAAGTGGTGGATTACGACGCTGCGGTTGGCAAACAGATACTGGATGATCTGCTTAAAACGGACGAAGGCGCAAAGCATCTGGGTGAGATCGCATTAGTGGCGGATAATTCCCCCATCAGCAATACCGGTGTCCTCTTCAAAAGCACACTTTTTGACGAGAACGCTTCCTGCCATTTTGCCCTGGGGGCGGCCTATAGCGAAAACCTCGAAGGCGCAACGGAACGCAGCGAGGAAGAGAATCGCAAACTGGGCATGAATGATTCGGTCATCCATGTGGACTTCATGGTCGGCAGCAAGGACGTGACTGTAACCGGCATCAAAGCGGATGGAACAGAAGTTGTTCTGCTACAAGACGGCGAGTGGAAGATTTAGTTTCCTACAGAAAGAATCCGAAGCATCAACTTTTCAAATTTGGTTTGAAGCAAAGGCGACGCATGCTATTTGGACAAGTATGATTGTTTACACACCAACAGGGGTGATTGTTTACAGTCTTAAGGGCAGACACGGGGGTCTGCCCCTACAAAAGCTACCTTTCCATCAAATACCCAGATGTAGGGTAACCCCCCGTGGTTACCCTATGGATTGATGCTCGATTGGCAGGCACGGGGGCTTGCCGCTACCACGATCCCCTTCCGTGCCTAATTTTTTGTAAACAAAATGCTCTCAGCTTTATTTCTATTTGGATGAACCAAGGACTATCCGTACGGTGGGGGTTTACTCCCACCGCAACCAATCTGATAATTCGGCAAAGCGGATGGACCAAGGCCCATCCGTACGGTGGGGGTTTACTCCCACCGCAACCAATCTGATAATTCAGCAAAGCGGATAGACCAAGGCCCATCTGTACGGTGGGGGTTTACTCCCACCGCAATCAATCGGATAATTCAGCAAAGCGGATGGACCAAGGCCCATCCGTACGGTGGGGGTTTACTCCCATGTTTGCCCCTACGAAAGCTACCTTTCAATCAAATCCCCAGATGTAGGGTAACCCGCCGTGGTTACCCGTCTACATGGCAGAAATGTGGTTGCCCCTACAAATCAGAATCTTGGAAAGACCGTGTGATGACCACAGTTCAGGGTAGAAAAAGAATCAAAATTGACTATCCTTTTAATGCTCGTCAATAACCCGCAAAAGTTAAAGAAAAACGCCCCGTCCATGAGACGGGGCGTTCGATAAAGCGAGGTCACTCCTTTTCGTAGGGCTCGCCTTCTGCGGCAGGGGCTTGCCCCTTGCCAATAAAGCCAGCCAGTACGATCATGGTGATGAGATAAGGCGCCATTGCCATGAACTGGGGCGGAATCGCGCTGCCCAAAAGCGAGAGCTTAGAGCCAATCGCGTCAGCAAAACCAAACAGCATACCAGCTCCAATTGCGCCAATGGGCATCCAGTTGCCAAAGATCATGGCTGCCAGGCCGATGAAGCCTTTACCGGCTGTCATTCCTTCGTCGAACCTTCCTACTGAGCCGAGGGTAAAGAATGCACCAGCAATGCCAGCCACCAAACCGCTCAAGATCACGCCCATATAGCGCGTGCGAATGACGTTGATTCCCAGGGTATCCGCTGCTTTAGGATGCTCACCCACACTGCGCAGGCGCAGTCCCCAGCGTGTTTGAAACAGCGCCAGTTGCAGCACGATCAGGATGACAAACATCAGGTAAACAAAGATATTCTGATTGAACAGGATTGGGCCAATCAGTGGAATATTCGCCAGTCCTGGCAGTGGAACGCGCGTGAACATCTGGGGGTTATTGAGCCCCTGAATGTGTTGCAGAAATTTTTGCGAGATAAAAGCTGTCAACCCAGTTGCGAAGATGTTGATCACAGTACCGGAAATGACTTGGTTGACCTTGTATTTGATCGATAACACACCCAGGATCAGGGCTAATACGATCGAGGACAGAATGCCCCCCAACAGCCCGAGCCATGGATTTTTTGTAACGCTTCCGACGATCGCTGCAACCATAGAAGCCATCAGCATCATGCCTTCAATCGAAATGTTGATGATGCCGGAACGTTCGGCAAGGATGCCGGAAAAGGCGCCCAGCGTGATCGGTACCGCCAGCAGGACCGCGCTGGAAAGCATCCCGGCAAGGTTAAGCTGCATGCCGGCTGCCTGCCAAACCAGGAACGCGAAAATCAGGAACAGTGCGCAGATCCCAATCATCAGGTTGGTCCACTTTTTGAAACCCCTGATCAACTGGAAAACTCCTATGACCAACGGTAATGCCGCAAGGATTATCAGCGTGGTTTTCGAGGGCAAGATCCAGTCCGCCATCAAACCCTGGTCGATTCCGCCAGGTGTCATCACAAATTTAGTGAGAGTTTCTGCGGTTATGTTTGCGGCGAAAGCAAAAAAGATCAGCAAACCGATCAGGATTTCCACAATCCCGATTACGATCTTCCTGGTGGAAGAAATCTCTTCTATACGTTTGTGTTCGATAACGCGGGAACTCGTTGTCATGATTGACCTCCCCAACCACTCAGGAATATCTGCTGTTCTTCTTGTTTTGGCTTGCGTAGATGATAGATGGAGCGAATGATAGCCGGAGCAGCTACAAACATCAGGATAATTGCCTGAATGACATCCACAATATCAATCGGGATGGAAGAAACCACCATCATACGCGTCGCTCCGTTGCGAAGAGTGCCAAACAGAATTGAAGCGAGGACTACTCCCACAGGGTGGCTATTACCAATCAGAGCCAGCGCAATACTGTCAAAACCGTAACCTGATGAAAGACCGAGTGCCATACTGCGGTTGACTGCCAAAACCTGCACGGCGCCTGCCATACCAGCCAGTGCTCCTGAAAGGGACATAGCCAGGATAATCGATTTCGTTGTACTCAGCCCGGCATAACGTGCTGCACGCGGGTTGGTGCCAACTATACGCAGGTTCAAACCCCAGGTTGTTTTGAATAGCAGCCACCAGATCAGATAAGCCACCGCCAGCGCGATGAAAAATCCCAGGTGGAAGCGAATTGGTGACTGGAAAAATTGCGGGATCTCCGCTGTTTTCTGGATTACCGGGCTGATTGGCATGCCCCCCGAGCCAGGGCGGGTCATCGGACCTGAAAGCAGCCATTCCGTCAGGCGGAAAGCGATCCAGTTCATCATGATCGTGTTGATTACCTCGTGCCCGCCGGTTTTGGCCTTCAAAAAGCCAGGCACAAACCCCCACAGCGCACCGCCGAGCGCGCCTGCCAGAAACGCCAGCGGCATATGGATCCATGCCGGCAGACCGGTAATCGAGTAGCCTACAAAAGTTGCACAAGCGGCTCCAATAAAGAGCTGACCTTCCACACCGATGTTAAATAGACCCGATTTGAAGCCCAGAGCTACTGCCAGACCCGCAAAAATGTACGGAGTCGATTGCACCAGGCTCTCGAGGAAAGGATTGAACGCCTGCCGGATTTCCTTGGCATCACCCAGTTTCACCGCATTGATCATGCGGATTGGGTCGCCAATTGCGCCGGTGAAAAGCGCTTTATAAGCCGTGCCAATTTCAGAAAAAGCAGTCGCAAAACCATTTCCGATTGACTCGCCAAACGCCGCATAAACCGACTGACTCGTCACCGCGATCATCAAAGCACCGATGATCAAGCCGGTCACAATTGCCAAAAGCGGAATGGCAGCCTTACCCAGGAAAGGCTTTCTGACGTGTTCCGTGGTTGTCTGATCCTGGTTTATTTCTTTGAGGATCTCTTGCCCTAAATCATTTTTTTGTTCGCTCATGTTTTAGCCATCCGGACAATCTAAAAGGTCGCTTCCACAACCGTAGACTCATCGAACTGAATCGGCTCTTCTGGCACGACCCCTGCCATCAGCAAACCGATGTACTCTTTCGTAATGCCCTTGTTCGGTACAATTGCAATAATTCTGCCCCTGTACATTACCGCCACCCGATCGGACAGCTCCATGATTTCATCCAGCTCAGGTGAAACCAGCAAAACACCACAGCCCTCATCGCGTTTCTGTATGATGCGCTTGTGGATATATTCAATCGAGCCCACGTCCAAGCCGCGCGTTGGTTGTGAAGCCACCAAAAACTTGATCGGACGCGATAGTTCTCTTGCAATGATTACTTTTTGCTGGTTCCCGCCAGAAAGAGAACCCACTGGCGTAAAGACACTTGGCGTACGGATGTCAAAGGCCTTAATTAGTTTTTCGGCGTTTTCCAGGATCACGGGATACTGCAAAATAACGCCCTTTGCGAATGGCTCTTTGTAGTAAGTGCACAGCACCAAATTCTCTGCCACCGGGAATGGCAGCACCAGCCCATCCGCCTGGCGGTCCTCAGGTACGTGCGCGGTGCCTAATTCCGTAATTTGTCTCGGAGAACACTTGGTCACATCCTCACCCAGAAGCGTAATTTTGCCTGATAAGGTTTTTTGCAGACCCGTAATCGCGTTTACCAGTTCTGTTTGACCGTTGCCCTGCACCCCAGCGACGCCGACAATCTCTCCTGAGTAAACCTCCAGCGAGATATCATCAACAACAACGTTGTTGAACTTATCAACCACTGTCATGTTCTCGACGGAACAAACCAACTCTCCCGGCTTACACTCAGTCCTGTTCACCTCGAGGTCTACCGCACGACCGACCATCATGGCTGCCAAAGATTGTCTGTCAGCTTGAGCAGGTGTTGTTTCACCCACCACCGCGCCACGCCGGATCACCACGATACGATCCGCAATTTCCATCACTTCGCGCAGCTTGTGCGTGATAAAGATGATCGACTTCCCCTGTGCCACCAGTGAGCGCATGATCTTGAATAATTCATCAGCTTCCTGAGGTGTCAAAACAGCGGTCGGCTCGTCGAAAATGAGTATATCCGCCTCACGATAGAGCAGCTTGATGATCTCAACCCGCTGTTGAACTCCCACAGGCAAATCCCGAATATAATCATCCGGGTTCACCTCGAGGTTATAGTGATTCGAGATTTCCAGAATGCGATCAGCAGCTTTTTTACGATCCAAAAAACCGGCTTGCTTCACAGTCTCATTGCCCAACATCACGTTTTCAGTCACCGTGAAAACCGGGATCAGCATGAAGTGCTGATGCACCATACCGATGCCATGGCTGATTGCATCTATGGGGGAATTGAATGTCACCTTCTCGCCGTTCACCCAGATCTCCCCTTCATCCGGCTGGTAAAGGCCGTAGAGAATGTTCATCAGGGTGGATTTGCCAGCACCATTTTCCCCCAGTAAGGCCAAAATTTCACCTTTATTGAGAGAGAGATTGATATGGTCATTGGCCAAAACCCCTGGAAACCGCTTGGTAATCCCTTTTAACTCAAGAATTGGGGTCATAGTTGATACCGTTCCATTCTCAGTAATTTTGTCAATCTTACCACAAGCTTAAACAAAATAAGGCTGGAATTTTCCAGCCTTATTTGTATACGAACAACTTACTTGAGTGTGATTGTTCCAGCTATGATGTCAGCTTTGAGTTGTTCAATTTCAGCTGCGAGTTCAGCAGGAACAAGGCTTTCGAGTTCATGGAATGGGGCGAGAGCAACACCGTTGTTGGCGAGTGTACCAACCACATCACCACCGACGAAAGTACCGTCGACCACAGACTGGATGACCTGCATGGTGGTGGCATCCATCAGTTTCATGACGGAGGTCAGGGTGATGTCGGCATATTCGGGGCTGGTGAGAGCCCAGTCAGAGTCCACGCCGATCAGGTAAGCGTTACCGCGTTCCTTAATGGCGGCAGCAGCACCCAAACCAACGGGTCCAGCGACGGGCATGATGATATCAGCGCCTTCGTCCATGAGGGACTTGGCAAGTTCAGAGCCTTTTTGCTGGTCGTCGAATGAGTTGCTGAAGAGACCAGTTTGGGTTGCGGGATCCCAACCGAGGACCTTGACTTCAGTGCCTTTCACTTCGTTGTATTTGGCTACACCCTTGTAGAAGCCATCCATGAAGATGGTCACAGTGGGGATGGGCAAACCGCCGAAGGTGCCTACAACACCGGTTTTGGAGACGCCAGCAGCGAGGTAGCCAGCCAGGAAGGCGGCTTCATCGGTGTTGAAGATCTGACCAACCACATTGGGAATAGCGGGATCGTAGTTGTAGTCGACGATGGAGAACTTGATGTCGGGATTGGCCTCAGCGGCAGCCTTGGTGGCATCGCCGATGAGGAAACCAACGGTAATGATCAGATCACATTTTTCCTCAATGAAGGCATTGAGGTTCTTCTCGTAATCAGCGACTTCTTTGGACTCGAGGTATTTGCCTTCGATGCCGAGTTTATCCTCGGCGTCGGTGATACCCTTCCACGCGGTAGCGTTAAAGGATTTGTCATCAATACCGCCGGTATCGGTGATCTGGCAAACCTTGATTTTAGCGGCCGGCTCCTCAGATGCGACGGGGGGTTCGGTTGGGGTGGTTGTCGTGCAGGCGCCGAGTAGCATACTGCCGACGATTAAAACGGACAAGATGGCGAACAACTTTTTTGTCATAATTTTCCTAATCTCCTTCTATAGATTAAAGATAGTTACCGGGGATTACCGGTATGTAAAAGTAAATTAAGTATAAGTCAGCAGACCAAAGACCGCAAGTGGGATTTGCGGTCTTTTTTTACCAGTAATTACTTGATGATCGGTTCCGATTTGGCTTCGCCAGATTTCATCCCCAGAATCGAGACGAGGGCGGCAATCATAAAGATCGGTCCAATGATGAAGATCGTGGAGTAATTGTTGCCTGTCAGTTTGACAATCCATCCGTTGATGTTCGGCCCGGCGATTGCAGCCAGGGTGGAAAAGAGGTAATAGAGACCAGTAAAGGTGCCGATGTGAATCGCATCGGTAAGGTCCACGACCACTGGCAAAGAGTTGATATTGATGCATGCCCAGCCGATACCAGCCGCGAGCAGGAAAAGTGTCAGGGTCATAATGTTGCCCAGGATAGGCAGTTTGCCATACATTTGGAGGAGTGTCTCTTTGGGAAAGAAATAAACGCTTATAAGCACCATAATCATGATCAACAACCCAATCCCGATGGTTCTTTTTCTCCCCAGCTTCGCACCGATAAATCCTGCTGGGATGGAAAAGAGCAAGAATGAGAAGCCGACACTGGTAATCAGTTGGCCAGCACCGGACTCATCCAAACCGAGATGGTTGACACCATATAGTGAAAGGAAAGCTTCGATGGCGTTATAGGCAATGAACCAGAAAAAGATAGCCAGAAAAATCCGGATTGCGTCAGCTTGCTTGCTGGTGAAAAGCTCTTTTAGGCTCTGCCAAAGATTCGGCTTTTCAATATTTGGATTGTCTTCGTACACCTTGGGTTCCCGCACAAAAATGAGCACCAATGCGGCTGCCACCAAAACTAGTAAAGACCCGAACCAAAATGGATATGCCTCGTTCCTTGCGACGAGCATTGAACCGACGGAAGTCCCCAACACGAGGCCCAGCCCGCCCATAAAGTTGATGATACCGTTAGCCTGTGATCGCAGCCTGGAAGGGGTGACATCAGGCATCAACGCAACCACCGGGGTACGCCAGAAAGCCATCGCAAGGATGGTCGTGATGGTGCAGGCTACGAAGATTGGCAGGGAAGCCGCGAGCGGAACCAGACCGAAAGCGATTGCGGCAACCGGCGCGCCTACCAAAATGAAAGGCAAACGTCTACCGAGTTTGGTGCGCAGGCGGTCAGACCACGCGCCGACTGGCGGCTGAATGAACAGAGCTGCGATGTTATCCAGGGACATAAAGAAGCCAATCTGGGCTGAGTCCAGCAGGAACTTCCTTTCCAGCAGGATGGGAACATAGGTATTGTAAAGGCTCCACAACACGCTGACACCAAAAAAGCCAAAACCAATTAAGAAAAGCTTACCGTAATTAAATTTCTGTTCTTCGATCATCATTTCCTCCATTTATTAAGTGTTTCTACTTGGTTTACTTTATCGAGTAACACTGGGTGGTCGCTCACACTCCCCTCCAGTATTGTGAGAGCAGGAGGATTGGACGGAGCATTGTTACTCGTTTACTTCAGCATCATTATCATGCGTTGTTTCTTCAAGATATTTTTTCAAAAACCTGCGGTCTTTCTCACTCAACTCAACTTTTTCCAGCAGATCCGGACGCCACATCAGCGTCCTGATTAGCGATTGCTCTCTTTTCCACTTGAGTTGCTCACCTAAGTTGCCAGTCTGCATCACTTCCGGGACGACCCACCCGCGGAAATCTGCCGGTTTGGTCCATTGGGGATATTCAAGCAAGCCGTCAGACGAGAAAGAATCGTCCTGGGTTGCGTCCTCGTCCCCAAGCACCCCGGGCACCAGCCGACCGACGGCGTCCATCAGGATCAGGGCGGGCAGTTCGCCGCCGGTGAGTACAAAATCGCCGATGGAGATAACGTGGGTGGCGAGGTGCTCGCGGATGCGTTCGTCGAAGGCCTCGTAGCGCCCGCAAATCAGTGCCAGGCGGTCGTAAGCGGCGAGCTCACGTGCCATTTTTTGGTCAAAGCGCCTGCCTTGCGGGCAGAGCAGGATCACCGGGCAGCTTGGGGGAGCGCCGAGCACGTCCTCCACCGCGGCGAAGATGGGCTCTGGTTTCATGACCATGCCTCCGCCGCCGCCGTAGGGAGTGTCGTCGGTGGTGTGGTGCTTGTCGGTTGCCCAGTCGCGGATGTTGTGGGTGTGAACCTCAATCAGGTTGTTTTGGATCGCGCGTTTGAGGATGCTGATATCGAGATAGGGTTGAAAGACTTCCGGGAAGAGACTGAAGACGTCAAATCGCATAGCTGAATTTTAGACGATAGGTGAAATTTGGGCAAGCAGCAATCGCGTGGGGAGGGTATTAAGCGGGTGAGAAGATCAAAGCGAATTTGGGGTGGAGATAAAAAATGCCGGGTTTGATCCCGGCATAAGCAGTTTGGTTTGTGATGTGTAAGGTTTCGCCTTTAATCCATCGGTCGAATCAAGGATTCAATAAACGCAATCTCGTCGTCGGTTAGATTGTATTTGGCGTAAAGTTCTTTATCGCTCCAATTTAAATTAAAATCTTGAAGAGGAACAAAAGTGAAGACATTTTTTGACAAGTTTATTGAACTCATCGATAAAAGCATTAGAAATCGGACAAAGTTAGTTCGCAAATAAGATAGAGCGTTTTCAGCTTCTACACTTGTATTAAACTTGCCTATTACAAAATAAGAATGGGTGCATACTTCACTAGGACCAATTACTTTTGTAGAGGAGGTGAGGACTCGAAATTTCCCATCTTTTCCTGGCTCCCCCGCATGCTCAGAACTTGTTTTACTAATTAAGACTTTATACTTATCAATTAAGTCAATGCCTTTTGTGATAAAACTACGCGGAATGTAACTTATACCATCACTCGCGTGGAGCATTAAATCATTTTTGTTTTCTTTTTTTGGAGCACCGCGATAGTCTGTAGATAAGCCAAAAGGCATAAGGGGGCTGACAATATCTGCGAGTTTACTTTCTTTTTTATTTAACACTTTATGGATAATATTGACACCTTCATTATATCGTACCAAAACATCAAACTCATCAAGAGAACGATAAGCAATGTTTTTTGTTCCGTCTGAAACGTTAGTAACCTCACATATTGAAGTGTTGTCACGATCTCTTAAAAAATAACAAACTCCACCGCTGATACTGATTGCTGGGAAACATTCCTTTGCATTTGAATAGTCGACTAGATGGGAAATTGATGAATCTTTTTTCATTATTTCCCTAAACCCGTCAAGACCCATACCACCAGCGAACCATCTTGAAGGAATAATCATAGATAGGTATTTTGGATCTAACTTTTTAGCTTCATCAACAAAAAGGTTATATAAAGGTGTTGCTTGCTTTCCAGCTCCCGATGTCTCCTCCTGGTAGGGTGGGTTGCCAATGATGACGTCAAATTTCATTTCTTCTCCAAACCTTTCTGCCAATGCTTGTTTGACTCTGCCGTCTTTGGCTGCTTCGGTCAGGTCGAGTTCCAGCAGGTTATCCTGCTCAATCTCAGGGAAGCCGGCATAGACATAATTTTTTACCATGTTATAAATGATGTTGCTGGGGGCGCAGCCGTACAGTTGGTGTTCCAATATCCAGCGGATGCGTTCATACTCATCGGGAATGGCTTCCCGAAGTCCTTCAAAGAGGCGTTTGGCGATCTCGGTCAGGTAGAGCCCACTCTTGGTGTAGAGATCGATGAAGGTGGTCTCTCTGTTTTTGAAGATCTCAGGGTCCTGCTCCTCAAGCAAATCGACCATCATCTTCACCACGCGCCTGGGGGTAAAAATCTGGTTGGTGCGTTGGGGCGGGATGTAATCGAAGATGTCTTCTTCGTTGCCGCCGTGCAGGTAATCGGCAAGTTTTTCTTTGAGTTTGAAGAACTCCTTGACGGAGGTATTGAAGACGCTCTCGTTAAAGAGACCAGGGATGCTCTTTTGCTCGCCATCTTCGCCGATGTAGGTAAAGCCATCGCGCAGCTTGCGGAACTCGTCCAGCGTGATGCTGGTGAGCTCTTCGAAGGTGGCAGGGTCGATGTTTTGGTCGAAAGTTGCCAGGGTGGTGTCCGAACTGCCGTAGGCCATCAGGAAAGCCGGGATGGTGCGGGCAAAACCGCGCAGGTGATCACGCACGTCATTCTCAGTGGTTTTCTTTTTGCCTTCCTCTTTCTGTTCGAGGTGCTTGCCAACCACCTTTTGCGTGACTTCCATGACGCTTTTTTGGATCTCGGTCTGTAAAACTTCTTCGATCTCCGCTAACTCTGCTTTGTAGCTTTCTTCGCGTTCCTCCCGGGCGGTTTGGCTGGTCTGCTGCTCGATTTCCTGTTCGTAAGCAACTTTAGCCTGCTGAACTCTCTGGTCGCGCTGATAGAGGTTTTCCTCGATTTTTTCGGTCAAAATCTTTTGGGCAACTTTGGTGTTGGTCTCTACCGTTTTCTTAGGGAGATTCAGTGTTTGTGCAGTCTTGACAAAACCATCTTCCAACTTGCGGACAAGCTCCCGGGAAATCTTTTCGGCAGCCGCATCCCGGTTGGTAATATCGGCAACCTTTTCAAGTGCTGCTTCTATATCAGGCTTGTAAATGGCTTTGCCAAACAAGCCGTTGGTGGTGTTGACGATTAACTCGTTGGGGATCTCAACTTCACCTTGGTCGTTCAACATCGGATCTGTCAGCTTGATCTCGCGTTTGTCGCCCAGTCGCTTGTTGGCTTCCGGCGAAATTTTCTCGAGGATGGCTTTCAATTCAGCAGGCGCGTTGAAGATGGCGCCAATGTTGGCGAAAAGCAAGTTGGACATGAAGCCGCGTTTGACGACTTCAACAGCCTTAATGTGGCTTGGGATGGTAAGGACTTCTTCAGGTGAGATCTCGCGCAGGCTGCCTTCATCATCTTCTGCAATGACCGGGAAGAAGTTGATCAGCTCACGGATATTTTCCTGGCGTTCTGCCTCACTGCCCTTGAAACCCTCATCGGAAAGGTTGTTGGCGAAATTGTCATAGAGAACCAATGTGCGGTCAGGCGCGAAATCGAAGACGTAGGCGTTTTCCTTGCGGAACCACTCTCCGGTTTCTTCATTCTGGAATTCCCAGGGATTCTGAGCGCGGAAGGATGCCTGGAAGTAGAGGGCGGGCGATTTGATATTGCTGAGCATCAAGACCGCACTCCACTCCGGGATGGTGACGCCCGTGGTCAGCTGACCGACCGAGAGCGTGATTGTGCGCGGGTTGGCTGCAATGGCTTGTTTTACACGGTCATAACTGCGTTTGTTACGGATTGCGTTTTCCGCTGTTTCTTCGATGTTGTCGGCATCCTCGTCGTCGATCAAACTGACGCCGTCGCCGG
Source organism: Anaerolineaceae bacterium UBA1363 (assembly GCA_002306055.1). GTDB lineage: Bacteria > Chloroflexota > Anaerolineae > Anaerolineales > Anaerolineaceae > Mesolinea. The sequence continues at coordinate 63,248 of DBRR01000012.1, forward strand.
CCGCCAGGACGACAGTGTAATCCTTGAAAAATGGATGATTGTTGAGGAGTTTCTCCATGGCTTTGGCGGCTGCCACACGGGGGAGCAGCCAGAAGGTGTGCTTTAGTTCCTGCTGATGCTCGTTTTCAGCAAAGGGGAATTTGCCGGTGTGCAGGTTATCGAGGAAGCGGATCACGTCCTTTTCGTATACAAAAGTACCGTTATCCTTGGTGCTGAAGAACTCGTTCAGGTCAAAGGCGTAGTCCAGATTGGTCTCATCATCGAGGTTAATACCCTTGGCAACTTCCTGCTCGATGATCTTGCTCATCTGATAGGTGAAAAGATTCAGGGTTGGCAAGCTTTCGTAGGGGTTTGTGTCTGTTCCGTTTTCTTCCCAGCTGGTTTTGGCAGCCTGCTCGTCGAGATAAGACCAGTTGAAAATCTGGTCGCTGTGGAACTTTTGGTTGGCAATTGCCTTGAAGGGGGTTCCAGAAAGGTGGAGGGTGAAGTCGCGCTTGATTTTATCGAAGGCTCGGTCGGTTTTGAGGGTGTCGATGCCCTCGTGTGCCTCATCGATCACCAGCAGATCCCATTTCAGGTTGGCAACCCATTCCAGCTTATCGTACGGACCGCCGGCAAAACGGGCACCTTTGAGGTCCTGAAGCGAAATGAAAGCGACGCGGCGTTTGTCGATATGCTCGGTATCTTTTGCAACAACATAATGCGTGTATTCTTCCAGGCTCATTGGGTTTCTTTCAGCGAGCGCGCTGGTTTCGGAGACAAACTTCATGCCCTCTTCCTGCCAGGCAATGAACTTTTCGAAATCGTCAAACCAGGAGTTTGCGATAGCCGGACGGTTGGTGACGATGAGCACGTTTTTAGCCTTCAGCTTGCGAACGAGATCGTAAGTGCTCAGAGTTTTGCCAAAACGAGGTTTAGCATTCCAAAGAAATTCTGGTCCGTGGGTTGGATTTTTGAAATAGGCCAGGGTGCTTTCAACTGCCTGAGCCTGCTCAGCCCTCAGGATGTAATCCATTTTCTCTTTGCTAACCTGAACGGCATCATAATCAAGGTTGATGTAATCGTCGGTTATCGCTTCCGCGCGGGTCACATCGCCGAAGTTGAACCACTCTGTAGCCTGGCCATTGAGAATGGTGCGCTCGATACCGCGGAGTCGGTAGTAGGCATGGAGGTCGCGGTCGTGGAAGAGTTGGCCGTCGTTTCTGACGGCATTGCGTGTGAACAGCAGGTGAGGTGTGATGCCAACTGTGCCTGTCTGCTGACGAATGCGAGTGGTGACGTCCTGGTGATTGGTTTCGCCCACCTTTACGCTGCCAAGATGCGTGGAGAGTTGGGGGAGGTGATACCCGTAGATTTTAAGGTTAAGTTGGCGGTAAGGGGCGATTTTTGTTTTGCTCATGAATCAATTTCCTCCATCTCTTGCTTGTAAACATCTACGATATTAACAGGGAGATACCTGTAAACAGGTAATGGGAGAACATCTGGCTGATCATCAAACAGACCTAATTGCTTGGTTTCCGGGACGGGCGTGTAGACAGTTCCCGGTTCAATTTTAATGTTGTGATAGATGTCCTCCAGAGTGTATTCAGTTCTGATTACCTTGATATGTTTAGTATTCCTTTTTATTTGAAGGGGATTCCATTCACTGAGCACAATCTGTCTGCCGTCATTTTTTGTGCGTTTGAGGAAATCCCCTTGAACGATATTGATTGCTGTTATGGTCTTTGCACTTTCTAAAACGTTTGCCTTGGGAGCTTTGTTGAGTTTGGCAGCAAAGTTTTTGTAGAAATCGAAAAAAGCAACATAGAGGTTAATGACACATTTCTTTACATTATCTTCCAATAGCTCGATCCCATACAAGCTTGATATTGCGAGAAGGGCAAAATTTTCAAATTTGACGAGATCTTCGGGGAATTTATCTGCAAGAAGCTGAAGTCTGCGCTCCAGAATGTTGATCAGAAATGCGCCCTCACCAACGGAAGGCTCGAGGACCATTGTTGAATATTGGACGATTGATTCATTTAAACCCGGAAGAGAAACCATTGCATCCACAATCTCTTTGGGCGTGAATACCTCTCCATGCTGCTGGACGCGCTTTTTACTTTTGATTAATCTTTCATTCCCACTCAAATCAGTAACCCTTCATTTCTAATAGATATAAAAAGTATATCAGGTAGTAATGAGTTACGCGCCTGAATGTGTTCGTGTGATATGGGGTTGAAAGACTTCCGGGAAGAGACTGAAAACGTCAAATCGCATAGGTGAATTTTAAACGATAGGTGAAATTTGGGCAAGCAGAAAATGTAGGTGGGGTTCCGTTTCACCTGCCCCTGAGTTGTAGGCCGGGTTCCGTTCTTGAACCCGGCATTGATACATAGGTAATCGAAAGCCGGATTGACAAGCGCAATCTGGCCTAAGAAAAAATACAAGTCTATCCTTCAATCTGACAATGCTGAACGCGTCAGGTCAAGCCGGATTGAAATGGAGAGCCAACAACCGCAGGCCGGGTTCCGTTCTTGAACCCGGCAATGATTCGTGGATAAACAAAAGCCGGATTGACAAGCGCAATCCGGCCTACGAAAAGACTATTCCCCGAATAGATACCCCTTTTGGTTCAATGCATTGATCTGTTCTAAATTGGGTGTTATGTCGTGGTCGCAAAACTCACGATCTATGCTTGACCATTTCCATTGGTCGACAGAATCAGCATAACCATGTTTCACGGGATTGTAATGAATGTAATCGTAATGCGTTTGCATGTCACGTTCATCTCGAATCGTGTGCTCCCAAAACCTATCCTGCCAGACAATTAGATCTGGTTGGTTGAGGTATTCTCTGATGCTCTTAGTGACAGACCTTTTAAGTTCTTTGATGATGTTTGAGTAGTTACTGATCCCCTCTGATAAGCTCACCAGCAGGTGGATATGGTCAGGCAAGATGCAATAAGCATCAAGTTCGAATGAGTAGCGGGATTTGACTTTTTCTACCCCAGCCATGAAAAGTTCACAGGAGGAAGGATCTAGAAAGAAGGGTTTTCGATTCTTGGTGACCATTGTAAAGAAATACGATCCACCTTCAACATAGTTGCGAATGTATTTCCTCATGTAAAAGAGTCTATCATTTTTTCAGTTGTAGGCCGGGTTCCGTTCTTGAACCCGGCAATGATCTGTGGATGAATGAAAGCCGGATTGACAAGCGCAATCCGGCCTACGAAAAGATACAAGTCTATCCTTCAATCTGACAATGCTGAACGCGTCAGGTCAAGCCGGATTGAAATGGGGAGCGGACAACCGCAGGCTGGGTTCCGTTCTTGAACCCGGCAATGATTCATAGGTAATTGAAAGCCGGATTGACAAGCGCAATCCGGTATCTACGAAAAGCAGTGTTTGCATTTATTGTTTAATGAAATATGGGCCCCTACCAAAGACAAGCCGGATTGAAATGCGCAATACCCAAACGGCACGATGTCCGACATACGAAAAGAAAATCATCGGTACAAACCTCTGCTTCTATTAAAATTGACAAAGCTCCCGGCAAAGAGTACACTTTTCTCGTTGGTAGATTAATTTTGTTATCTAGAAAAAGGAGTAGTTAGAAATGGCATACAGCTTTAAAAACTCAAAAGGGAAAGAATATTTCCTCCACGTTAAGAAAGTGAAACGTGCGTCCGGGAAAGAAACCGAGCTCTATTACTTTTCAACCGATATCCGCAAAGGTCAGGAAGTTGATAAAGTTCCCGCTGGCAAGACCGTCGTGGAACTGGCTTCCGGTTTACCCGTCCTGAAAAAGATTTAGTTGTAATCAGTTTATGAAACTCGACCCTGTGACCAACAGGGTCGAGTTTTTTAAGCGCAAATGGCACAAATATTGCTACCTAAAAGGCACGAAGTATGCCCGTTTTAAGGAGATTGACATGAAGAAATCATCACTTTTACTGCTAATTCCATTGATCATGGCGCTTGCGGTCTCAGGCTGCGTGCGGAAAGCATCCACACCCCCTGCCACCACCCCCCATGTGATCGATGTGGCGAATACCCCTTTGCCGGTGGATCAACAGATCCTCAGTGCGACCATGACCGCCCAGGCCATCATGCAGGAATTCAACATGCCGACGCAAATCGTGCAAAACCCGCTGGGAACCCCCGAGGTGATCACCCAGGTTCCTCCCACGCCGATCCCTGTTGGGACTGCCACCCCAACCCCTCTGCCCACCCTCCAGCCGATGACCAAACCTACCACCTGGACTGTGCAGAGCGGTGAGACCATTTACTGCCTGGCACGGCGTTTCGATGTGGATCCGGGCGATTTGCTGGCGATCAATAACCTTTATGCTGGCAGTATGCTGAATATCGGCGACGTGCTCGACATTCCTCAGACTGGTTCCTGGCCGACTGACGATCGTTCGTTGCTCGAACATCCGGATATCTGGAATGTCAGCCCCGGCGAGAGTGTCTACTACATCGCCTGTGCTTATGGCGACGTGTGGCCAGAGCAGATTATCCAGGTAAATGGCCTGAAGGAACCTTACGATCTGACCGGAATTGCAACTTTGCAGATCCCATAAACGAAACCCGATTACAATATAGGAGGCACAAGCCTCCTATTTTATTTAACCGGAGAAAATTATGAGCCCTGCCATTCTTTCAAGAAAAAACCTCATGCAACTGCGATCCTTCGATGTTGAACGTGTGCATTTTCGATTGCCGGATGGACGGGAACGCGACTATGACCTTGTTCAACACGCGGACGCGGTTACGATCCTGCCGGTGGACGAACTGGAGCAGGTTTACCTGGTGAAGCAGTACCGCATTGGTGCGGAGAAAGAACTCCTCGAGCTGCCCGCAGGGGTGATGGATCCGGGAGAGGAGCCCGAGGTCACTGCTCACCGCGAATTGCAGGAAGAAATTGGCAAAGACTGCGGGGAGTTGATCCGGTTGGGCGGCTTCTACATGGCGGCTGGATACTCGAGCGAGTACATGCATGTCTTCCTCGCGCTGAATCTTAAAGACTCTCGCCTTGATCATGATGACGATGAATTTTTGACGACTGTCGTGGTACCGCTCTCCGAGTTAATGGAAATGGCGCAGGATGGCAGACTTGAAGACGGCAAAAGTTTATCCACACTGCTGTTAGCCAGGCAGGAACTTGAAATCCGCAGGATGTTATAAGCGCATGCAAAGTGCGCTGGCAAGTTTTGGGTGTCAATACGGAAATGATATGTATTTCAATTTACCAAAGCCGCAGACGGTTGAAATAGCTAATGAGGACGAAATCATCAAAAATTTGGGAGGGTAAATCCATGGCAGCCACTACAATACGAATTAGCCGAAAGCGCAAAGAGTTAATCGCACAGTACGCTACAGCAGCGATAAGTCTCTATGGGGTTATTAGTGTGAATGAATTTGTCGAGGTGTTTAACCACTATGAGGAAGCCCACACGACGGCAGAAGAGGCATCGTTGGCGTTGATCCGCCTTGCCAGGACTGACGACGTTGAATACTCAGTTTTCGGCGGCATTATATCGGCACCCGAATTCCAGCCCGACTTTGACGACTATGAGGATAATGTGAGATATATCCGGAACGCTCAAAGAGGCAAGCCGCGCTACCTTCCTAGCAAAGAGGAATTTTTGAAGTATGTCGATCTTTCTTACCGTGAGCCCGAAAAACCTTATGCTGAACTGAAGGCATATATTCTGAAGCATAAACTCACCACGCGCGGCGAAGGAATTGAAGGCGTTGACGGCGATCTGATCGACTTGCACGAGATGATTCAATTCGGAGTTGCAGTCAGAGATGAACTCGATTATTTCACCAGTGTCGGATATCGGTATAAGGACATGGATGAGGCAATGGGGTTGTTCAACTTAGTGACGAACGCTCACAACCATACAAGAATGTACGATAACAACGGCTTTACGCCGGAAGAGATGGTCGACCTGCTAAGGGGTCCAAAGCGGAAGCCATCACCCAAAGCACCGCCCATGCTTTAAAGCTATACCTGAGGTCGTCCCTGCGGGAGCAGTCTGAAACCCAAGAATTGCCCAGGCAGGAAAAAGTCGGTGTAGAGGATGTAATGGGCAATAAGTGCGTTCAAATTTTCAGATTTACTATCTGGGTGTGTAACTTAACTTGTCAATCAATAGTCCTAACGCCATGTATTTAAAGGTTTCTTGAAAATCAAAAGCCTCCAGTTTGGGGTTATGGGGTACAATTCAAAACCATGAACCTCGGCTATTTTGCAGAGGGTTCTATTAGTGTGACTAACAAACGGTAACGTTCGATAACAACTTTAAGGAGTTTTTTTAAATGACACGTGAAATGGTAATGACAGATGCCAATGAGGCGACCGCTTATGTTGCTTACAGGCTCAATGAAGTAATTGCGATTTATCCCATCACACCTTCTTCCACCATGGGCGAGTTTGCGGATCAGTGGGCAGCGGAACGCGTTCCTAATATTTGGGGCACGATTCCTACAGTGGTTGAGATGCAGTCTGAGGGCGGTGCTGCTGGTGCAGTGCACGGCGCGTTGCAAACCGGCGCCCTTGCCACTACTTTCACAGCTTCCCAGGGCTTGCTGCTGATGATCCCCAATATGTACAAGATCGCTGGCGAATTGACCCCAGCGGTTTTCCACGTTTCAGCTCGCTCATTGGCTGCCCAGGCACTTTCCATTTTTGGCGACCACCAGGATGTGATGGCTGTACGCCAGACTGGTTGGGGTCTGATTGCCTCCAACTCGGCACAGGAAGCCCAGGATACTGCTGCGATTGCCACAGCTGCAACCTTGCGATCCCGTATCCCATTCGTGCACTTCTTTGATGGCTTCCGCACCTCGCACGAGATTAATAAAATCGAACGCCTCTCCGACGACGATCTGCGCACCCTCATTAATGAAGACATGATCATCGCGCATCGAAAACGCGCCTTGACTCCGGACGCGCCCGTGATCCGCGGTACTTCCCAAAATCCCGACGTGTACTTCCAGGCTCGCGAGACGGTCAACCGCTATTATGACGAGAGCGTTCGGATCGTGGAAGAAGAAATGGAACGCTTTGCTGACCTTACCGGTCGCGAATACAAGATCATGGAATATCATGGCGCACCTGACGCGGACCGTGTGATCGTGATTATGGGCTCCGGCGCGGAAACTTCCGCCGAAGTCGCCAAATACCTCAACGCTCACGGCGAAAAAGTGGGTGTGGTGGTTGTGCGCCTCTATCGCCCCTTCTCGGTCAAACACTTCCTGGGCGTCATCCCCGCGACCGTCAAGAAAATCGCAGTGCTCGACCGCACCAAGGAACCTGGTTCCATTGGCGAACCGCTCTTCCAGGATGTTGTTAATGCCTTGGCAGCTGGTATTTTGAATGGCACTTCTCCCTGCCAGCAGATGCCCCTGCTCTGTGGCGGACGGTATGGCCTTTCTTCCAAGGATTTCACCCCGGCAATGGTCAAGGGTGTCTTTGACGAACTTGCCAAGGATCAGCCCAAGGAAAGATTTACTGTTGGCATCGTGGACGATGTCACCAATCTCAGCATTGATTACGACCCGTCCTTTGAGATTTTGCCAGAGAATGTCATCCAGGCGATCTTCTTTGGTCTTGGTTCTGATGGTACCGTTGGTGCCAACAAGAACTCGATCAAGATCATTGGTGACGAGACCCCCAACTACGCTCAGGGTTACTTTGAGTATGACTCGAAGAAATCCGGCACTGTAACTGTCTCGCATCTGCGTTTCGGACCCGACCCAATCCGCGCCCCCTACTTCATCTCTGAAGGTCAGGCTAACTTCGTTGCCTGCCACCAGATGAGCTACCTGGATCATTTTGATATGCTCAAGTACTCACGCCCAGGATCAGTCTTCCTGCTGAATACCATCTACGGTCCCGACGAAGTCTGGAATACCTTGCCTCGCGAGATGCAGAAGGATATTATCGAAAAGCAGCTAAAATTTTATGTGATCGATGCCTATAAGGTAGCTGAAGCCACTGGCATGGGCAGCCGCATCAACACCATCATGCAGACCTGCTTCTTCGCGATCAGCGGTGTTTTGCCGCCCGAAGAAGCCCTGGCACAGATTAAACACTCCATTGAGAAGACCTACGGTCGCAAGGGTGAAGCCATTGTACGCAAGAACTTCGAAGCAGTGGATCAGTCTGTTGCGAATTTGCACCAGGTGGCTTATCCTACTGAGGTTACCAGCTCCCACAACCGCCGACCGCCAGTTCCGGCAGAAGCTCCCGTATTTGTGAAGGAAGTCCTCGGTGAGATGATCAACCGCAATGGTGATGCTCTCCGGGTCAGCCAACTCCCTGATGATGGCACTTACCCCGTAGGCACCACCAAATGGGAAAAGCGCAACATCGCCCTCGAGATTCCGGTCTGGGAACCCGATCTGTGTATCCAGTGCGCGCGTTGTTCCTTTGTCTGTCCGCATGCAGCCATTCGCACCAAGGTTTACCCCACCGAGCTGCTCAAGGATGCCCCTGAGACCTTCAAATCCACTGCTTCCAAGTTCCGCGAATGGAAAGACGGCTACTCATGGACTGTCCAGATTGCGCCCGAAGATTGCGTGGGCTGCGGCTTGTGCGTTGAAAACTGCCCAGGAAGAGACAAAACCAACCCCAATCGCCATGCCATCAACATGGGCGCCCAGCCTCCAATCCGCGAAAGCGAAGCGAAAAACTGGGAATTCTTCCTCAATCTGCCGCTCATCCCGCGTGAAGAGATCTCGACCCACCTGGTCAAGAACTCACAACTGCTTGAACCTTTGTTTGAGTTCTCAGGTGCCTGCGCCGGCTGCGGAGAGACGCCTTACGTACGCCTTGTGACCCAGTTGTTTGGTGACCGCATGTTGGTCGCTAATGCCACCGGTTGTTCTTCCATTTATGGTGGTAACCACCCGACTACTCCTTGGGCTAAAAACTCCCTGGGATTGGGACCTGCCTGGTCGAATTCCCTGTTCGAAGACAACGCCGAGTTTGGCATGGGCATGCGCCTGACTGTGGACAAATTCATGACCAACGCCAAGGAATTGGTACAAAAGAATGCCGACTTCATCGGCCGCGAACTGGCAGATGAACTTTGCAACGCCAGCCAGAATGGCGAGGCGGAGATCAATGCCCAGCGCAAGCGTGTCAAGCAATTGAAAGCACTGCTCAAGGACGAGCAGAGCGGCGAGCTGCGCAGCCTCTACAGTCTGGCAGATTACCTCGTCAAGAAGAGCGTCTGGATCATGGGCGGTGACGGTTGGGCTTACGATATTGGCTACGGTGGTCTGGATCACGTTTTGGCTTCTGGTCGCAATGTGAACGTGCTTGTGCTTGATACCGAAGTCTACTCGAATACTGGTGGTCAGAGCTCCAAGGCTACCCCGCGCGCTGCCGTGGCGAAATTCGCTGCGAATGGTAAGGACAAACCCAAGAAAGACCTTGGCATGATTGCCATGACCTATGGCAACATCTACGTGGCGCGTGTGGCAATGGGTGCCAGCGACTCGCAGACTCTGCGTGCACTCAATGAGGCCGACGCCTACGATGGTCCCTCTTTGGTCATTGCTTACTCGCACTGCATCAATCATGGCATCGATATGAAGAAGGGTCTTGTCCAGCAGAAACTGGCTGTAAACTCTGGCGCTTGGGTTCTTTATCGCTATGACCCACGGTTGGCTGCTGAGGGCAAGAACCCACTGCAGATAGACTCCAGAGCCCCCAGCATCAACGTGGCAGATTATGCTTATAACGAAACCCGCTATCGTATGCTGCTCCAACAGGACGAAGAACGCGCCGAAGAACTTATGAAAGGCGCGGAAGCGGATGCCAAACGCCGTTGGTCGCTCTACTCGCAGATGGCTGAAATGGATTATTCCTTGATGGCAGCTACTGTGGATGGTGTACCTCCGGTGCAACCTACCGTTGATCCTGCCAAAGCAGGTGAGACCAAGCCAACTGCTCCGAAAGCAGCTGAAACAGCTGAAAGTGAAGCAGGCGCCAAGGCGAGCACTCCCACCGCTGAACCTTTTGCTGAAAGCTCAACCCCAGAGCCCACCAGCGATCCAGCGATGACGAATGGTGTTCCCCCCACCCCCAATGAAGCGGCACGCGAAGCCGATGAGGAATTGAAGAGTGAGGACAATACCTCTTCCAGTGTGAAGTAATCACGTTTTGTTGGTAGATGAAGCAGGGTCGTGCCAGCAACGACCCTGCTTTGATTCAAGGCAAAAAGAATTCTTTTTAGCCAAATCCATCTCTTATTTCTACTCAAACAGAATTGTGTTACCCGCAAAGAGTGAGAAATTTATTAAAAAAGACCTAATTTCTGATCATTTTTGGTGGTTTTCCTGAAAAATAAGATGTGATTGCCCTGGTAAAAAAATGCGAAAACATAAATGCGAAACAAAAATGCGAGAATAATGTCAAGGCAATTTAGAAATGTC
>DBRR01000038.1 GCA_002306055.1 Anaerolineaceae bacterium UBA1363
ATTTATTTAGATGCAATTGCCCTGTTAAATCAGAAGATTTTAAATCCGGGGCATCTGTAAGAGCAGACTTAACTACTCAAACTCCACATCCCAAAGATGCACATGCACTGGTTCACGTTCATCCAGGCTTTTGACGCTCAGGTTTAGAGAACTGACAGACAGATTCTCCCCGAAATCCAATTGAATTGGATGAATCGCCACCATGCCAGCGTCAAAACCGTCAAACCGGTGATGCAGGCCTTGGTCATCGATAAGTTCGACGCTGACAGCACTGCGCACATTCCCCAGCCAAACCGTGATAGCCTGCATTTCCACAGGCTCGCTAAACACCAGGGTCAGGTTAAGCGGGTTGGCTTCGAAAGTGCGGATCAGGGTGGCGCGGTCACCATCGAAAGCGTCCATAATCTGCCCGATATCCAACTTGGGGTAAGTCAGCTCAACCGCTTGCCCCAAAATTTCCACTTGCCCGCTTTGGGGTAACCTTCTTTCAGCCAGCTCCGCGGCAAAGATCGCTTCAGCACCTTCTGAGTAATCCAGTGAGACAAAGTAAAAACCCGGGTCTCCATTGGGGTATGGCAGCACGTCCAGGACTTCGATATCCGCAAACTTCGGATTCTCCTTCAGGGCGGCATATTCTTCGGGTGGAAGAATGAAAACTTCTTCATCCCTGAATGGAATATAGTAGTTGTCATGCTCTTCAAGCGTACCCATCGTGACAGGCAGCGGATCGCCCAGGAAGTAGCGCATGATCACATCGGTATTGTTTGCCCAGGTGGGGCTGAGGGTCAGCTGCGCTTGCGGTTGGGCTTGCTTAAACTCAAGGATCTTTGCGCTGAGCTGCTGCCCGCCCCACTGCATGCCGTAAAGTGAGTAATCGCTGTACCAGGTGGGTCCGTTCACGATCGCGTCGCGCGTCATCCACCCCGCGGCTGCAGTCAGCGCCAATGCCAGGCCCAGTGAGGGTAGACTCTGAGCTTTCATTTTCGCGCTGCGCCAAACCAGGGTTTCGTTCACCCCAAGGGCTGTCAGTAGTGCCAACGGTACCACCATCACCAGCAGCCTCGTGATTGCCACATCCACCAAGGCAGCACCGCTCGGAGCCACCAGCAGCGCAATCAGCAGCACGCGGTTGGCCGGCTCCCGCTTTTGGCACAGGCAGCGCCACAGACCCAGAAGCGTGAAAGGCAAAAACAGCCACGGCAGGTGCCCATAGCCTTTCATCAGGTGGCGAATCAGGTCCTGGTTGTTCGGGAAATACCAGTAAAGAGGGTTAATGCCCTTGAGCCAGCGCCATAAGAACTGGGTGATCTTCTCAGACAGACTGATCCCGCTGACCCAATACGAATGTACGATCCTCAAATGCTGCCCAAGAGCTTCAGCATGTGTGAGCCGGAAGACCAGGTAAGGGGCAGCCAGCAGCACCAGGGCGGCTAAACCCCTTTGCCAACTTTTGGGTTCAGCAAAGTGATAGCGCCAATCTGCCAGCAAAAAGACCACGCCGCTGAGAACCACCACCAGCTGCAAGGGACTGTAACTATAAAAAGCCAATGCGCCTGCAGCCAAGGCGGGTATCAGCCAGCGACGATCCTTCAGGCGGTAATTGGCATATAGAAATAAAAAAAGGCAGTAAAGCGACGCCCCAAGCACGGTTTCGAACGCAGTGCGGGAGTGAAGGAACCAGGTCGGGATCACGCTGACCAGGTAAGGCGTCAGCCACCAAAACCGCGCTTTGAGATGGTCGCGCAGGTAGAACCCACCTGCTAATGGAAAGAGGAGGCTGACGAGTGCCGACAGACCGCGCGTCAGCCAGATAGAATTGGGCAACCCGGTGATGAGGACCTGCAGCCAGACCGAGAGCGAGAGGTTGTATTGCCCGCCATTCTCAAAGTACACCGGAAAAAGGCTGCCGTCTAAATCCCTCAATCCCCGGCTTACCAGGTCCCTGGCGGTCATGGTCTGAATGGCTTCATCTGAGAAAAAATAGATTGGGAATTTGTCCAGGGCAATGAAGCGTGTCAGCAGGTAGAGCGCCAGCCCCAACCAAAACAGGGTGGTTTCCAGGGATTTCTTACTCAAGGGCCGTTTATCAGAAAAAGTCTTTTCTTCCTCGAACATGCTTTGATTTTAATGGATATCTATTTTAGTAAGCAAGGACAGGGAAGGTGGTTGTACCCGTAGGGAGAGATAGGGATCTTCATACGGGGGGAGATTGAAAGCACGATATGATCATCTATGTGAAGAGTTATTGGTCGTTCGCAAAAATATCATCTCACCGTCTCCATTAAATTGAGGGGGGATACATCTAAAAAGGAGTTTACCAGTAGGGCGAGCTTGGAAGCACAGCACACCCCATCATGCAATAACCTTGGTGTGCTTCCAATCCGCCATCTAAGATTCGCAATCGATGAGCCTTACCACCCATAACACCATCAGCGGCGGATTGAGGGCACAATAGACTTAATCGACACAAAGTAAAGATTGCCCTCAATCTCGCCCTACTAAAATTAATATGTGTTGATAAAATCTCTTCATGCCGAACTATCGACGTAATTATGTTCCTGGCGGGACTTATTTCTTTACCTTAGTCACATTCCAAAGCAGAAAACACTTCGACACCCCACACAAGCTGGACCTCCTTCATAGCAAAATAAGGCAGGTTCAAAGATACAAGCCGTTTGATCTACTTGCCTATTGCCTCCTCCCAGACCACATACATTTATTGATAAAACTGCCCGAAGAAGATTGTAATTTTTCAATAAGGGTTCGTGAAATAAAACGGCTAACTACTTTGTGGAGGAAGCGCGAAACATTCAGAAATGTTGACCCAATTTGGCAAGACAAATATTGGGAACACACGATTAGGGATGAGAAGGATTTGCAAACGCATTTCGATTATATTCATTACAATCCCATTAAACACGATCTGACGGAAACCTATGATAGTTGGGAGTGGTCAAGTTTCAAGGATTATTTTGATGAGAATGCTAAGGATTTAGTAATGATAGATACTAATCGTTTCAATAAACATCAGGGCAATTTTGGGGAGTAAAGTCTCAATTATCCTGAGATGACCCTCAAGCCAGGTAGGGCGACTTGGACGTAAGGCGATTTGGTTGTAGGGCGAGATTGGAAGTACTGTACACATTATCACGCAGAGACCTTGGTGTGCTTCCAATCCGCCGTCACGCCATCGATGGTTTGCAATAATTGAGCCTTGCTACCCGGAACTCCATCGCCGGCGGATTGAGGGCACAATACATATATTTACCCAGTCGTTCACGCTACCCTCAATCTCTTCCTACGGTTAACGATTGTCAGCCATCTATAGCCCCCGCAGCCAAAGCAAAAGCGCGGTCAGCCCGAGGCCGTCCTGCATTTCACCCCGCGCGATAATGTCTTCCACCTCGTCCTTGGAGAACCAGCCAACTTCGCTGATCTCGTTCGGATCAAAAATCCCATTCTGTTCGCCAGCCCGGCAAAACACGACCTGGAATAGCTTGTTGCTGCTCCCCTGCTGGGGATAATAGGTGTACACCAGGCGGTGGTCAAAAGATTCAAATCCGGTCTCTTCCCACACTTCGCGCCGGGCAGATTCAAGAGCATCCTCACCCTTTTCCACGCCACCCGCCGGCACCGACCAATCGCAGGTCATGCTGGTGTAGCGGGGCACGCGGCATAGCACCACCTGCCCTCGATCGTTTTGCACCACTGCACCAACTGCCGGATGCGGATATTCGACGTAGTGAAACCTTTCGATAATGCTTCCGTTCGGCTGGCGCACCCGGTCGAGATGCAAGCACAAATACTCACTCTCGAAGATCGTCTCACGGTTCAGCCGCTTAGGCAACTGCTTGTCATCACTCATTTTATCTGCTTTGCAACCGGGTGCGCATGAACACTACCGCTTTTGGCCAACTACTACGGAGATAAATCCGATCAGCATGCCAAAGATTGGCACCAAAAGCACCAGGCGCGGCAGATTGTCCAAGCGAACATGGTATACAAAGAACACCAGGGCTAATAACGAGAAAATGATCAAGAAAATCCCCATCACCTTCAGCTTGCTTGAAGAGGTTAGTATTCGGGCAGGCGCCAATTCCGTGAGCCCTGGCTCTGCCACAGGAGAAACGGACGCTTCAGGTTCGGGCTCTGTGGGCAATGGGGTTGGCTCAGGTTCAACAATTTCACCTTGCGGTTGCGAAATTACCTCTTGTTGCGTTACTTCGCCTCTTGGTGTCATAAGATGACCGCACCAAGGGCACTCAACTGTCTCAGGAGGCAATTCCGCAGTACACGCGGGGCAATGTACGTTAGTTTTTTCGCTCATCATAAGCTCCTTTACCTGCCCTTGTTGGTGATCCTGGCTAAAGGCAAGGCAATCAACAAACGATCATCCGTTAATTGTTACAATATAACTGATTATAGCATTGCTTGCCTACGGTATAATTCGCCTCAGTAAATTAAAAGGAAAGCCCATGAGCATTAGCAAAATCAGTCCCGAACTTTTTCAGAAGCTGGTTGGTTTGGCAGCGCTTGAACTCACCGATGAGGAAAGCGCGTACCTTCTGACCGAGATGAACCACCAGCTCAGCTCTGTCAACGCCCTCCTGCAGGTACCGCTCGACGCTGACATACAGCCCACTCTGCACGGCATCCAGTGTCAGGGTTCCGGTCCGCGCGCGGACGTTTGGCAGCCTTTCCCCACACCCAGCGAGATTTTGGCTGGCGCACCGGAAACCGAAGCTGGCATGTTTGCTGTCCCGGACGTGAAAGGAGCAAAATGAGCCTGAACCAGCTTTCCGCTTTGGAGGTCGCTGCCCACGTGCGCGCCGGCGAGCTGAGCGCTCGCGAAGTCCTGGAAGCTTCCCTGTCGCAGATCCGCGCTGTTGACGGCCAGCCAGGCAGGCTTGACAAACAACAACTCGACCCCGCTGAAGAGCAAAAAGTACACGCCTTTATCCGCCTGACCGAAGACCTTGCCCACCGGCAAGCGGACGAAGTGGATCGCAAGATCTCCGCTGGTGAAGACCCCGGCATCCTGGCAGGCGTACCAGTCTCGATCAAGGACATCTTCACCCTGCAAGGCGTTGAAACCACGGCTGCCTCGCGTATTCTGTATAACTTCAAACCGCCCTACACCGCCACGCCCGTTCAGAAGCTAATCGAAGCAGGCGCGCTCATTTTGGGCAAGGTCAATCTTGATGAGTTTACTTTTGGGTCTTCCAGCGAATCCAGCGCTTTTAAACCCACGCCAAACAACCCCTGGAACACATCCCATGTGCCTGGCGGCTCATCGGGCGGCTCCACCGCCAGCGTTGCCGCCGAAGAGGTGGCGCTTTCGCTCGGCACAGACACCGGCGGTTCCATCCGCCAGCCAGCTGCCTTTTGCGGTGTGGTTGGGCTCAAACCAACTTATGGGCGCGTTTCGCGCTACGGTTTGATGGCTTTCTCATCCTCCCTGGACTGCCCGGGTCCGATCGCCCGTAACATTAGCGACGCTGCCCTGATGCTCCAGGCTATAGCCGGAACAGATCCAAAAGACAGCACTTCCTCAGTCGTGCCAACTTCGAACTACCTTGAAGCATTAAAGGAAGGGGTAAAAGGTTTGCGGGTGGGGCTTTCGCCCGATTACACCCACCTTTTCTACCCGGATTTTGAGACCGGTGAGCTTAGCCTGGAATCTATCCAAAAAGAAATCAGCGAATCCGTGCTTCATGCGGCTTCGGTGTTGGCGGACCTTGGCGCTGAAATCGTCGAAAAGGTGCCTCTGCCCAACACCAAATACAGCATCCCAACCTATTTTGTAGTTTCGCGTGTTGAGGCTGCTTCCAATCTACACCGCTTCGACGGCGTCAAATATGGCTACCGCACCCCCGTTGAGGTGGAAGACCTGCAGGACCTCATCCGCCGCACGCGCGCTGAAGGTTTTGGCTCTGAGGCCAAGCTGCGTATCCTGATGGGTATGTACCTTTCCTCGGAAGGTTTTGCCGCGAACTATTACCAGCGTGCTCTCAAAGTGCGCGCCATGATCCGGCGCGATTTTGAGCGCGCCTTTGACCCCCATGGCGAGCACCGCTTGGATGTAGTCCTCACCCCCACCACCGCCACCACCGCCTTCAAACGCAACGACGTCTTCGGCAATACCGTACGCATGCAGTACTCGGATCAGATGACCGTTTCTGCCAACCACGCTGGTTTGCCAGCTGTGAGCGTTCCTGGAGGATTGGATGCAGACAATCTACCCATTGGGATCCAGTTCATCGGCCCGGACTTCCGCGAAGACCTGATCCTGCGGGCGGGCTATGCCTATGAGCAGGCAACCCTCGACGAAGCCTGGCGCTCGGTGCGCCCGGCAATCCTGCGCCAGGAGGTGGCAAAATGAAAGAC
Organism: Anaerolineaceae bacterium UBA1363; assembly: GCA_002306055.1. Lineage (GTDB taxonomy): Bacteria > Chloroflexota > Anaerolineae > Anaerolineales > Anaerolineaceae > Mesolinea. Next base: position 6,388 of record DBRR01000038.1, read on the forward strand.
TACGAAGTTGTCATCGGGCTGGAAACCCATATCCAGCTCAACACCCAGACCAAGATTTTCTGCTCCTGCAAGGCTGACTCGTGGGAAGCCGCGCCAAATACAAATATTTGCCCGGTCTGCTCCGGCATGCCCGGAGTGCTGCCCGTGCTGAACAGCGCAGCTATCCATAAAGGTGCGCTGCTGGCAGCCGCGATGCACGCGGAGGTCAATCCGGTTTCGTACTTTGACCGCAAGAACTACTTCTACCCAGATCTGCCGAAGGGCTACCAGATCACCCAATTCGACGAGCCCATCGGCAAGGGCGGTTATCTCGACTTGCACATGCCTGATGGTGCCATCCGCCGCGTTCGCATTCACAAGCTGCACCTCGAAGAAGATGCCGGCAAAACCAAGCTCGATCACGGCTTGCGCCTGGTAGACTTTAACCGCTGCGGTGTGCCGCTGGTGGAGATGGTCACCGAACCCGACCTGCGATCCGGCGAAGAAGCAGCACAGTATCTTATCCAGTTGCGCCAGCTTTTGCGCTGGATCGGCGTATCGGAAGCCGATATGGAGCGCGGTCACCTGCGCTGCGACGCTAACGTCTCGATCCGCGAACGCGGCAGCCAGGTTCTGAACACCAAAACCGAAATCAAAAACGTCAACTCCATCGATGCTGTCCGCCAGGCGATCATCGAGGAAAGCAAACGTCAGATCGAACTCGTGGAGTCTGGCGGAAAAGTGGTCAGCTATACCCTCGACTGGGACGCAGACACTGGCAAGCTGAGCATGATGCGCTCCAAGGAGACCGAGGCGGACTACCGCTACTTCCGCGAGCCCGACTTGCTGCCGGTTGTTTTGACAGAGGAGGAAATCGCGCGCATCAAGGCTGAACTGCCGGAACTCCCGCCGGAAAGAAAGGCGCGCTTTGAGATGGAATATGGGCTTTCAGCATACGATGCCGAGATCCTGACCGCGGACCGCGGACTTTCGGACTATTTTGAAACCGCGGTTGCCAGCTTTGGCGGGGAAGCAAAAATCGTCTCCAACTGGATGATGAACGACCTCTCGCGCCTGATGAACGACCTGGGTAAGACCGCCTCTGAGCTGGCGCTCACCCCTGCCTTCCTGGCGCAGATCATCCGCATGGTGGAAGATGGCAAGATCACCGCTGCCACCGGCAAGAGCCTGCTGCGCAAGGTGGAGGAAAGCCGTCGCGAGCCGGCGCAGATCGTGGAAGCCGAAGGATTGGCGGTGATCGCCGACAGCGATGCCCTGAGAGAGCAAATTCAGTCAGTGCTGGCTGCCTCGACGGCAGAGGTGGAGAGCTTCAGAGCCGGCAAGGAGAGCCTTTTGGGTTGGTTCGTGGGGCAGGTGATGCGCGCCACTGGCGGTAAAGCCGATCCGAAGCGCACGCGCGAGATTTTGCTGGAGTTGCTCAGGCAGAAATAACAGCAATTCTCATTATGGCGAATT
>DBRR01000037.1:0-6661 GCA_002306055.1 Anaerolineaceae bacterium UBA1363
TTAGGACATTTCTAAATTGCCTTGTCAAATCCAATTTTCTCCCAATTTTCTCCCAATTTCTCCCAATCTTCTCCCTATCCAATTTTCTCCTGATCCAACTTCCTCCCAAGGTTTGTCAAAGGCTTGGCTGCGCCCCAAACCCCGTGCTGGTTTACAATTACACCAATCAGAGAGGTGCTTATGGACCAAAACAAACAACGCATTGTCTACTTCAGCCACGGCGGCGGTCCGCTGCCATTACTTGGCGACCCGGGGCACAAAGCCATGATCGATTTTATGCGCGTCCTGCCGGAGCAAATTGCCCGCCCGGATTTGATCCTCGTGATCAGCGCGCACTGGGAAGAAGCCATCCCCACCCTGCTTGGCTCGCCTACCCCTCCAATGTTCTACGACTATTACGGTTTTCCACCAGAGACTTACGAGGTAACCTATCCCGCGCCCGGTGCCCCCGAAGCCGCCCATAAGATTGCTGAGATGCTCCTGGCTGCCGGCGTACCAGCGCAGATCAACCCAACCCGCGGCTACGACCACGGTCATTTCATCCCACTGATGATAATGTACTCCGAAGCAGATATCCCCACCCTGCAGCTTTCGCTGATTCGGGGCTTGAATCCGGAACGGCATTTGCAGCTTGGCGAAGCATTACGCCCGCTGCTGGAGGAAAACGTGCTTATCATCGGTTCGGGATTCTCGTTCCACAATATTTCAGCCTTCTCGTGGAGCGCCACCAAAGCGCCAGACCCTGCCAATGATGCCTTTCAGGATTGGTTGATCGAAGCCACCCAGCATACTGCCTACGCAGACACGCGCCACGCTTTGCTCAACTGGGCTCAAGCCCCTCATGCCCGCTACTGCCATCCCCGAGAGGAGCATTTGTTACCCTTATTGGTCTGTGCCGGCCTGGCGCAAAGCTCTGCCCAGGTGCTCTTCGACGACACCATTCTCGGAAAGCGGGGGGTGGCGTTCGGCTGGTAAATGGATTTACCGCCAAAAAGATTCAAAGGCGCCGGCCGGATTCTCAGGTTGGCGCTTTTTCATTACAGTATTCACTACAAGCTGATAACTTTTTCCGCTTCTTGCAGCGCGGCCAATATTCCTGGCATACCGCCTATCTTACCAACCCTCACCTTGTCGGTCAGTCCAAAGTACTCCAGGCATGTTGAGCAGATTATCAGCTCCACCCCCGCTGCTTCCAGTCTCCTCAGCCATTCCAGCACCAGCGAGCCTTCACATACCAGTTTCACGCCGTCAGCATAAAACACAACCTGCGCGGGCTTCTCCTCTGCCTGGGCTGCCAGGCTCAGAAATTTCACGGCCAGGGTCTGCTGTAAACTTTCCGGAGCATCCCCCATTCCATTTCGGGTAAACAAAAAGACTGTCTTCATTTGCTCTCCTACTGGCTGCGCAGTACCGCGCCAAATGTGTTTTTGGTCTGTTTCACAATCCGGTTGCGAATGTTCAGAGCATCTTTATCGGTCAAGGTGCGGTCAAACGCCTGGTATGTCAGTTGGTAAGCCAGGCTCTTCTTGCCCTCTCCCAACCTGGCATCCCGGTAGACGTCAAATAGCTTCACATCCACCAGCAATTTTCCGCCAGCCTGCCAGATCAACGCCTCCAGCTCATCCGCGGGCACGCTCTCATCGACAATCAGGGCGATATCCTCCACCATCGCTGGATAGCTCGAGATTGGCCGGTTGGTGAAGACCGCATTACTCAACCTGACCAGTGCCTCTCCATCAAACTCAGCCACCAGCACCGGGTTCTGCCCGAAGGCGTAGTTTTTCTTGACCTGCGGGTGCAGTTCGCCCATAACGCCCAGGATTTCTTTTCCCACTCTTACCTCAGCACACTTGCCGGGGTGAAAACTTGGGTGTTCCACTGCCTGGAATTTGACCCCCTCCAGGTGCAGACCGTCCAAAAGCGCTTCCACGACGCCCTTCAGGTCAAAGAAGTCCATCGCCGGGCTCTGGGGTCGATCCCAACTTGCCATGTCCCACGCACCCGTCATGCCAATGCTCAAGCGCAATGCCTCATGGGGCAGGATTTCACCCACAACTGGCAAAAAGACCGGTCCCAATTCAAATAGTGCCAGACCCGGTCTGAACTTTGCGTTGTACTCCAGCAACTCAAGCATGGTTGCCTTGGCGCTGCGGCGCATGACCGTGCGCTCGGGTGTGATCGGGTTCTTGAGGCGCACATATGCCAAGCCCTCTGGCGCTTTCCTGCCGATATTCAAGCGTGCTTCGCGCTCGGGTGAGGTCTGGCGATAAGCCAGGGTATCCTGCAAACCTATCGAGACCATGATGTCGCGGATCCGTTCCTCTGCTTCCAAACCGGGGTTGCCAACCTGGGGAGGAAGCTCGTCGCTCAGGCGCTTCTCGGCGATGCGTTCATATCCATAGACGCGGGCGATCTCTTCGATCAGGTTTCTTTGCCCGATAATCCCAGATTCGATGTCCGTGCGTGTTGCCGGGCTCTTTGCTACCAGTTCCCTGCCTTCCATCCAGCAAGTAAATCCCAATCTTTCAAGGATCCGGGTGGATTCTTCCAGCGAGATCTCCTGCCCAAGCACTTCTGCAATATTTTCAGCCGATATGCGGTTGACTGTATCTACATAAGGCTTGCCGTATTCGTCCAGTACGCCCTGCACCACCTCTCCGCCGCCCCACTCCTGCACCCGTTTCAAGCACAGGCTCAATGCGGTCTCTGCCAGCGCCGGATGAACGTCGCGGCTAAAGCGGTAAGCGGCTTCGCTGTTAATGCGGGTTTTGCTCAGGGTTTTGCGAATGTTGATAAAGTTCCAGTTCGCCGACTCAATCAGCAGGTTGCGCGTTTCCGCACGGACGCCTGTTTCACTACCGCCCATCACGCCCGCAATGGAAAGCGGACCAACGGTGTCGGTCACCAGTTCAATTTGCGGGTCAAGCTGCAGCTCAGATCCATCCAGCAGGGTGATCTTTTCGCCTTCGTAAGCCGTGCGGGTAATAATGGTCGGCTTGCCGCCCGCTCGCTCCCGCAGCAGGTCGTAATCGAAGGCATGCAAGGGCTGACCAATCTCGAGCATGGTGTAGTTCGTGGCATCCACCAAGGCATCAATCGGGCGCATCCCTGCCAGCGAAAGACGTCGCCGCACCCAGTAGGGGCTTTGGTGGGATTGCGTTTCTTCCACCATCCCCAGCATAAAGCGCGGGTTCAGCTCGGTGTTGCGCACTTCCAAGCCAACTTTCTCCGCGATTGCTCCACCCTTTTCCAGGGCAACCCCCTCAGGTAAGCGCAGCGGTCTTCCCAAAACCGCTGAGAGTTCCCGGGCGATGCCCAAAATGGACGCATCTCTTGCCATATTTGGCAGGATCGCAACCTCGTAGACCACATCGCCCATGTAATCCACCAGCGGCATGCCGACTGGCGCATCTGCATCCAGTTCGATCACGCCCTCATGTTCTTCCGAAATGCCCAGTTCTTTTTCCGAACAGATCATCGAGCGCGACTCAACCCCGCGGATAGTAGTCTTTTTGAGTTTCGTCACAACCTGTCCGGGTTGATGACCGTCGTAAAGCAATGCCCCTTCGCGGGCGTAGGCCACTTTGATCGGCTGTTCCAGCCTGCCCTTGCCGAGGTAAGGGAACATATTCGGTGCCCCGGTCAGAACGGTTGTGATTCCCGTGCCGTCATTTAGCTCGCAGAGTGTCAGACGGTCAGCGTTGGGGTGTTGGTTTACCTCCACCACCTCTGCGACCACGAATTTCTCTTTATCCCAGAGCAATCCAAAATATTTATTCTTCAATTTGCCTTCAGGCTTCTCCACGCCCACCAACTGCACACTTTCCACTTCCAGACCGACATTGGTCAGGAGGTTGGCGATCTCTTCGATGCCAACTCCGTCCAGGTCGATGTAATCTTTGATCCAACTTAAGGGTGCTTTCATCTCATCTCCTCTTAGAACTGTTCCAGAAAGCGGATGTCGTTATTGCGGAAGTGGCGAATATCATCAATGTGATAGCGCATCAGGGTTGAGCGGTCGATGCCCATGCCGGCAGCAAAACCGGAATAGACCGCTGGGTCATATCCGCCATACCTGAGCACGGTCGGATGCACCATGCCGCAGCCAAGGATCTCCAGCCAGCCGGTGCCCTTGCAGACGCCACAGCCTTCCCCGTCGCAGACAAAGCATTCCACATCCATTTCAGCGCTGGGTTCCGTAAAGGGGAAGAAAGACGGTCGCAGACGCGTGCGCGCGTTCTCGCCAAAGGTTCTGCGCGCAAAGTCGTTGAGCGTGCCGCGCATATCAGCAAAGGTAATGCCCTTGCCTACCACCAGCAGCTCCACCTGGATGAACTCAATTTCTGAGCGGGCTGTCAGCTGTTCATAACGCATGGTGGTGCCCGGCAGAATGACGCGGATATTTTCCGGCGCTCTTTCGCGCATTACCCGTACCTGCCCTGGCGAGGTATGCGTGCGCAACACAACGCCCTCCTTATCAGTATAGAAAGTGTCCCACATGTCTCGTGCCGGATGATAAGGCGGCATGTTCAAAAAAGTGAAGTTATAATCGTCGGTTTCCACTTCCGGCGAGCGGTAAATCTGGAATCCCATATCGCCAAAGATCCTGTAAATCTGGCGCAAGGTCAAATGGAGTGGATGGATCCTCCCGCGGCGTGGTTTGCGCCCAGGGAGGGTCACATCCAGGGTTTCTTTGGTAAAAGCTTCCTGCTGGCTGGCAGCCTTGATGGCCTCTTCTTTTTCTGCCAGGGTTGCTTCCAGCCCCGCTTTTGCCTGGTTCACGGCTTTGCCGATGATCGGGCGCTCTTCTTTGGCAAGCTTTCCCATCGAGCCGTAAACCTGCATCACCAGCGACTTTTTCCCAAGGAACTCCTGTTTCCAGGCTTCCAGCGATTCTGCATCCGCAACAGTCTGAAGCGCTTCAATCCCGCGCGCCAGTTCCGCCTGCAACTTCTCTTCAATTTCCAACATTCTTCACCTCATCAATTTGTCATTCGGACAAAAAAATGCCCATCCGGATAAAGGGACGGGCAAAAAAGCCGTGGTACCACCCTTCTTGGCTGGCAGAGCCAACCCTCTCAGGTCGTTCTGTAACGGGAACTCCCGGCGCGGACTACTTGCATAAACGTTTCACCCGCACGACTCCTGAGGGAACTTCAACTTTCGCTTGCCTGGCGCTGCTCTCAATCTCGACCGCGCCTCCCTGTTGGGGCTCTAAAGCCTACTTTCCTCAATCACCATCGTTCGCCCTATTATAGAAGTTTTCAAAGGCATGGTCAAGGGCACAGCCAATCGCATGCTATAATTAAATACTTATCTTAGGGTTCTATATGAAAGGGGTTCCCATGCACAAATTCTTCCCACACCTTCTACTCAGTCTGATATTCGCCATCATGCTGTTCTTATTTCCAAGCTGGAATGAAGTTTACGCCTATTCCACCGACGCGGAAACCCAGGGCGTGATTCTCTATGTCAAACCCGGTGCGAATGGCACCTGCGCCTCCTGGGCGGATGCCTGTGAGCTGCAGACAGCTCTGTTCAACGCGGTAGCTGGCGACCAAATCTGGGTGGCGGCGGGAACTTACAAGCCAACGACTTCCTCAAATCGTGAAGCCACAATCCAGTTAAAAAATGATGTGGCAATTTTTGGTGGCTTTCCTTCTGCTGGTGGAGATTTGTCACAACGGGATTGGGAGACAAACACCACTACTATAAGCGGAGACATTGGGATTGTTGGAAACAACGATGATAACAGCTACCACGTGGTCACAGGCAGTGGAGTGGGCGTGACCACTATTTTGAATGGCTTTACCATCAGTGGTGGGAATGCAAACGGGACTTCTCCAAACGTTGTCGGAGGTGGGATGTTTAACTCAGGTGGTAGCCCCACCCTAACCAATGTCACCTTCAGCGGAAATTCGGCAACGAATTACGGTGGCGGGATGTACAACTCCGGCAGCCCCACCCTGACCAATGTCACCTTTAGCAGCAACTCAGCAACCTATGGCGGCGGGATGTATAACACCAACAGCAGCCCCACCCTGAGCAATATCACCTTCAGCGACAACACAGCATCCAATGACGGCGGAGGGATGTATAACACCAACAGCAGCCCCACCCTGAGCAATATCACCTTCAGCGGCAACACAGCATTCTATTACGGCGGAGGGATGTACAACAATAACAGCAGCAGCCCCAGCCTAACTAATGTCACCTTCAGCGGGAACACGGCGATTAATGGTGGAGGAATGTATAACACCACCAACAGCAGCCCCACCCTGTATGATGTCAACTTCAGCGATAACACGGCAACGAATTACGGCGGAGGGATGTACAACTTCAACAGCAGCAGCCCCACCCTGTATGATGTCACCTACAGCGGCAACACAGCATCCAAAGACGGCGGAGGGATGTACAACTTCACCAACAGCAGCCCCAGGCTGACCAATGTCACCTTCAGCGGGAACACGGCGATTAATGGTGGAGGAATGTATAACACCACAAACAGCAGTCCCAGCCTGACCAATGTCACCTTCTCCACCAACTCGGAAACTGATTACGGCGGTGGGATGTACAATTATCGAAGCAGCCCCAGCCTGAGCAATGTCACCTTATCCGGCAACTCGGCAATATATGACGGCGGCGGGATGTATAACACCAA
>DBRR01000037.1:6742-85342 GCA_002306055.1 Anaerolineaceae bacterium UBA1363
CCCACCCTGACCAATGTCACCTTCAGCGGGAACACGACGGTGTTGAATGGTGGAGGAATGTATAACACCAACAGCAGCCCCACCCTGACCAACGCAATCCTATGGGGAAACACAGGTTCCCAAATTACTGGTTCAGCCACAGTCACTTACAGCGATATCCAGGGAGGTTATGCTGGTGTTGGAAATATCAATACTGCCCCACTTTTAGGTAGTCTCTTAGATAATGGCGGCTTTACCCAAACATTAGCACTAGGTGAAGGAAGCCCAGCAATAGATGTTGGCAATCCAGAATCTTGCCCCGGATTTGACCAGCGTTACTATGCCCGACCTGCAGATGGTAATGGGGATGGAATCACTGGCTGTGATATGGGAGCTTATGAATATGGGGCGTCTATTGACGGCTTTTTGTTGTCAGTAGAAGTGTCAGGAAGCGGTACAGTCCTTATCGACCCGCAAGAAACTGGATATTTTTATGGTGATGTGGTCAATCTTACTGCAATCGCTGATGAGAATTGGATTTTCACCGGTTGGAGTGGTGATGCAAGTGGAACAGATAACCCACTGTCTGTAACGATGGATGCAATTAAGAATATTACTGCAAACTTTCTGTTTGATGAATTGGTTCTAAATGTAATGGTCAATCCAGATGGAACTGGCTCAGTGATGATTGACCCTGTGAAGACCACTTATCATTATGGCGACGTAGTCACGCTAACCTCTGTCACTAATCCCGGTTGGAGTTTTGCTGGGTGGACTGGGGACGCCTCTGGCACAACTAACCCATTAACAGTTACGATGACAAGTAACAAGAGCATCACTGCGAATTTCACTCAAGACGAGTATTCTCTGTCAGTATCAGTCAATCCACCCGGGATGGGAAGTGTAACCAAATCTCCCAGTAAGCCCGTTTATTATTACGGTGAAGTTGTCACTCTGACCGCGAGCCCAACGGTTACAGGTTGGAGATTCACAGGTTGGAGCGCCGATGCCTCAGGTGTGACGAATCCTCTTCAAGTGACTATTACTAGTGACACCAATATTACTGCAAACTTTTCAAATCAATACGCTCTATCGACAATTGTCGATCCTCCAGACTCTGGAACAATAACACGGGATATCAACCAAGACACCTACTCCTACGGCACCCAGGTTGTCCTGACTGCAAGCCCCAACCTTGGGTGGACATTTACTGGTTGGGGTGGCGACGCTTCTGGTACAGATAATCCCTTAACCATCACAATCCTTGGGGACACTAACATTACTGCCACCTTCACCCAGGATGAGTACACCCTGACCGTGACCCCTGTTGGTTCTGGGACGGTGGCGGTTGATCCCGTACAGGCAACCTATCACTACGGTGATGTCGTCACCCTTACACCCACCGCTGATCCTGGCTGGACTTTTGGTAGTTGGAGTGGTGATGCTTCAGGAACTGATAATCCTTTAGCTTACACAGTTGTTGGAGACACGAATATCACGGCTGCCTTCACGCAAGATGAATATACCCTGACCATCACCCCAATAGGTTCCGGGACAGTATCCATTGACCCAATTCAGGCTACCCATCACTACGGTGATGTAGTTACCCTCACTCCTACTTCTGACCCCGGCTGGACGTTTGCCGGTTGGGGTGGAGACGCCAATGGGTCAGAGGACCCACTGATATACACAATTATTGGAAATACGACGATCACCGCCACATTCACCCTGGATGAGTACTCCTTGACCGTGACCTCTTTAGGCTCTGGTACAGTGTATGTTGACCCAGTTCAGGCCTCTTATCATTACGGTGATTTGGTCACCCTTACACCCACCGCTAATCCCGGTTGGACTTTTTCTGGTTGGAGTGGCGATGCTTCAGGGTTTGAAAATCCATTGACATACACAATTGTTGGCAATACCAACATCACTGCGACCTTTACGCAGGATGAGTACATCCTGACCGTCACCCCAATAGGTTCCGGGACAGTGTCCATTGACCCATTTCAGGCTACTTATCACTACGGTGATGTGGTTACACTCACACCCACCGCTGATCCTGGCTGGACCTTCACCAGTTGGACGGGAGATGCAACTGGATCAGACAACCCACTGACATACATGGTCGTTGGCAACACCACCATCATTGCGACTTTCTCCCAGGATGAATACACCTTGACAGTTACACCCATAGGTTCTGGAATGGTTACAATTGACCCAGTTCAAGCAACCTATCATTATGGGGATATTGTTACACTAACTCCTTCTGCTGATCCAGGTTGGACGTTTGATGGATGGAATGAAGATGCTTCAGGCTCAGATATTCCGCTGTCATACACAATCATTGGCAATACCAGCATCACAGCCACCTTCACTCAGAATGAATACACACTGGCAATCGACATCGCGCCTGTCGAATCTGGAACGGTAATAATCTTTCCGATACAGACTACTTATCACTACGGTGATGAGGTCACGCTCACCCCAGTTGCCAACCCCGGGTGGACGTTTTCGGAGTGGAGCGGGGATGCAACCGGCTCGGACAATCCTCTGACTGTCACAATCTTTGGCGATACCAACATCACTGCGAATTTCACGCAAGACCAGTACGCACTTGCCGTGACAATTGAAGGTTCTGGTTCTGTTGCCATTGACCCTATTCAAGCCACCTACATTTACGGAACGGAAGTCACTCTAACTGCGACGGCGGGTCCGAGCTGGAGCTTTGCGGGTTGGGGTGGCGATGCAAACGGGTCAGATAATCCGCTGACTTTCACCATCCAGGGAAACACCAGTATCACCGCGTTATTTACAACAAATTGGATCTACCTGCCGATGATTACACGATAACTTACACCAACTGATTTAGGAAAGGGATGCAAATAACATCTGTGATTTCCCAGCACTGATCAAAAGCACTTCGATCTGACTGGTTTTGTTGGATTACCGGTAGAGGCGACGCATCCCGCAAGGGGAGGCTTCGAACTGCTAGTAAGACAACAATGTTTTACAGTTTGTTTTGGTTGATGATTTTTACATTTATCTATCAAACAGGTGATCCCGGATCGGAAGGGCAACCCCGAGTTTTTCATGCAAGCGGGTAACCACAGGGGGTTACCCCTACTTCCAGGGGTTTGAGGGAGATGTAACTTTGTAGGGGCAGCCCCCCCCTGGCACAAAAAAACCGGGCTTTCACCCGGCTTCATACTCCGCAACAACTTTACATCGCGGCTTTGACAAGCGCAATGAAGGACTCAGCCTTCAGGCTCGCCCCGCCGATCAATCCGCCGTCGATGTCGGATTGACCAAACAGCTCTGCGGCGTTTCCGGGGTTCACCGAACCGCCGTAAAGAATGCGCATTCCATCTCCTATCATCTCGCCAAACATCTCGCGCAGGATTGGACGGATCACATCCTTATGCACGGCGTTCGCGCCTTCAGGGGTGGCTGCCAAACCGGTGCCTATCGCCCAGACGGGCTCATAGGCGATCACCACTTGCTCCGCCTGCTCCTGGTTTAGCCCCTCCAGGTCTGCCCGCACCTGACGGCTAACCACCTCGGCGGTAATGCCACTCTGGTTTTCCTCCAAAGTCTCGCCCACGCATACAATCGGTTTCAGCCCGTGTGCCAATGCTGACAAAACTTTCTTGTTAACAGATTCATCCGTCTCGCCAAACATGGCGCGCCGCTCTGAGTGCCCCAAAATGACATACTCGCACAGCTCTTTCAGCATGGTCGGAGAAATTTCCCCGGTAAAAGCGCCCGAGTCTGCCCAGTGCATGTTCTGTGCTCCAAGCTTGATGGTCGATGCTTCCACCTCGCGTTTTGCGACTCCCAGCCCAACAAATGGCGGGCAAATCACAACTTCCACCTCCTCCACGGCATGTAAAACAGGATACATCTCGCGGATCAAGTCGCGGGTCTCATTTAACCCTTTGTTCATCTTCCAATTGCCGGCAACCATCGGTGTTCTCATCAGTTCTACCATCCTCTATGATTTAGTGTTTCTATTTTATCATCAAGCTGCAGAAGGTTTGTCGATAAAACGTAATTCGTGGGATGGGTCATCGTGTCCGAATAGTATGAGGTAAAAGGTAGTTGGAATTGAAGAAGCCATTAACGCTCGATTGTGCACAAGGGTGGATTGGCATAAAGAAGCATGGGAATAAAGAGATCATGTTGTATAGCTGCGTAGGTTGGCGTCACAGAACCCATACCAACCATTGCCTCGGGAGAGCCAACCCGCCAACACAAAACCTTCACATTCAACCGGTGAGTTGGCTTTTAAACACCCTCTTAATTCCTCTGCTCCTTTACGCCAACAAACCCTACACAGTTTGGAACGAAGGCACATCTTGTACATATTCCATCTGACCATAGCCCATGATTCGTAGGGTGGGTTGGCGTCACAGAACCCATACCAACCATTGCCTCGGGATAGCCTACCCACCAACACAACATCATCACATACAGCCGGTGGGTTGGCTTTTAAACACCCTCTTAATTCCCATGCTCCTTTACGCCAACCCACCCTACACAGCTTGCGCTCCTTATTTCCATCTCCCCAAATCCCAACCCACCTACACAAACTTCAAAAAGCATAATTAAAGTAAAATTCAAACTGTGCCAACCTATCATCGGTTCTATATTCCTGATGCCATTGTTGCATTTACTCTCGTTACATATAACCGCTCACCGATATTTTCGAATACCCAGGTTGCCGAATTATTTCTTAATCTACTCAACAAAATTACTAATCAGTTTCACTACGAATGCATCGCATATTCACTACTCCCGGATCATGTTCATCTATTAATCCAACTGTCACAGGAAAATCCCAATTTTTCCCTACCCATTCGTGAACTCAAACGCCTTTTTTCTATAAGCTACAAGAAATTTAACCCTTTGCTGCCCTTACCAAATTCTTCACGCCAGAAACACCATGAAACAACAGTCTGGCAGCGTAGATTCTGGGACCACGTTATCGAAGATGAACAAGACCTGGAAAGACATATAAACTATGTTCACTTCAACCCTGTAAAACATGGCTTCACTGACAACCCAATCAATTGGCATTGGTCAAGTTACTCTTATTACGTAGAGAAAGGGTATTATCCCAAGGATTGGTTACCTGACCTGAATCAATTTGAAGATTCAGACAATTGGGGGGAATAAGCCAAACCAATCAATAGACCGAGGTGCCTAAATGGCGTGGTCTTTTTGACTGGATTTGTTTAAAATTTCTTTTTTGTAGGGTGGATTGGCGTCACAGAACCCATACCAACCCTTGCCTCGATAAAGCCAACCCACCAACACAAAATCCTCTCATTCAACTGGTGGGTTGGCTTTTAAACACCCTCTTAATTCCCATGCTCCTTTACGCCAACCCACCCTACACAGCTACACAACTTGCCCTCTTAATTCCCATGCCCCTTTACGCCAACCCACCCTTGAAACATGGGCTGTGGTCTGATGGAAGATATACAAGTCATCCACCTGCCACCAAAAAAAACTGACCGGGGAAATCCGGTCAGCCATATACTAGAACTTGAGTAAATTATTTGGTGCGGAAGATCATCGGATTGAGCCACAACCCGCGGTTATCTTGCGAGGTGTTTTCGTTCCAGACCACCAGCGAGAATTGCACGTTCTGACCAGCAAGGGATGATAAGTCTATCTGCACCGTATTCCACATCTGGTCATAGACTTCATGCCACTCGCCCAGTTCAGTGAAATTCCCATTTCCAATACGATAGTAAAGTTCAAACTTCAGGCTGCACTTGGGGCTGTTCGCCTCGCACTGGATCGTCGCGCGGAATTGATCACCATCTTTCACCAGGAAAGCGGGGTAAATGCCCTGAATGTAGCCATCGCTGGCATCATTTGGCCGAGTGATTAGCCCGATTTCGTTTTCCTGACCGCCATCTTCGCGGTAAGGTTTGTCCTTGGTCAAAACGTAGCCTTTATCGACATCACTCTCTTTGCCAGGGCAACTCAATGGGTTGGTTTTACTTGTGGACCAGCGTGCGTCACAGGCGTTTTTGGCAAAGCTGTAGACCATGCCCTTGCCATCAACAACCTGGATCTTCACCCAGAATGAGCCCTTGCTGTCTGGACCAGTGCCAAAGCGCGCTCCGTTTGGGTTGACCATTTGGAAATTAGCCTGATAGGAGCCGACGGTTGACGGGGCAGTCAGATCAATTGAAATATCCACAGTCTCACCCGGCTTTACTTCTTTTGCCAGATCCCAGACTTTGGTGGACGACATCTGAGTGCCGTCAACAAAAGCGATATCAAAGCGCGTGTCCCAGGTGCAGGAACCGCTGTTGCGAATGCGCCAGGTTTTTGTAAACGAATTTCCGGCAACGATTTTAGTTCCATCCGGAATGGTAATATCCTGGACAAATGTCACCTGATAACAGGGGATGGGCGTAGCTGTTGGTGGGATTCGGGTCGGCGTCGCAGGTACGGCAGTAGGTGCTGGCTGGGTTGGTGTGGCAGGGATCTGCGTCACGGCAACCGTGGGCACTTCTGTAGTCTGCGCAGGTGGAGTCGTCTCCCCCGGAATATGATTGATGTTGGTGGGATTTAATGTCGGGGTATTCTCAATCACGGGCGAGGTTGCCGTTAACTGAGCCACCACTGTCTGGTAATATTCCTGCGTTGCTTGTGCTTGCAGGGTTTGCATTGCTTGTTCAACAGGATCGCCCGTAGGCGCAGGTGTGCCAGGCGTGACACAGGCTGCCAGGATCAAACTTAAGGCCAGCATCATTAAGCCTGGAAAAATCCAACGTGGTTTACTAATGGTTTTACTTTTCATTTTCTACTCCTTAATAGCCGAAACTACCTCTACAATGTAGACGCCCATCAGTCAGTTAAAGTTCCAGGTAAATAACAACCGCCCAAAAGGGCGGTTGTGTCTTTCTTACTCGTTCGAAACTATCAGTTCGATGCCCAGCCCCCACTGCTGCCCGGGTCCATAGCCGATACGCGCGCCGTCTGGTGCTGCGATCATCCAGTAGCTGTAGTAGGTGCCCGCGGTCTGCGGTGCAATCATATCTGGGATTGTGAGGTCGATAGTCTCTCCCGGCAGCACCTCTCTGGGAATGTCACCACGCTTATTGGTGCCAAAGGCCTCCCCACCCGCCAGAACCAAGTCATAATCCCTGGTCCACTTGCAGGTACCGGTATTCTTTACAGTCCAGGTTTTAGAGAATTTCGTGCCCGGTTTTACAACAGTACCAGGGGGGAAGTTGACATCACCCAAAAAATCAAACTGGAAACACTTCGCGCCCGCTGCTTCCGTTGGGGCGGTTGTGGGCACAGGCGTACCCGCGGTCGGGTTGGCAGTGGTTTGCGCAGTTGGCAGGACCACGACCTGCGTCGGGCAGACCGGGCAGGCAGGCTGAGGGGTCCAGGTAGGTTGATTGCTCAATTGCGTCACTAATGCCACCAAAGTTTCCACTGAGTTCTGAGTGGCCTTGGCTTGCTGCGTCGCTGCTACCTGCTGAGCGATTTCCGCTTCGGAAGGAGTAGGGGGAACAGAAGGGGCACAAGCTGCCAATATAAGGCTCAGGCTCAAAAGTCCCGGGATAATCCACTTTATTTTATACATCTTTCTCATATTACTCTCCATCGATGATTTTACAGCCCAAACAAAAGCCTTTGAATCGGTATGCTAAAGCTATTCTATCATTAATCCACAAAAGGATTTTTTGGTCACTTTCCGTTTGAAAAACAAAAGAGAGCCGTTTTTTGAACGGCTCTCCGGGAAAAACAAAGTTTATTTATTTGAAAGGATCGCCAGCCCGGGCAATTCAATACCTTCGAGCATTTCCAAAGAGGCACCGCCACCTGTTGAGATGTGGGTGATTTTATCGCTTAGCCCGGATTGATTGATGGCAGAAACAGAATCCCCACCGCCGATAATACTCACGGCTTTGCTCTCAGCCACTTTGCGTGCGATCGCAAATGTGCCTGTGGCAAAACGCGGGAACTCGAACACACCCATCGGTCCATTCCAGACAATCGTACCTGCATTGGCGATTTCCTTGCCAAAAGTTTCCACGGTTTTGGGACCAATATCCAGGATTCTCCAGCCAGCTGGTACATCGCCCACTGGCAGGGTTTCCATTTTCGCTTCAGCGTCAAACGCGTCGCCAATTACCATGTCCACCGGCAAGAGCAATTTTCCTTCGGATTTCTCAAGCAGTTCTTTCGCAGTATCGAGGACCTCATTCTCCACAAGAGAATCAGCCATCTCGTAGCCGAGCGCCTTCAGGAAGGTGTTGGCCATTCCCCCGCCAATCAGGATCTTGTCCGCTTTCTTGAGCAGGTTGTTGATCACGCCTATCTTGTCCGAGATCTTTGCGCCGCCCAAAATTGCCACGAACGGGCGCTGTGGATTAGCGATTGCGTCACCCAGGTATTTGATTTCCTTTTCCATCAGGAAACCTGCTGCTGAGGGCAGCAATTCCGCCACGCCATAGGTTGAAGCATGCGCGCGATGTGCCGAACCAAAAGCATCATTCACATAGAGATCTGCCAAGGATGCCAGATCGGCTGCCATTTGCGGGTCATTCTTTTCTTCTTCCGCGTAAAAGCGGGTATTTTCGAGCACCAGAACTTCGCCCGGTTTCAAGGCTTCGGCGGCGGCTTTGGCTATCTCACCGCGGCAATCCTCCGCAAATTTGACTGGTGCAGAGATCAGAGTTGCCAGGTGATCCGCTACCGGTTTCAGCGAAAACTCAGGGTTGGGTTGACCCTTTGGTCGCCCAAGATGAGACATCAAGATAACTGCTGCTCCATGGTCAAGCAAATAATTGATTGTCGGCAGAGCAGAGGTGATGCGGGTATCGTCCTTAATTTTGCCTTCTTTAATCGGCACGTTAAAGTCCACCCGAACTAACACCTTCTTACCAGCCACGTCCAGATCGGTAACCATTTTCTTGTCAGACATTTTTTCTCCTTGTATGAAAAATGCGCATCACTGTTGTTTGAAACAATGCTGCGCATCCATCGAATCAGAAAACCTTGAGGTTTAGAGTTTTTTTGCAATCATCTTGCCCAGATCAACAGTGCGGCAGCTATAGCCCCATTCATTGTCATACCAGGCCACAACCTTCACCAGGTTGCCATTCATGACCATGTTCTTTTCGAGGTCAACAATGGATGAGCGATCATCGCCCTTGAAGTCGCTCGAAACCAGTTGCTGATTGTAAGCACCAGTGGTCACACCCAGGATGCCCTTCAGTGCTCCTTGAGAAGCTTCGACGAAGGCGGCATTCAGTTCTTCCTTGGTGGTTGGTTTTTCAACCAGGGCAACAAAGTCAACGATGGAAACGGTTGGGGTTGGAACGCGCAAAGAATAGCCGTCGAACTTGCCTTTGAGCTCAGGAATGACCAGCTCTACAGCCTTGGCAGCACCGGTGCTGGTGGGGATGATGTTCAGAGCAGCAGCGCGGGAACGGCGTAGTTCTTTCTTATGCCCCTGATCCAGGATAACCTGGTCATTGGTATAGGAGTGGATGGTGGTCATGACAGCGCTGGTAATGCCATAGCGGTCGTTCACGATCTTGGCGGCAGGTGCCAGGCAGTTGGTGGTGCAGGAAGCATTTGAAACGATGTGGTGAATCGCGTTATCGTATTTATCTTCATTCACGCCCAAGACAATTGTCAGATCCTCGCCCTTGGCAGGTGCAGAAATGATGACTTTCTTGGCTCCAGCGCGCTGGATGTGCGCGTCTGCGCCAATTTTACCTGCAGCAGGGTCGCTCTTGGCATTGGTGAAGATGCCGGTGCATTCAAAAACGATATCCACACCGAGATCTTTCCAAGGCAACTTGCCTGGATCTTTTTCGGCAAAAACTTTGATTTCGGCGCCATCGATTACCAGGTTGCCAGCTTCATTGACTTCAACGTCACCCTTATAGATGCCATAGTTTGAGTCATACTTGAAAAGGTGGGCATTGGTTTGGGGATCAAAGAGATCATTGATCGCTACGATCTCCAAAGTGTCTGAAGCGTCCTCGAGGATGCGCTTTAAGACCTGACGTCCGATGCGGCCGAAGCCATTGATTGCTACTTTTGTTTTCATATATCCTCCGATTGAGTGAATTTGGTTTATTTTTGACTGGCATGCTGCCAGAGTTTTATGTTTAACTTATTTAATTATATCCCATTTATTGCCTCGTTGGCGTTAACTTTATATAACTTTATGTTTTATATAAAGAGCACAAGTTCCCACCTAATTTGCAGACTCACTAAAGGCTCCTTGACCCGGATGATTATCTCAAAAACCCAGCTTAATTCAAAGGTCCTGTACGCTCTTCATACAAGTTCATGATTGTCTTCGCCAGTTTCCGGGAACTATGCCGCCATGGGTAGAGGTCATCCACCAAGTCCGCTTCGTACACGCGGTAATTCTGCTTCAGCTCATCATCCAAGTAGACCCATTGCGCTTTCCCGCCCAAGTCACCATGATAATTCTGGTTACAGATCACTAAATTGAACAGGTGCTTGCCGATATGCCGGTCAATTTCCCGGGCATGGTCCGATGCATTGAATCCATCCGTTTCACCCTGCTCGGTGGCGATATTACAGATATAGTAAGTTTCCGCGCGGCTTGCCAGGATGGCATCCGAAATCCCCTTCACCAGCAAGTTCGGCAGCAGACTGGTATACAAGCTGCCCGGACCGATCAGGATCAGATCCGCGTCCAGGATGGCTGAGGTGGTAGGGGGAAATGCGGGCGATTCTGCCGGATCAAGCCAGACCTTCAGGATCTTGCCAGGATATTGTGTCAGCTCCGCCTCGCCCCTCACCTCCACGATCTCCTGAGTTGCCTGATCCTGCACTTCCCCAACCAGTTGGACATTGCTCAAAGTTGAAGGCAGCACCTGACCATTGATCGCCAAAACCCGGCCGGATTCGGCTACCGCTTCTTCAAAACTGCCGGTGATTTCACTGAGAGCTGTGATGAAGAGGTTCCCCATGGAATGCCCTTCAAGGCCAGCACCCGCAGTAAAACGATACTGAAAAACCTGTGAAAGCAGCGCTTCATCGCTGCTAAGAGCTGAAAGGCAGTTGCGGATGTCTCCGGGCGGCAGTACCCCCAGGTCGCGTCTCAGTTCCCCCGATGATCCACCGTCATCAGCGACAGTAACAATAGCCGTGATGTTGTGGGTGTATTCCTTCAGGCCTCGCAGGAGTGCCGCCAGTCCATGCCCACCGCCAATGACCACAACCTTGATACCTTTTTCGCGTTGACGATAATTCTTGAGCGTATCCCATACAGGTTTGCCATTTTTCTCGAATGGTCGCAATAATGAGCGGTTCGCTCCCCATATTCCGATCAGGATCATTGCCAGCCCCAATCCGCCGAAGAGCAGGAATCGGATCGGTCTGTCCAAAAAACGCAGGGAGAGCACAGCCAGGATGGGTATCAAGGCTTCATTCGTGGTGCTGCGATAGTAATCCAAAACCAATACTGCCGCGCCAAGCCCCAGCAGCATTGAACCGATGATGGTCAACACCAACCAGCGCTTATAGCCCATACCCGGCGCGAGCCACTTAAATTCCTGCTGGAGGCGAGTGATCAGCCGCTTAAACCAATTGTCTTTTTTTGCGAGAGTACTCATTAATCTGATAATAGCAGGATTCCTCGCCATCGTCAACAATTCTCCAACCAGTTTCTACTCATTTTAAACCTGTGTAGCTCTCAGCTCTTCATGTCAAGCTCTCAGCTCTTCAACGGATTTTACAAGACAATGGTAAAATCAATTAACAAAATTGACTGATTTATTCTAGGAGCGACCATGCCAGAACAAAAACCTCTTATCGTCATGCGCTCGGGACCCATCCCTGGTTCGAGCTTTTATCTCGAAAAAACTGAAGTGACCCTTGGTCGTGACCTCGCCAATGATATTTCGGTTCCAGACCAGGAAATTTCCCGCCGTCACGCGCGTTTTGTTACCCGCACCGACGGTGTGTACATTGAAGACCTCGGTTCCACGAACGGCACGTTCCTGAATGGTGTCCGCATCAGTTCACCCCAACGCCTCAATAATGGCGACCTCATCACCCTGGCGGAAGCGACCGTGATGAGCTTCGAATGGCCAGACCAGGCCAAGACGCCCACCTACAGCGCCTATCCCGAAGCAGAATCCATTCCAGAGCCTGCCCCCGCGGCTCCACAGGCAGTCTATCAGCCTGCCCAGAAACCTGTCCCCCAGCAACCGCTTGCGCCCGAACCCACACCGGAGCTAAAGCCCCGCACTCCCTGGTATTCCAACTTCTTCATTCTGCTGCTAATTGCGATTATCATCATCATGGTCATCGTGATCTTCATGCCAACCAGTTGGTGGTGTTTCTTCTCTGCCAACCGAATCCCTGGTTGTCCGGTCAATTAAATTGCTTTTGTTACAAATCGCCCGGGTCCTGGTGCCCGGGCTTTTTTTATAAAATAAGGCTTTTTACTTGATGACATATCCTCAAAGGGTTTTTCCCGTCATCTGACGCATTCTTGAAAAATGGCGCAATTTTGCGCTTTCGCGCTTTTAATCGGATAATTGGGGTATAATAATAAGGTTACACGAATATACTAACTAGGCTTGAAAGAAAGAAAACATGACCGATCAACCTGAAATTCCCGCTGAAGAACCCGTCGTGAACAACTCTGGCAGCCTTGAGTCTGTCGGCATCGACGAGCAAATGCGCACAGCTTACCTCGACTATGCCATGAGTGTCATTGTTGCCCGCGCCATCCCTGATGTGCGCGACGGCCTAAAGCCGGTCCACCGGCGCATTCTCTACGCCATGCAGGACATGGGCATTCGTGCCAACACGCCTTCCAAAAAATCTGCCCGTATCGTCGGTGAAGTTTTGGGTAAATATCATCCCCATGGCGATTCAGCCGTTTACGATTCAATGGCGCGCATGGCGCAGGATTTCTCGATGCGCTATCCCCTGATTGATGGGCAGGGCAACTTTGGCTCGATCGATGGTGACTCCCCTGCAGCCATGCGCTATACCGAAGCCCGGCTAACCAAAATCGCTGATGAAATTTTGGCGGACCTGGATAAAGACACGGTTGACTTTCTCGACAACTTTGACGGTTCTCTAAAAGAGCCGGAGGTTCTGCCTGCCCGCCTCCCCAACCTGCTAATGAATGGCTCCAACGGCATCGCGGTCGGCATGGCAACCAACATTCCGCCGCACAACCTGCGCGAGTTGGTAGCTGCCCTCAACCTGCTCATTGACCGCTTCGACGAGCTTGATGAGGTTAGCGTTGAAGACCTCATGCAGCTCATTCCCGGACCGGACTTCCCCACAGGCGGTATTATCGTCGGCAGTGAGGGCATCCGCCAGGCATACAGCACCGGTCGCGGTCACCTAACAATGCGCGGCGCGGCTACCATTGAAGAAATTCGTGATGGACGTTTTGCCATCATTATCCACGAAATACCCTATCAGCTCAACAAAACCAGCCTGATTGAACGCATCGCTGCACTTCATCGCGAAGGACGCCTTGACTCCATCTCGGACATGCGTGATGAATCCGACCGCAATGGTATGCGCATCGTCATCGAGCTTAAACGCGGCACCCAGCCGAAGCGTGTTCTCAACCAGCTCTACAAATACACCCCGCTTCAGTCAACCTTTGGTGTGCAGCTGCTCGCCCTGGTGGACGCTGAACCCCGCATGCTCACGCTCAAACGCGCGCTCACGCATTTTCTGGAACATCGCCAGGTCGTCATCACCCGCCGGACACTCTACGAACTCGATAAAGCCAAAAAACGCGCTCATGTTCTGGACGGGCTTCTGATTGCCATCGCCAACCTCGATGCCGTAATCAAGACCATTCGGGAATCGAAGGACGCTGAAGTCGCCAAATCAAATTTGATGACCCGCTTCAACCTCACCGAAATCCAGGCTCAGGCAATCCTCGATATGCAGTTGCGTCGTCTGGCTGCCCTTGAACGCCAGAAAATTGAGGACGAATATAAGGCCCTGCTCGAAACTATTGCCGAGCTTGAAGACATCCTTGCCAACCCCCATAAAGTGCTTGAGATCATCCGCACCGACCTCAATGAATTGGCCGAAAAGTATGGCGACGACCGCCGGACACATATTGTCCCTGATCTCGAAATGGACATCTCAGACGAATCACTCGTCCAGGATGAACCGGTGTTTGTCTCCATTACCGACCGCGGATACATCAAGCGCGTGTCGGACCAGGCTTACCGCTCCCAGGGCAGAGGCGGTCGCGGTGTGATCGGTCAGAGTATGCGCGGTGAAGATGCTGTCACCTTCTTTGTGCGTGCCAACACGCTTGGCACCATGCTTTTCTTCACCAACAAGGGCAAGGTCTATTCCGAACGGGTATTTGAACTGCCCGAAGAAGCCCGCCAGGGACGCGGCATCCCTCTGGTCAACATCCTCAACCTCGAGCCGGATGAGACCATTACGGCTTTGCTGCCTGTGGAAAGTTTTAGCGATGCTAAATTTTGCGCCCTTGCCACCAAACTCGGTCGCATCAAGCGCGTACCCATGTCTGATTTTGAAAGTGTGCGACCATCCGGTCTGATTGCCATCCGTCTCAATGACGGTGACGAATTAGGTTGGGTCCGCATGACGAGTGGTCAGGATGATCTCCTGCTTGTTACCAGGAAGGGTAAAGCCTTGCGCTTCCACGAAAAGCAGGTCCGCCCCACAGGGCGCACGACCATGGGTGTCACCGGCATTACCCTGCGCGGTGATGACCAGGTGGCAGCGCTGGAAGTTGCCGAGCCTGAAGGTTACCTGTTTGTTTTGACCGAAAAGGGTCAGGGCAAACGCACCAGCCTGGAAGAATACATCCCCAAGACACGCGGCACGCTCGGTGTCACCACGATCAATCAGGACGTGCGCGATTCGGTTGGAGATATCGCCGAAGCGCGCGTAGTGCTTGATGGCGAGGAAGTCACCATAATTTCGCGCGGTGGGATTGTGCTGCGCACCAAAGTCGCCGAGATCTCAGTTCAAGGCCGCTCCACGCAAGGGGTTAAGGTTATGGAATTGGGCGAAGGGGATAGCATTGCTGCAATCGCTCGCATTTCCCGGGAGGAAGTGGAACTCTCCGAACAAACCAATGCCGCATCTGTAGCCGCGGGCGAAGCCGCGCCACGCCGATCAAGGCGAAAAGCTGCTGCGGAGGATGTGGAAGTGGAGCTTGAGTCCAAAATGGAAATTGTTGAAGAGGAAAACGATTATTCCGAGGACGAAGACGAAGAAGGCAACACTTCAGCAGACTGAAGACTAAATTCTTGACCATCCGCATCCTCCACCAGGAGGGAACCGTCGGATGAGACACTCAGAAGGCGAAACAATCCTGTTTCGCCTTTATGATTCCTGATGCTTTTCTTCTCCCCTTTGAATGCCAGGCGCTCATTCCATGCCCGAATAAAGGCATCACTCGGCAACAATTCTCGCAACTCTTGCATGGCCTCCAGGATAGCCCAAAGCCAGGTTTCAGCTTCCAAACTGCAGCCGGTTTCGCTCAAAACATCACTAGCCGGATAGTTCATCGCCGCACTTTCTCTGAACGCACCAGGCAGCAGGTTTACCCCCACCCCTACCACGACCGTGTTGGCATTCCCAGCCTGCAGGTCAGTTTCTGCCAGTACCCCGCAAATCTTTTTGCCATTTAGCAAGACGTCATTGGGCCATTTCACCTGTGCTTCTATGCCAGTTATTGCCTTGATCGCCTGAGCCACTGCCAGGGCTCCAAGCGCGGTAAATCGCCCCAATAAGGTTAACTCTTCCTGGTTCGGTCTGAATAATACTGAGAAGGTCAATGAACTTTTTGGCTGGCTCTCCCAAGTGTGGTTTCTCTGCCCGCGTCCCTTGGTCTGCTGCTGCGCCCACACCACCAAACCATCCTCAGCGCCGGACCTGGCTGCTTCCAAAGCGACATCATTCGTGGAGCCCACCTCCCCGAGGTTTTTTAGCTGGAACTTCACAACATGATCTGGCTTTCGGTCTTAATAGGCAAGGTAAAACAAATCCTTGCACCCTGGTGATAGGTTTCATCCACCCAAATTCTTCCCCCATGCGCCTTTACAATCGATTGACACAGATACAAACCTAAACCGGTGCCTTTGGTAGTCTTGACCACTGCATTCGACCGGTAAAAGCGATCGAAGACATGCGGAACATCGATTGGGTCAAACCCTTTGCCTTGGTCCGTAATGCAAACCTGGATATTCTCATCGATTTTTTTCCCCTCGATTTTTATTGTCCCACCCTCAGAATACTTGATTGCATTTGTGAGTAAGTTGGATATCAACTGGCTAATCCGCGTCTCATCAGCAACAATGATGGGAAAATCATCCGAAAGATCCGTGAGAATTTGGTGCTTATCGCTTTGCAGCGCGAACTTCTTGCTTAAATCATTGATCAATGCCGCCAAATCCACTTCTGTCTTGTGCAGCGTGATCCCGCCGGATTGCAGCTTGGTTGCATCCAGCAAATCCTCGACCATCGCAGTCAGATGATCCGCTTCTTCTTCGATTACCTGCAAGCCCTCTTTGACCATCGCCTGATCCCATTCCACATCGTCTCGTAGGAGTGTGCTGGCATAGCCTTTGATCAAGGAGATTGGGGTTTTGAGTTCGTGGCTCATGACCGAAATAAAGTTCGTCTTAAGTTCTTCCGCCTCCCTGAAACGGGTAATATCGCGTACCGAAGCGATAATATTCAGGAGCTCGCCTTCATCCGAAAACAACGGGGCGTACGTGATCTCCACGGGGATCGGATCCAATGGGCTGTATCGTAGCATGTCTCCTTCCAGAAAAAGGTCTTTCGTGGCGCCCCACTGCCGCTGGGACTTAACTACCTCATCCAGCTCAATCCCCTTCGGCGGTTTTGCCCACCGCACCACCTGGTCAAATGGTTTATTAATCAATTCTTCTGCAGGCGCGTTTATCAGCCTTTCGAAAGCATGATTTACCTGGATTACTGTCAGGTCTGGATCAAGAATGAGGATGCCGTCCGCAACTGAACTAAGCAGTGCCGCCATCCGCAAGCCCTGGCGGGTCACCTGGGTGTAAAGCCTGGCGTTTCGGACAGCAATAGCCGCCTGGTTGGCGAAGTTGTTCAGAATATAGTAATCATTCGCCGAGAAAACAGCTCGATAGTTGCGGAAAACATAAATTTGCCCGATAGTAGCATGCTGGACGGTCATGGCAATGCCCACGCCTGTGATCATGCCCATGCTGATCTCACTCAACATGCGGTTGATTTCCGGAATGCATGCTTCTGCGCCTTCATCGCCGCAGCTAAGGCTTTCCAGCCAGGTCTCAAGATAAGACAATAACGCTGGCGGGATGCCCTGGTTGATCGCAATGTGCCAATCGCCTGCATCCCCTGCCAGGGCAATAAAGCCGGCATGCCCACTCAGCATCTCAATCGCGATGTACAGGATGCGGCTCAGGAGTTTGTTGAGGTCCAATTCCTCGGTGAGAGCTCGTGAGATCTCGAGCAGATACTCTCTCTGGCGTATACGATAATCAGGTAACATAGGCTAATTGTATCCCAGCTCAACAGCAACTATCAATCAGGCGGCGTTCCAGCCTGGATAAAACCCTGACTTTATCCCATCGGGTGGTTCAATATCTCCAGCAAAGACTTGTTTGTCATGTCCATTTGCAATGGTGTCACGGAAATATAGCCTTGCTTGATCGCCCAATAGTCAGTACCTTCATCCATCAAGCCAGTCGGTGCTTCTCCACCAATCCAGTAATAAGGTTTCCCGCGAGGGTCCAGCCGTTTCTCCAGCGCATCCCGGTACAATCTGACGCCCTGCCGGGTGTAGAGCACGCCTTTATACTGCCCGTCTTCCCGGTACGGTAGGTTGATATTCCAAATCGGCGGTTGGATCTTCACAATCGTATCAGCGAGCAACCCTTGGATTACCTCCACCGCTGCTTTGGCAGCAGACGCAAAATTGAGCTCCCCATCATATTGCTCCGGCGCGTCCAGCGAAACTGCGACACCCGGCTTACCATTAATGGAGGCTTCCATCGCCGCCGTAACTGTCCCGGAGTAAGTCACGTCCAGACCCACGTTGGCATTTGGGTTGATGCCCGATACAACCACATCGATCGGTTTTTCGATCGCCCCCATGATGGCAATTGCCACGCAGTCTGAAGGCGCTCCATCACAAGAAAAAGCCTGGCTGCCATCAGCCAGCTTTACATCCCGCACCCTCAGCGGGCGGGTCATGGTCTTGACGTGCCCGCAGGCTGACCAATTATGATCCGGAGCCAACACGCTCACTTCGCAACCCGGTATCTGCCGGATCGCCTGAACAAGCGCCAAGAGACCAGGCGCAAACACCCCATCATCATTCGTCACCAAAAAATGGGTCATTCCGTACCTCTTAGTGGCGTTTTCGCCGCTTCTTGTTCGAACTCGATTCAACAGCAGGCTTTGGCTCTGCTGCGCCTGAGGCTTTTACCGGAGCAGGAGTCGCGATTGCATTTTGCGGTTCAGCTGCTTTCGTCGGACGGTAGCGGAACATTCTGCTGATCACTGTCTGGCGGACCTCCGAAAGCATCTCTGTAAACAGCGTACTCGCCTGGCTCTTATATCGCACCAGTGGGTCGCGCTGAGCATAAGATTCCATGCTGATCGAAACCCGCAACGCTTCCATGCGAGTCAGGTATTCCACCCAGGTTTCAGTGATTGTGCCGAGCAGCAAATCGCGATAGATGCGATTCTGAGCTTTATCACCCAGGACTTCGCGAATGCTTTCATGCAGGGTCTCTGGGATATCTTCAATGGCTAATCCCGAGATGGCTCCGAATTCCTGTTCACCGAGCTTGGCGTTTAATGCGTCCTTTGTCGCATTTGGCAGGTCTGCCAGCCTGAAATTGTTATTTGCCAGATGTTGAAACTCAAACTCCCCGAAAATTTCAGCAAGCTTCTTTTCTGCATCCTGTAAATGAGTCAGAACCTCTTCTGTAACTTTTTCAGCCGGCTGCTTTAGCAGTTGCTCTGACATAGAGAAAAGGTAGTTCAACCTCAGCTGGGTTTGGAAAGTTTTCCGATGCGAGCGGGCATCAAAAGCGATTCTCTTGCCCTCGGTGGTCAGCTGCACCAGTTGGATGCGCGCGTCTTCAGAGGTTAACGCAGCCTGCAGCAGTTCCGGGTTCGCTTCGAGGTCGCGCCGCACTTCGCCTTCAGCCCCAAACAGCCGATCCACTCGCTTTTCGAGCGCATCGTTGATCTGGGAATCAATTTTTTGCCGCACTTCTGCCCAAGGCAGTTGCGCCAGGTCAATGGGTTTCATCGCCCAGTTATCCCCAAAGCGTTTCTCAAGCGTCAGGAGGATCCGCCGGATTGTCGTCAACATCACGCCTGTCCGCAAGGCTTCCTTGAGTGGTGCCTTCATACTCATGGGGTCTTCCATGAAGCTGCGTTGTTGGGCTGGCGACAATCTCACCGGAGTCTGCACGATCGCGCCAATCTCCGCTGCCAGGTCATGCTGCTCACTTGGATCAAAGCTATCCAGGTAAGCATCCAGCATCTCATTGCGTTCTGCCAGCTGGGTCTTCATACTCTGCTCGCTGCGTTCAAAGAGCAGAGCCGCCCCTTCGCGGATGTGCTCATTCTCGCTCAGCACGGCATCTTTTGCCAATGCCACGAGTTTTTCGATCAGGGCATCTTCATCACTTGGAGTGCCAAGGTTGTCCAGCACCATCTTCAAGGAATAACTTGGGTAACTGCCAAAGTCTGTCTGGATGGAAGGCTGGATGTCCTCCAGGAATCCCAGTAATTTCCAGGGACCTTCTTTGTCCTCGAGACCGGTGCGTATCCTGCGGCTAAGCTCAGTGACCAGCATTTCGCTTACGTCTTCATGCAGGTCGTCCTTGGTAAAGATCTTGTCCCGCTGGCTGTAAATCCGGTTTCGCTGCGTGTTCAGCACATCATCGTATTCCAGCAAATGCTTGCGCACATCAAAGTTAGCGCCTTCCACGCGGGTCTGAGACTGCTCAACCAGCCTGTTCACCAGAGGAATTTCGATTGGCATGTTCTCGTCGATCTTGAAGCGCTGTAGCAACCCTTCCATTTGCTGCCCGCCAAACATGCGCATCAGGTCATCATCCAGCGCCAGGTAAAATCGCGATGAGCCAGGGTCCCCCTGCCGTCCAGCGCGGCCGCGCAGTTGGTTATCAATGCGGCGCGCTTCATGTCGTGCTGAGCCAATGACATGCAAGCCGCCCAGTTCACGCACTTTTGCCATGTTCTGCATGTAGACCAGGAAGCCGTTCACTGCCTCTTGCTGGGTCTCGTCCAGGTCCCCATCCAGCGCCTTCACCGCTTCTAATCGTTCGGGCATGGACATGTTGTAGGGGTCAGCCTGGGTTTTCTCCGCCAGCACCTGGTTTACCCGCGAGAGCAAGCCTTCAGACAACTCACCACCCAGCTTGATATCCACACCGCGGCCAGCCATGTTGGTGGCAATCGTCACAGCCCCAAACGCGCCGGCTCCAGCGATGATCAGCGACTCTTCTGTGTGCTTGCGGGCATTCAACACCTGGTGCGGGATACCGCTGTCGAACAGAGCTTTCAGACGTTCCCAATCTTTTTCTTCCAGCTTCAGCAGAGCCAGCAGGTTCGCCTTATTGGATTCATCTGCCAGGTCGAGCGTGGTCATTCCGTTTTGCGTTGCAAGCCGACGCAATTCCGGCATGCGCAGCTTATCCAGAGGTTCGCTTAAGATTTTCAGCTCGGGTTGATCAACAAAATCAGCCTCGTTGAGCCCCTTGGTTTTGAACCATGCCTGTCGGATCAGTTTCACCTGCAGCAGGCGCCGCACCATCTCTGGGCTCAATCGCTCCGAAAGGCGTTCGGAGTTTTCAACCGAGGTCGAGCCCACCAGTTGCGGTCGCCCGATTACATGATAATAGATGATTTCCTGTACAATCGCGCGCACTTTGCCTTCCGTCGTGCGATAGATCACATCCGGATAATCCTTGCGCTTGTAGAACAGGGGTTTTTTCTGGGGATCCGATGCGGCATAGTAATAGGTGAACTTGTAACCTTCCTCATCCTTCACCTCTTCATCGCGCAGACCCGATTCCGGCCGCATTGCCTGGTATTCCAGGTTTGTTGGAATCGAAAGCACGTCCAATCCGTAGATCCGGAAGAACTCCTCTTTCTCGGTAAGCGCTGTACCAGTCATGCCAGCCAGTTTGCTGTACATGCGGAAGTAATTCTGGATGGTGATGGTGGCATGCGTGATATTTTCCGCTTGCACCTTCACGCCTTCCTTGGCTTCGATTGCCTGGTGCAAACCGTCGGACCAGCGCCTTCCGGGCATCATGCGACCGGTAAACTCATCCACGATGATGACTTCGCCATTCTGGACAATGTAATCCTTATTTCGCCTGAAAAGGAATGCCGCTCGCAGGGATTGCTCCAAAAAACCCATCAAGCGCGCCTGCTCGGGTTTAATATCTTCAGGTCGCTCAGGGTCAGAGAGTGGCTCCCCGAGCAGCTCTTCCACGTGCCCGATGCCGACTTCGGTCAGGCTCACGGTTTGGTCTTTTTCTTCAACCTCATAATCTTCGGGGTTCAGTGCCCTGACAATCTGCGCCATGCGGATGTAGTTCTCGGAATCCTCATGCGCTGCGCCCGAAATGATTAACGGAGTTCGCGCCTCATCGATCAGAATGTTGTCAACTTCATCGATGATGGCAAAATGATGCCCACGCTGAACACGTTGATCCCAACGCATGGTGATGTTGTCGCGCAGATAGTCAAAACCAAACTCACTGTTGGTTCCGTAGGTGATATCAGCCAGGTAGGCCTGCTTACGCGGCACAGGTCTGAGCAGATTGGTAGCTTCTGTTAAGGATCTCTCGTTGGGATCGAAGATGAAAGCATGCTCGCCGCCATCTGCACTACCGACTGACTGGAGTACGCCTACGCTCATACCCAACATGGCAAATATCGCGCCCATCCAGCGTCCGTCGCGCCTTGCCAGGTAATCGTTCACCGTGACCAGGTGAGCACCCTTGCCTTCGAGGGCGTTAAGGTAAAGCGGCAGAGTGGCAGAGAGGGTTTTGCCTTCTCCCGTTCGCAGTTCCGATATACCCCCTTGGTGTAGATTAATGCCGCAGATTAACTGTACGTCGTAGTGGCGCTGCCCCAATACCCGCTTGCTGGCTTCGCGTACGGTCGCGAAGGCTTCCGGCAGGAGTGCGTCGAGAGTTTCGCCTTTAGCCAGGCGCTCACGGTATTCAGCCGTCTTGGCTCCAAGCGCATCATTGCTCAGCTTCTCAAATTGTGCTTCGAGGGCATTGATCTGGTCCACAATCGTTACCAGTTGGTCAATTTTCTTTTTATGCGGATCTCCTGTGAAGATCTGCCCAATTTTCTTGAACATACGTCAAATCCTGTGAGTCTTTTTTTCAATCAATTTCGGGCTGCCAAAACCACCTGTTATGGCAACCTGTAATGGGAAATTATAGCATACCGCCTGCTCGCCAGTTTACAACCGTGTGCCTCAAAAATTATCATACTAAAAGAAGGAACGTTTCCTCAATATAAATGTTACTCTAGGGCTGATTTCAGTTCCGCAGAGGCATTGATGTCAGAGTGTTTAATTAACGTGCACAGTCTCAAGATCCTGCCGGGTCATTGCCTGCGTCTGAAGGATGTGAGTGGTCATGATCTTCTTCGTTTTCCCGCTGATGGGCATGAAAGTGCGTATGGGTGTATTCGATCATCTCCGGGAGGAGATCGTCGCCCCTGCGTTTGACCACCATTTCGGTATGTGTATGGGGATGGGTGTGCTGGATACTGATTGTGTCGGTTACCAAAAACCAACTGGCAGCGGCCATCAGGATCAGTCCCACCCAAAAAGTTGGCAGAGGAAGCGCCCGGAAAATCAGGAGGGAGAAAATCACTCCCAGAAATGGAGCCACAGCATAGTAGGCGCTCGTTTTTGCCGCGCCAAGCTGCATTTGTGCCTTGACATAGTAATTGATGCTCAACCCGTAAGCTACGAAGCCAAGCAGAATGGTTAGTAAGATGAAACCAACCTGAGGAAAAGCCTCTCTGGTCAGTAAAGCCAGAATTAAGGAACCAAATCCCGAACCAATGCCCTTGATGATGACGATATCTGAACTGGCGCGGTTAGAAAGCTTGCGCGTGAAGTTGTTTTCAAGCCCCCAGGCTGTGCTTGCCGCCAAAATCAATAACGAACCGCTCGAAAATCGAAAGGCTGAAAAACTTTCCATCGAAAGAAGCACACTTGCGAGTGTCACTAACCCAATCCCAATCCAGAGTCTTCGGGATATCGCTTCCTTAAAAAGAAGTAAGGCAATTAGTGATGTGGCAACGATCTCAAAATTATTCAGGAGTGAGGCATTCGCTGCCAAAGTACTTCTCAGACCGAACATTAACAGCGCGGGGGCAAGAATGTCAAGCAGTACCATCCCCAGGATATAAGGCTTCTCATCCTTTTCGATAGGGGCGAAAACCCGGCCTTTTGGTTTGGTGCGCAAGACCCACATTCCAAGCATCCCCAAGCCTGCCCCAAGATACAGGAATGCTGCCATGTATAATGGCTCCACAGAGCCCAAAAGCAAGCGTGAAAACGGCATATTCAGGGCATAGAGAGCAGCTGCAAGGAATGCATATGCGGTTGCTTCGCGCAGACTGTTGGTGTTCTTTCGGCTAAGCATATTCATTAGTTCCCATTATAGTCAAAAGCCGGCTTAGACTCAGCCGGCTTTTGGTTCCTCAAACCTGAATTATTCGCGACACATTGGGTCCAGTTTGCCACCTTCACTCTGGAGGAGTGATTAATTATGTGCCGAGTTCACAATTGTTACGGTTCCTCAGTGGGCAGGCTCAGAAATCGCGAGATATCAATCATCATGTCATTCCCGCTGGTCATCACCTGGGGCAGGATCCCATTCCATTTCGTCAGGAAAAGGTATTGGAGGTATTCTGGTGTCAGGGCGCCGGTTTGGTTGAGCGCCTTTTGCGCGTCTGCCTGACCCTTCGCCTCCGTTATTACCGTCTGTGCGTCAATCTCTGCCTGTGCCAGCTTTTGCTTGGATGTTTCCACCTGTTGCTGCGCGACTTGTTTTGCTTCAATGGCTTGCTGATATTCACTTGAAAAATCGAAGTTAACAATGTTGAAGTTCTCAACAATGATGAAATACGGTTCCAACTGCTTGGTCAGTTCGCTTTCAGCCAAAAAACGGACTTCATCACGCTTGGTAATCAGCTCTTCAGCTGAGAATTGGGCTGTTACGGCTTTGAAAGTGTTCTGAATTGCCGGGGCGACAATGATGTTGGCATAATCTGCGCCAACATTCTCAAAAACATCCTTCGCGCGGCTTCCATCCAGGTGATAGTTAACCGCAATCAGGGATGTTACTACCTGCAGGTTTTCTGACATGGCTGTTGCCTGGA
Source organism: Anaerolineaceae bacterium UBA1363 (assembly GCA_002306055.1). Taxonomy (GTDB): domain Bacteria; phylum Chloroflexota; class Anaerolineae; order Anaerolineales; family Anaerolineaceae; genus Mesolinea. The sequence goes on from DBRR01000037.1 coordinate 31,199, forward strand.
CTTCATCCTTCTGCGTCCGCACGTTCATCAACACGACGCGTTCCACGAATGGAAGCTTAATATTGATGCCGGGGAAAGATACTCGATCAACTGCGCTAAATCGCAGAACCACACCGATGTTGCCTGCGGGAACTTCATAAAATAGCGACGTTGCCAGTATGATTAATACCAGGGCAATTAAAATGATAGGTACCACCCGTTTGTTTAACTTCAAACTATTGGTGGGTTTTGAATTTGCTGTTGAAAATTTACCATCGAACATAGTTTCACCTCTCTCAGGTTTATTATTCCAGATATTTAAAAGAGTTGCTATAGATTATCTAAGGTATTCCACGATTGTCCCGAGTTAAAGCGGGCTGGGTCATGGTATTTTACCCAATAATAAATACATCTCAAATTCGCTGAATAACACACAAAGTAAACTTTAGGGTTATTCCCCGCACCTAAAAACGACTTCCTCAAGAGGGGTGAGATCACAGAAAATCTGTGCGACCTCACCTCTCCATTAATGCGGTTGCTTTACAGCCCCTTACTGCTCGCCGTCCATGGCACAGCGGAATCCCAGGTCTGACCCGCTGTAAAAGCTCAGATCATATGCCCGGCTCGAAACGCGTGCCGCCAGCCAGTTGCTCGCCCAGCCGCCACCACGAACCGTCCGCAGCTGGTTAGCCTCTTCTGCCAAAGGATTCTCTGTGGGACTGACGCTATAGAAATCTTCAATGTAACTATCCGCCACCCATTCCCAGACGTTTCCCGTCATATCCATTACGCCAAACTCACTTGCTCCTTCCGGGTAGCTGCCTACAGCCACGGTATCTCCCACGCAGGCAGACATGGTGGCATTGTGATAGATATTCGCTTTTGAACAGTCAGGAGCTTCATCGCCCCAAGGATAAGCCTTTGGGGTCGTTCCGCGTGCTGCCAGCTCCCACTCAGCTTCCGTCGGAAGACGCTTGCCAGCCCAGGTGCAATACGCCTGAGCCTGTTCCCACTTGACGTTGATCATCGGGAAATTGGCATAGTCGGGGTTCTGATAATAATCATCCCGGGTTTTTGAAGCGGAAACAATCGGCGCGGCGCATCCTCCGGCGGCCACACAGGCGGCATACTGCGCGTTGGTCACCTCATAGACGTCAATCGCATACGCTGACAAATTAACTTTATGCTGCGGGAGTTCATCGCTGGGGCAGTTATAGCTGTTATTATGCTCCGGATCACAGCCCATCATGTACTCTGTCGCCGGGATAAGAACCATACCTTCCGGCACTTCAGTTCCACCCGGCTCTGCAACCGGCTCAGTCGCTATTTCGATATTTGGCTCGGTGGCAACAGCAGGAGTGGCTTCAATCTCCTCCTCAACAACCGGTTGTGGTGTCTGGAGTGGCGTTTGCATGATGCAACCAGACATGATTAACATCAGCAGCAATGCTGATAGGATCTTGCCCGACATTGTGAACCTCCTAAACTAAAAAATCGCTAAAAGACGAAAATCTCCCACTAATATTATAGTAAAATTCACAACCGAATCCCAAATATGAAATTTCAGTTTGAGCAGGTTTTTGAACGATTACCTGTGAGACTTCTTCAAAATCGAGGATTGGCATGTACCGCTGGAACAGGCATCCAGTGGATCCTCTGTGTCTTTTTGCGTGAGTAGTTTTGCCGGATTGGATGGGAACTTTCCAATTCATAATCCAACATGCTCCTACCACATCCAATGCCGGCCTACGAAAAGAATCCGCACCTGGATGTCACCCACGTTAATGCGTAATCGCAAGGTATGACACGATCCCCCTTATGTAAACAAAAACTCCTCACGAAGAGAAGTTGTGTGGGCGCTAGAGGGCTCGAACCTCCGAACCTCACGGATGTGAACCGTGCGCTCTAACCAACTGAGCTAAGCGCCCGAAGTGCCGTGATTATAGCAAACCTATTCGAATTTGTCCACAACTACTTTTCCAACAATTCAGCGAATTAAAGAGCCCGGATAATTTTTTCCACGTCGCCTGTCTCATCCAAGACTGCTGAGAAGTCCCGTTTACCATCAATGGCTGCCTTCACCTTGTTCGCCATGCTGTCATCACCCAGTAAGATCGATCCGATCATTTTCCCATCGCGGAAAAGGAAGCTTTTATAACCGCCATCTTTGCTTTCTGCCACCAGTCGGTCACCATCCAAACTTGGCGAAAACTGACCGATACTGAACACATCCACTCCCAGGACCTTCAGTCTGGTCGAAGGCGGGTCGCCTAAAAAGCTTGTTTCCTTGCCGGCTGCGTTCTGCCCGGCAATGGTTCCCTGGTTCTTTGCAGGTATCCACAGACCGTAGCTTCGGCCCTGGAATTCAGTCAGATCTCCTGCCGCAAGGATATCCGGATTGGAGGTCACCATGTGCTCGTCCACCAGCACGCCCCGGTTGATTGCCAGCCCTGCTGACCTTGCCAGCTCAAGGTTAGCCGAAACTCCCGTGCTAATCAGCACCAGGTCCGCCGGCAGCACCTGCCCATCCGCCAGTTCCACGTTCTCAACCCTGCCATCCCCCTGCAGCGCCTTGGTCATTGCCGGCACAACCACTTTGATCCCCATGTCCTCAATCTTTTTCTTGAGGATCCCGCTGGCTTGGGCGTCCAGTTGCCGTGGAAGGAGCCAATCGAGCCCTTCCAGCACGGTTACTTCAGCGCCCTGCCGTGCCACTGCCCCAGCCACTTCCAGCCCCAACAGCCCACCCCCGATGCAAATCACCTTCGCTTGTTGCCTGGCAACATCCATGATCAGGTCAGCATCCTCAAGCGTTCGCAGGGTTTGGACGCCTTTGAGTTCCCTGCCGGGGAACGGCGGCACGTTCGGGTGAGCACCCGAAGCCAGGATCAGCTTGTCATAAGCTAACTTTTGTCCATTTGCCAGGGAAATTTGCTTTGTCTCAGCATTGATCGCATCAACATGGGTGTTGAGCAGGATTGTGATGTGGTTCTGGAGATACCACTGCTGGTCATGCAAGGAAAGCTTTTCGCGCTCCACCTCCCCTGCCAGGTAGCGGGTCAGGCTCATACGAAAGTAGGGCAAGTTGGGCTCTTCGGAAATTAATGTAATATCAGCGTCTGCTTGCTCTGTATGAATCGCCTCTGCGGCACTCACGCCTGCAATCCCCCCGCCGATGATAATATATCGTTTTTTAGCTTCTGATTGTGACATGTTTGCTCCTGCGACTATTTGAGAATATGATTGTAATGACCCCTGTTTGACATTTCGATAGCTTGTAACGGGTTCTAATGCGCATCGTCCAAAAAGGCATCAGAACACGAACTGAGCTTTTCAGGCTCCGTAAACTATAAAATATTGTGTAATTAAAACTCAGTCAGGATGCTGCGATTCGTTATTGCAGAAAATTCTGCAAACTCATAGCAAGGCAGGATTGTTCCCTTTTCAGCGGGGATTGAGCTGCCATTGTTGAAATCCGGGAAATACTCCTGAAAGTCATTAGGGATCATGTGCTCAAAATTGCGATTCCATGGGGCTAAAACTGCAAAGATCATGATGATCGCCATAATGATTGCAATCAAGGGTGCTAGGCACCCCAGGCAGCCACAGCTGCAACAGCCGCATCCACTTCCACTTCCACCGTCCATGATAGACCTCCTTGATTGAATTGGTCTAATTGTAAGACAAATTCACAAAGGTAGTACCCATCAGGTTGTTTCTTAACAGAATAAGCCTGTAATTACCCTAAATCGGTAAAACTTTAACTAATTGCCAGGCTCAGTACCAATGTCCAGAGAGTGTCAGAATTGTTGCGATTTAGGATGGAATACTTTTCACCACCCTCCCCTGGTAAACCGCCCCCGGCGGAATGACACCCAGGAGCCCAAAGAGCATTCCGATCAAACCAGTAACTCCAAACGCCGTAAGATCGCTAAGCCGTGCAATCATTCATTACCACCAAAAGAAAACCGCAGGAGTAACCAGAGTGCCTTATAATAGGTTGAATCGCTATAGAGGAGTGCTTTATGAAACCAATCTCGCTGACCGGCATCAAACCGACCGGCAATCCGCACATCGGGAACTACTTTGGCATGTACAAACCTGCCATTGCTCTGACCGAAAAATATCTCGGTCTCTATTTCGTTGCCGATTTACACGCCCTCACCACCACCCCCGACCGGAAAGAACTTCAGCACCTGATCCACGAGGTGGCCGCGGGCTGGTTGGCTCTCGGGCTTGACCCGGATAACAGCGTTTTCTTCCGCCAATCAGGCATACCCGAGATTCCTGAATGTGCGTGGATGCTTGCCTGCGTGACCAGTAAAGGTCTGATGAACCGAGCTCACGCCTATAAGGCTGCAGTGGATAAAAACCTCGAAGCGGAGCGTGACCCGGACGACGGCATCAACATGGGCCTCTATAACTACCCGGTCTTGATGGCTGCAGACATCCTGCTTTATGGGTCGGACGTGGTGCCTGTTGGGCTTGATCAAAAACAGCACATCGAAATCACGCGCGACATCGCCGAGAATTTCAACCGCACCTATGGTAAAACGCTCAAACTTCCGGAAGGACTTTTTGCAGAAGATTTGCAGGACGTACCGGGCATCGACGGGCGCAAAATGAGCAAAAGCTATGGCAATACAATCCCGATATTCGCCGATGAAAACACAATACGCAAGCAGGTCATGCGAATTGTCACTGACAGCCGTACGCCAGAGGAACCCAAAAATCCCGATGGCGACAATCTGTTCCAGATTTTCCGCCTTTTTGCCACCCCCGAACGGACTGAGGAAGTGCGCCAGCACTACCTGGCTGGCGGTTTGGGCTACGGAACCTTGAAACAGGAACTATCAGACACCATCCTGGCATATTTTGACGACGCCAGGCAGAAATTTAACGATTACATGCAGGATACAACCGCCTTGGATGCGATCCTGGAGCGCGGCGCCGAAAAGGCACGCGACATTGCCATTCCAGTCCTGAAACGCATGCGCAAAGCAGTAGGAATAGACCGTTAATGACCTCCTCTTCATTCGTTAACTCCAACTCTATTAGCACGGCTGAACGCAGTAAGCTCAGCAACCAGGCGGTTTCGCTGACGTTGATCGCCAATGTAATTTTGTCGGTCCTGAAAACCAGCGTTGGCATCCTGGGTCACTCTCCCGCCTTGCTCGCAGACGGCATCAACAGCACTTCGGATGTGGTTTACAACATTGTCGTATCGATCTTCGTGCGTGCCGCTCATAAACCCGCCGATGACGAGCATCCTTACGGGCACACGCAATTCGAAAGCATTGGCGCATTGGTAGTCGGCGCCTTTGTTATTACCACTGCCATCACGATTTTTTGGGACTCCGTCAACTCTTTGTTTGATTTCTTCAGAGGGGGCGGTGATTTTACCGGCAGTGCCCGGTACACCCTTTACGCAGCTTTATTTACTGTGTTCCTTAAAGGGTTTCTGAGTTTTTACACTCGGAAGATAGGCAAAAAGACCAACAATCCTTCTGTCATCGCCCTGGCACAAGACCACCGCAACGACATTTTCTCGGCTTCAGCGGTGGTAATCGGCATCGCCATGAGCCAATTCGGCTATCACTGGGTGGATCCCCTGGCTGGGGCGATAGTGGCAATCTTGATTCTCAGAACCGGTATCGGAATTTTGCGCGATTCAACGGATGATCTGATGGATACGCTTCCCGGGCAAGTACTGAATGAACAAATTCGTGAACTGGCAAGCAAAGTTCCCGGAGTACAGGCGATCGATTCGATCAAGGCACATCGTTTTGGGCAATACCTCGTGATTAACCTTGCCATATTTGTGGATGGTGCCATCAGTGTCGATCAGGGCGATACCATTGCGGATCAGGTTGAAAAAGTACTGGTGGAGGGCATCGATTTTGTGCGGGCCGTACATGTACATTTTCACTCAAAAGATGGATCCCAATCGTGAGAGGTGCGATTTTATCCCTGCGGGGTTTGATATCATTAAGCCAGACCGAACCACATAAGGAGTTTGCAGATGAACAATTTCGAGTTCTATAATTCTACGCGGATCATTTTCGGCAAGGGAACTATCGCGAAACTTAGCAAGCGCGTTCCTCGCAAAGCTAAAGTCATGCTGATCTACGGTGGCGGGTCTATCAAAGAAAATGGGGTCTACGAGAAGGTGATGGATGCACTTAAGAAGCATAAGGTTGTCGAATTTTCCGGTATCGAAGCCAACCCCGATTACGCCACCCTCCTCAAAGCCATCAAGCAGGTCCGCAAAAAGCATGTCGACTTCCTATTGGCGGTCGGTGGGGGCTCGGTGATTGACGGCACAAAGTTCATCTCTTTGGCAAGCCCCAATGAAGGCATCGAACCATGGGACATCATCAGCCGCGATCTGGCAAAAGATCTGAAAAAGGTTATTCCCTTTGGGACTGTGCTAACCCTTCCAGCAACTGGCAGTGAGTTTAATCACAACGCGGTTATCTCACGCCGCGAGACCGAAGAAAAACTCTCATTTTCCAGTGAACGGGTTTATCCCAAGTTTTCCATCCTGGACCCTGAAACCACCTATTCTCTGCCCCAAAAGCAACTTCGCAATGGACTGGTGGATGCCTATGTTCACGTGATGGAACAGTACATGACCTACCCAGTTGGTGCGATTGTTCAGGACCGCCAGGCTGAAGCATTGCTGATGGCTATTATTGAGATGGCTCCGGCGGTACTTAACACAAACCATCCAGATTATGACGCCCGCGCCAATTTCATGTGGGTTTGTTCAAACGCACTCAACCACTTGATCGGCGTTGGTGTGCCGCAGGACTGGGCAACCCATAGCATCGGGCACGAACTGACCGCGCTTTACGGCTTGGCACATGCAGAGTCTTTGGCAGTCGTTTTGCCATGGCTGCTATGGTACAAGCGCGACCAAAAGCGTGACAAACTCCTGCAGTATGGCTACCGTGTACTGGATCAGAAACAGCAGAAATACTCCGAGCGCATTGACCGTACCATCGAAGCAACCGCCGCCTTCTTTCAGAGCGTAGGTATGCCCACGACCCTTACCTCCTTTGGAGTCGACCCTGACGAAGCTGCTGCGAAGGTGCAGGCGCGCTGGGAAGCTCGGGGGTGGAGTCTCGGTGAACATGGTGATATCACCGGTGCCGACGCCGCGGCAATTCTGCGTTTGAGCAGGTAGGAATTATTGCCTTCACTGCGAGCCCCGGGCTTGAAAATCATTCCACTTTACTGGGTGGCAGAGGCGTGGCAGTCTGTATGACCGTCACTGCGAGCCCCGATTCTGACGTGGGAGCAAACCTAAAGTTTTGTGAGGGGCGCGACAGTCTGCAGTTATGTTTTTCTTCTTAAAGATTCGAAAGGCAGCTCGCCATACCTTGCTTCGCGAGCACAGGTGCAAAAGAAGCTCGCAGCGGAACCCGGCTACAAAGGAAAGAATCCCTGTAGGCCGGAATGAGACCGCCCTGCAGCCTTACTCTCACAGCCAACCATTGCGGGCTCACTCCGGCATCGTCCTCAAAATAAACATTTTCCATGTCGAAAAAGGCAGATCGCCATACCCTGCTTCACGGGCACAGACGCAAAGGAAACTCGCGATGACGGGCAGTGCCGTCAAAGCGAGCCTGTTTTTTATTTTCTTCTCAAGAGCTGCTTCAACCAGGCAAAGAGCAGCTTGAAAACCATCATCAGGTAATAGAACCAATTGAAGAGGAAGAAATGCTCGCGAGCAAAGTGCTTGCGATAGTACAGGTAATACGAGCGGTGCCATTGGAGAATGGAGTAATATGGATGGGTTTTTGAGCCACCTTCACCCCCATAGTGAACGATGCTGCTCAGCGGCACATACATCACCTTCCAACCGGACTGACGTGCTCGCAGGCAGTAATCGCTATCTTCCTGATAGGCAAAAAAGTGCTCGTCCAGCCCTCCAATCTGCTGATAGACTTCGCGCCGAATGAACATGCATGAGCCCGAAACCGCCTTTACTTCCGCGACCTCATCCTCCGGAAGCCAGGATTGCAGGTAACCATTGAGCTCCTTGCTTTTAGGGAAGAGCTTACCAAGCTTTAGAAAATACCCGAACACCTCAACCGGACGGGCGTCCCCACGGCGCGACTGCTGCTGGAAACTACCATCCTCATTAAGTACCTTTGGAATGGTTATGCCAACTTGAGGATTTTGCCGCAAATAGGCAATTTGTGGTCCAAAACAATCTTCAGTCAACAAGGTATCGGGGTTGAGCAGCAAAATGTAATCCCCTTTGGCCAAAGCCATTGCCTGGTTGTTTCCGCGGGTAAAGCCAAGGTTGCCCTGATTGCGAATTAGCGTTATTTCCGGATGGTAGTGTTCGATCCAAGCCACAGTCCCATCGGTGGACCCATTGTCCACCATGATCACCTCATAGCTCAACCCACTGGAATATCGCTCAATCGAAGCCAGCAAAGGCTTCAGGTAATCAAGCGCGTTTAAAGGTACAAGACAAATTGACAGGTCCATTATGCTTCCGCCCCTCCTGCATCTGATTCCACTATTTCAGCATCACTTCGCTTGCGTTTTAGGTGCGTGTCGATGGCATACACCAGATGGGCACCAAAAAAGAGGATGTAACCGCTTAGGTAAAGCCAAAACATCAATGCGATGATAGAAGCCAGTGAACCATAAATGATTTCATAATTGGTAAAACCACTGGAAATCGCCCAGCCAAGCAAACGACTGGAGAGCTCCCACAAAACCGCGCTCAACCCCGCCCCAATCAAACGCGCTTTGAAGACAATACTGGTGCTTTGAGGGATCCAGCTGTACACAGCCAGAAACAACAGAAACTTTAGCACCAGTGGCACGAGATTAAGCAAATAGTTCCATGCATTGGTCGAAGTAAGCAGTTCACCAAAAAGTGCATTCTCTGCTGATGGCAAGATATCGATGATTGTGTTAAAAAACAGAGACGCACTGAATAGCAAGATCATCGCCAGGATGATCAATAGCGCCATTCCCCGGCTTTTGAGAAAGCCCGGTCGGTTGCCTTTGAGAAAGGCGCGATTCACGTTCACTATAATTTTATCAAAGACATTTGAGCCTGACCAAAGCAAGGAGATAAGAGCCACAATCGTGACAGGACCGCGCATATTGAGGACGTAAGTGATCTGAGTGTTGACTGTATCAGCCGAGACGGGGATCCATTGCGTGATGATCTCCAATAATTCAACTTTTACCAACTCCCCTTCCAAAAACATCGAACCGACTGATACAACCGCCAGGAGCAAGGGAAAGATGGAAAAGAGACCATAATAAGCCAGGCTGGCGGAAGCTTCGGCACCACGCATAAGGTTAAAATTATTTAGAGCATGGCGAAGAATACCAAGCGTGCCGCCCAGGCGGTCATTGAGGTCCAGGTAAAAATTGCGCAGGCGGTCCTTGACCTCACTGAGGCGTTCGCTCCAGGTTTTATTTTTCCCTTTTAGAATTCGAAATAAACCTGACATAAGTTGATTATAAGCGCAACAAAGGCTAATGCCAGACTTCGCCTCCCTTGGGAATCTGGGGCAATGCGAGCCAGCCATTGCCAGCCTCAATACACCCGGAACCAAAGAGTGCTTTGAATTCACGCTCGCCAGGCAAACTGAGCGTTGGAACCTCAAGGCTTAAGGCAGGATGAGCCTGTTCTGAGCGATTTGCGGTAACCAACACCCACTCCTCTCCCAAAACGCGGGCCAAAACCACCAGGTCCTTATCAAAATACAGGATCCTGAATTCTCCTCGTGCCAGAGCCAGGCTTTCACGTCGAAACGCGATCAGCTTTCTGTAAAAACTCAGGGTCTCCTGATCCCATTGACCTTCATCCCATGGGAAGCAGTTGCGCGAGGCAAAACCTTCCTCGTCAGTCAGTCCAATTTCATTGCCATAGTACAGGCAAGGCACGCCGGGGAAAGTAAACTGCACGATTGCTGCCAACCGGCTAAGCGCCTTGTCGCCATCTAGAAGGGTAAGCAAACGGGGAGTGTCATGGCTATCGAGCAAGTTGAATTGCTGCAGGGCAATCTGCCAGGGAATGGAAGCCAGGTTCTCGTTCCAGGCCTGCAGCATGGTTGCAGTATCCCAGGGGAAATCGGCTTTCAAGACAGCCTCACAGCCCAGAGCGTCCTGCTCGTAGCCCTTCAGCCAGTGGAGGATTGGGTCAGCAAAACCGGTGTAATTCATGACCGCGTCCCAGCCGTCACCCTGGAGCTGGTCGGTTGCCTCGAAGAAGTTTTCTCCCATCAGGTACGCTTCATGCGAAACGCGCTTAACCGCTGCCCGAATCGAACGCAACAGATCGAGGTTGATCTGGTGATCATCCTGCCTACCAAGCATGTTGCCCACATCCACCCGCCATCCATCTGCGGCAAACGGCGGCTTGAGCCAATAGGCAAAGATGGAATCCTCACCTTCGATCATCTCACGGCGCAGAGCCTCGCTGGCGTAATTAAGTTTGGGCATATGACCAAAACCCATCCACGAAACGTAGTCCTTTTGATTATCAGCAAAGTAAAAATATCCGCGTGTTTCACTCTCGCTGTCATGGAGTGCGGATTGGAACCACGGATGCATCATGCCGCTATGATTTGGGACAATATCCAGAATGTAGCGCATGTTGCGCTGTGTTAGAGCCTGGCGCAGAGAAATAAGCGCCTGGTCACCGCCCAAAACCGGATCCACCTCGCGAAAGTTGCTGACATCGTAACGATGATTGGTGAACGCGGTAAAAATTGGATTGAGGTAGAGCGCACTGATGCCAAGCTGCTCAAGGTAATCAAGATGACCTTCGATACCCGCCAGGTCGCCCCCATAAAAAGGCATCACATGGCGGTCTCTGGGTGCCGCTTGACCCCAGGGAAAGGTTCTACGCATGTACCTGTAACGAGGGTCCGCCTCTTCGACTGGGTCGTTGCTGGGGTCGCCATTGGCAAAGCGATCAGGGAAGATTTGATAGAAAACTGAGCTCTCCAACCAGGAGATCGGATGAAAGCCGGCCAAGAGCTTGAAGTCAAACAACGCAAGCGGCGTATGAAGGCTTACCCCGAGCGCATTCAGCCACCAGATTCTGCCTTCGGTTTGAATAGCAAAGCGATAGCTCACACGCGGCTCATTAATCTTGAGGGGAGCTTCCCAAGCGCGATATCCATCCCGGTCAGATTGGGGCAGCATGGATGTGAACTGCTGTTCACCGTTGGGGATGGTGCGCAGGATAACCTGATCCGGGTCAGCCTCGCTGGGAATCAGCAGGCGCAGGGTGATGGTTTCTCCCAACGCAGGATTGGGGTTGGAAAGGTAATCGGCCGTAGGCGAGTGCAGCACATGCGCAAGCCAGGTAGGTTGAGGAGTATCTGTTCTAATCACAAGGGATAATCATACCAAGATTCGCAATTGGTTGATGCATCAAGTTTCCAACCGACGGTTACAATTAAGGCTGAGGTGAGTGATGGACACGAAATGGATCAAAGCATATTACAACGCCCGCGGATTGCAGTGGGCTGATCACAAGAGCGCGCTCTTGTTTTTCCTGTCTGAGGTCGGTGAACTTGCGGAAGCCTACGCCGAGGTGGAAGGGCCGGGCTTGACCAGCGAGGAGAGAGAGTTGCTGACACGCTTCGCCTCCCTGGGATTGGAAGCAGATGAAATTGTTTCACGCAAACCGGGCTGGATCCGGAACAATGACCGCCTTCGCAAGCAGAACATCGCGCATGAAGCTGCTGATTGCAACATGATGCTTTCCGTGTTCATGGAGTCCTATGCCCACATCTCACCCGATGACGCCCTGCGCGAGAAAATGGCGCTGAAGCTTGGATGCAAAGCGCAGGATTTGGACGCATTTCTGGGGGTTTAATCATTTCTCACTTGGGGAAGAAAAAACAAACAGATCGCCACGCTTAGCTCGCGATGACGAGATTAGGGGCAGATCGCCACGCAAAAGAAGCTCGCAGCGAAACCCGGCTACAAATGAAAGACTCCCTGTAGGCCGGAATGAGACCGCCCTGCACCCGTACCCTCACAGCCAGCCCCATCGCGGGCTCACTCCGGCATCGTCCTCAAAATAAACATTTTCCATGTCGAAAAAAGCAGATCGCCACGCACAGGAAGCTCGCGATGACGGATGGGACAGCTTTTCAGACTAGTCTGCACTCCGACAATAAGAGAAAGGCGAAACCAGATCGCCACGCAAACGAGGTTCGCAATGGCACACTGCTTCCTTACTGGAAAGTCAAGCAATAAAGAAATTGGATAGGTCCTGCCACGCTCACCCTATCCCAATAGTCGAGGCTTCCTTGCCTTGACGCTTTCTGCTATATTGGCCCTTTCAGCGGTTTAAAGCCCTCGCCCAAAGCTTCATTGGCAGACCCCACCACCATGAACGCATCCGGATCGACATCATGCACAATCGTCTTCAGCCGAATGACCTCTCCCGCTGAAACCACGCAAAAAATAACCGGGCGATCCTTCATTGTGTATCCGCCTTTGGCACTTATGATCGTGGTGCCGCGACCAAGTTCCTCGGTGATGGCTGCTACAACTTTGTCGGTTTCATCGGTGATGATTATCGCCTCACGGATGACGTTGGTACCTTGCGAAACCATATCCGCTGCCACGCCGCTGAGGTAGATCATGATCAGACCGTAAAGGGATTTCTCCCAGCCGAAGAAGAAACCTGCCAGCAAAACCGCAAAAGAGTCTGTGATCATATATGCCAGTGAAATGGACATGCCCAACCGCTGGTTCAGAATACGCCCGAGGATGTCAGTTCCGCCGCTGGTTCCGCGCCCAAGGTAAACCAGGCCCAAACCAACACCGAGCAAAAAACCCCCATAGAGTGAATTAAGCAGAATATCATCCGTGATTGGAGATTGTCCGGTCAGTCCGATCAGGATATCCGTGAAGATCGTAAAAGAAACCACTGAGAGAATGGTACGAAGGGCAAAACGAGGACCTCCCAGGAAACGCCAACCAATGATGAAAAGCGGGATATTCCCCAACAGGGTGATTAATCCGACCGGCGTTCCCCAAAGATAATGCAACAATTGGGCGATACCGCTGATTCCCCCACCAACCAGCTGGGCTGGTATGAGAAAAGTTACCAACGCCAATGCCTGAACCAGACCTCCAAGAATGATCAGGAGGTAATCGCTGATTGACCGCCAACTAAAATCCAACTGCTTGAAAAAGGGCTTGATTTTCACATTCACTCCATTGCGTCCAACCGCACAGTGATTATAAACTACCGGCAGTGGTTGGGCGAGGCGGTCGCATTAGTTCATCTAAAATGTTACTGACAATGTTTTGTTGTTCCTGTCAATGTATGGGTTAGGGGGGCCTGTGGGAATAGTGAGAACATCTGGTTGATGCAGGCATCAACCAGAATGACGTAAGGACAAATTGTAGGGTTGATGCCTGCATCAACCATTGTGAGGGATGGACGACGCAATTAGGAAAAGGCAGGCCTTTTCCCTACGGGTTGTGGTTTGTAAATGGTAAAGGGGCTTATATAGTTTATGTCCTACCTCGACAGGGGTTGGGGTGGGGGTAATCGTTCGAGGAAAAGGCATCCCGCAGGGGGAGGCTTCCCAAAAGGGACGCAAGCAGTCGGACGGCCTTTTCCCTACCAGGTTGCTTCATTTACCTTGCTTGAAACCCGGGGAAAAACTTGATTTCTATCAAACCAAACACAACCTTAAAGAACCTTCAGTAACATTATCTTTTGATCCAATAACGGCTGTTGACAAGGCTGTTCACTGCGGGTTATAGCAATGGCGGGGCTAATCAGCCTGGCTCTGCAGATCAACCCGCTACTTTGCCACCCTGGGGAGCCAAACTTGATGCGTGAAGCGATAATCGTATATCAAGGTATAGATGGTTTGCCAGGCACTCCACAGCCCATGCTTGTCCTGTGTGCGGATGCGCAGGTAATAGGGTACGCCAGTAGGGATTGCCAGCGGGTTTAGATGCGCGGCTGAGGTGCGCGTTCCGCTGGTAGCACGATAATCTGTTCCCCAATAAACCTCATAGGTATCGCTGGGGTTTAGCCCCACGCCAAGGTCGTACGCGCCAGCCCAGGTGAACCATGGGTCATTGCACCATGGCTGCGGCACACCATTCCAGGCCTGGCAGCCAGGATTTGTGACCTGCGGGTTGACCGGGGGTTCGCTGTCAACATTGAAACTGGCAGTTTTCATAGCTTCCCAATTGTCATTGAAGTCAACACTCCTGTAATCAATTGTCATCTGTCCGCTTCCACTCACCGCAAATGGTGTTGTGTATGTCTGCCAACTTCCAGCGTTTATTCTGTAGTATGTATTCTTCACTCCAACCGAATTGTCCGTAGCGGTCAAAGTGACCGTCACAGGAGTTTTGTACCACGGGCTGATACCAATCGTACCGGACTTGCTGTAACTGGTAACTGGCGCAGTCAAATCAGCACCGTAAGGAGCCGCCACAAGCCCATCCAGAACGTTACTATCAACATTGATCGTGACGCCGCTCCAGGTTTCGTTATGCCCACCGGAATACTGATAGACGCGCTGGTGATGAGACCAGTAAATGTCATCCAGCCAGTCGACATCCCAGACGGTCACATCCGGGCGATAGCCTGGAGGCTTGTACCACTCCGCAATCCAGGCTGTGGACGGAGGTGGTTGGAGGGTGTAAATCTGATTCTGGTCCAGATTCCTGGAGGTGGCATACAAACCGGAGATAATGCCGAGCTGCTGCAAGCGGTCGGTCCATCCCTGCACGAATGCCCGCGCCGCGTCTGAGCAGTCATCGGAATAGGTGAAGTACTCCAGGTCATCATACACGACACTGCCAGTTCCATCCGGATTGGTGAGCCCAAGCGCGAGCAGTTTAGCGCGTGCCTGGTCGGCATTATCCACACCCTGGTCATAAGCTTCTTCGGGGTTCTCTGAAAAGCGGTTTCTAAAGGACGTACACGGAGCCTGTGGACCAACCCAGGTCGGAATGAAGCGCCAGCCCTGGTTGAACATCTGCTGTAAGTAAGCAGCGGTCAGTGCGTCATTGTCGCAAGCGCGCGAAACTCCACCGATGTAAAGGTTCACTGTCTGGTATGGGCTGCCGTTGAACCAGGCCTGCAGCTCAGAGAGCGTGGGGATCTCACAGGCATCAAATCCCTGCCCCTGGTAAATTTGGACCCATTGGACGGTATTCAGCCTTTGATCAATATCCAGCATGTTTTGGAACACACCTTCGTAGAAGCTGCCTGTCGTTGCCAGTAAAACATCCAGGGGAAGGTTCACCAGCTCCCAGCTTTCGCCGCCATTGCTGCTTGAAAGCAAGAGGTACTTTTTTTCACAGGTCAGGGTGCTTAGGGGCAAATCCGCTTCGTCCGCCAAAGTATCTTGCTTGCAGGAGCCGTTAGTCAACCCGAGCCAAAAGTTCTCACCATCAAAGCTGCTGAGTTGTGTAAAAGCCAGGGCAGATCCGAAAGGTTCTTGCCAGGATTGCGGATTGATTACACCAGGGTCTTTCATCCAGACAGTTCCCGCAGTCTGGCTCGGAACCCCATTTTGTGACCTCAAAAAAACAAATTCCGACTCGGTTTCTTCGCCTTTTATCCACGCTGGAATGAGTATTTCCCCATCCTGCCATTTGATTGGCAGCCCTAAGCGCTGCAGCTCACCCACAGCAGAGTTAGCCGCCACTGGCTGAATGCTTTGCCAGCTGATGCCGCCATCCTGGGTTTGATACAGCCTGGTTGGGTTCACAGGATCGCGCATGAAACCAAGCTTTTCATCCAGAAAGACAAACTCTTCAGCTGCTGGGGGCTCGGAAACCTTCCAGGTTTGCCCGCCATCATTAGTGATCAAGAGGAGCCCCATGCTGAAGTTGCTGGAAGTTGCCTGCTTGATCAGGATCCAGCCGTTTTTGTCGTTTTGCCATTGCAGAAACGCATCCCCAAAGGGCACCTTCAGAAAATCACTCCTTGTTTTTGGAAGAGTGACAAGCTGAGCCTGCCAGGAGAAACCGGAATCATCCGTTTCCAGCAATTTGAGCTGCCATCCCTCGCTATTTGCGCTCACTGACAAAGCAAAGGCACGGCTCGAATTCATAAAATAAGCATCCACGAGGGCTTCGCCTGGAATCAAGGAAGGAGTAACATCCTGCCACTCAGTCCCGTTGCTCTCCGTGCGGAACAAAAGGTCGCCGGAACGCAGCCAGCCAGTCTCCGTGCCTGTTAAGGCAAATTCGATCTCAGAGGAAACCGATTGAGTTGCTGGGAAAGGATTGTTGGCAGCCGCAAATACGGGCTGAGCTGGAACAACTAACAGCACAAAAGCCAGAGCCAGCAAACTGGTTTGCGTTTCTTGTTTTTTTGGGTACATCCGTATCTCCTTAAGGTCAACCTACAAGCCAGACCTTTTATCTGTTGCAAATAACGTTCCAAGTCACTTGACACTGAACATTTGTTCTGTTATTATTTTATTGAAAAGGAACAGCAGAGAAAGGCAGGCAATTATGGCAAGAAGACGCGAAGGGCTTAGTCCAAGACACAAAAAAATATTGACCTTTCTGGAAACCTTTCTGTCCGAACATGGTTATCCCCCCTCCATCCGCGAGATCGGCGACCACACTCAGATCAGTTCGACCTCGGTGGTCAATTATTACCTGAACCAGCTCGAAGAAATGAATTACATTGAGAGAGAAAGCAATGTTTCGCGCGGGATCAACCTGCTCAAGACCAGCAGTGGCGGTTTATTGCAAAACCTTAAGACGTCTGTAAACAACCTTAGCGAGCAGCTCGTCTCTGTGCCCCTTGTGGGTAACATTGTTGCAGGTGAGCCAATGCCGGTGCCAGCTTCTGACTTCAGCTATTATGACCCCGATTCCGGGATTGACGTCGCCCGAAGTCTGCTTCCTGCTGGCGACCGCCTGGAGGACCTCTACGCTCTGCGCGTGCACGGTGATTCAATGATCGATGCCATGGTCAATGATGGCGACATCGTCGTGATGAAGAAGACCAACCAGGCTCACAACGGCGAGATGGTGGCAATTTGGCTGAATGACCGCGATGAGACCACGCTAAAATATTTTTACCTCGAAAACGGGCATGTGCGCCTGCAGCCTGCCAATCCCACGATGAAACCAATCATCATCAACGATCCCAGCATCGTGGAAGTACAGGGTAAAGTTGTCCTGGTCATTCGCCAGATCAGCCACGATTAAGGTCTGGGTTAGGAAACCTTGATTTGGAGCCAAACGCTTCCTTATAAAAAGTTTCAGAAGTTATATTTAAATTTAAAGAGCCGTCCTTTTTAAGAGCGGCTCCTTTTAAATCGCTTAAACCAGCAGGTTAATCTTCGATCTTGAGCAGGCGTGCGTTAATCGCGACAATGATCGTACTAAGCGACATCAGCACCGCTGCCAAAGCAGGCGGTATTGAAATCCCCTGGTTGACCAGAACCCCAGCTGCCAAAGGAATGGCGATCACGTTGTAGATCACTGCCCAGAACAGGTTTTGCACCATCTTTCTGTAAGTCGCCCGTGAGAGTTTGAGAATGCTGAGGACATCCAGCGGGTTGCTGCGCACCAGGATCACGTCCGCGGTCTCAATGGCCACATCCGTACCTGCGCCAATCGCGATGCCAAGGTCGGACTTGGCGAGAGAGGGCGCGTCGTTGACCCCGTCTCCGGTCATCGCCACAACCTTACCTTGCTTCTGCAGCTCCTCGATGATGGACACTTTATCCTGCGGGAGCACTTCCGCGTAAACCTTGTCGATATTTAGTATTTCAGCGACATAGTTGGCGACCTTCTGATTATCGCCAGTGAGCATGATCGATTCGACTCCCATTTCTTTAAGTTTTTCTACAGCTTCAATGGAAGATTCGCGCACAATATCGGATAGGGCGATGTACCCAAGCAGGGTTTTGCCATCCAACACAAAAACAACCGTCTTGCCCTGCCCTGCCAGGTTCTCATAATCCGCTTCATCAAAGGCAATCCCGGCTTCGCGTACCAGCCCCGGGCTGACAATCCTGATTTCCCGGCCATTAACTTTGGCTTGAAGCCCTTGCCCGGTGATATTCTGGTAATCGGTTACATCCAGGCGCGCGAGACCGCGTTTCTCAGCCTCCTCCACGATGCCCAAAGCGATGGGGTGTTCGGAGTTCAGTTCCACTGAGTAAGCGATGGTAAGCAATTCCTCTTCAGAGACTGTCACAGGTCTCACATCCGTGATACCAAAAGCGCCCTCTGTTAAGGTACCGGTCTTGTCAAAAACGATAGCATTGACCTTGCGCGCCTCTTCAAAAGCCGTCCGGTTACGGATAAGCAGCCCTTTCCGGGCTCCGATATTTGTAGAAACCGCCGTGACGAGTGGAATGGCCAGCCCCAGCGCGTGGGGACAGGAGATAATGATTACAGTTACAGCGTGTTCGACCGCGAGACTCAAGTCCTTGCTGACCAGCATCCAGACAATAAAGGTGATTGTTCCCGCGATCACCGCGATAAAGAACAGCCATCTGGCTGCCAGGTCTGCCAATCTTTCGGTGTTAGATTTTGAGGCCTGGGCATCCCGTACCAGCTTAATCACCTGGGAAAGGAAAGTTTCATCGCCGGTTCGGGTGACATCGAATTTGAGGACGCCCTCCCCATTAATTGATCCGCCTACGACCTCATCGCCAGTGCTTTTTTCCACCGGGACTGATTCACCGGTAAGCATGGATTCATTCACAGAAGAGGAGCCTTCATACACGCGTCCGTCAATGGGCACCTTTTCGCCGGGCTTAACCAAAACACGATCCCCCGCTTTGAGGTTCTCAACTGGAACATCCGTGGTGGAACCATCCGCAGCAATCAAGTGCGCTGTCTCGGGCATCAATTTGACTAATTCTTCAAGAGCTTTGGACGCTCCGACAACAGATTTCATCTCGATCCAGTGCCCCAGAAGCATGATCACAATTAGCGTAGCCAATTCCCAGAAAAAGTCATCACCTTCCAGCCAAAAGACGGTTGCGGAACTGTAAATATATGCGACGATAATTGCCAGAGCAATTAGCATCATCATGGCCGGAGATTTTTTCTTGAATTCGTCCACCGCGCCTGTCAGAAACGGCCAGCCTCCGTAGAAGAAAAGGATCGTGGAAAGACCAAATAAGATATATTTGTCACCCTGGAAGCTCCAGTCGACCCCTATGAACATCTGAATCATTGGGGAAAGCAGAAGAATGGGCACCATCAGGACGAGTGATACAAAAAAGCGCTTGCGGAAATCCTCCACCATCATAGCGTGGTGATCACCATGGTCTTCATGACCGCTATGGGCTCCGGGTGGGCCAGATACACCTCCCATTTTCCCGTGTTCCATGTGCTCGTGATCATGTTGCCCGGGCAGGCTGCTTTCTGCGTGCTCCTGGCTGGCATGATTCACGCGGTCTGTGTGGTCGGCATGGTGCGCATGCTGATGCTCCATGTTTGCGTGCTCATTGCCTTCTTCCTCCACAGGCTGATCACTCGCGTGGGGATGTTCCATACTCGCGTGATCCGTTTGCTGGGGATGTTTGTGGTGCATGTGTTGGTGGTCCATATCCTCGTGGTTCAAAGGTTTATCGTTGGGATGTTCCCCATCAGGTTGTTCGTGCTCCATGGGCTCAGAAGTGGGTATGCTGTTTGTAGTTTCGTCCATAATGTGCCTCCCTGGCAAATTCGAAAAGGAATGCATATTTATTTGTTCATTTAATATCACATCCAGGCGTTGGTTTTCACTGAACGGTTATACGTTTCCAGTGATTCATACACAAATCTGACTTGTATAGCTGCCTCTGATGCCAAACCCAAGATGCCGAAGGCCTTAAATTTTATCCGCCTGACTTGCGAAAATTATCAAACAAGGGTTAGCAAACGAGGGTTAGCAGTCGTTACCCCTCCTGATCATCATAAAGTTTTTCTCCGTCGCCTGACCACCTGCAAAACCTTTACAATCTCAGATCCAACTCTCTCATGGATATACAATTACGGCATGAACATCATCCACTCAAAAGATAACACTCCCATTGCCTATGAAATTTCAGGCAGCGGACCATTGCTCATCATCGTGACCGGCGCGCTCAACACCCATAACTTTGGCGTCCCGAGTGATCTGGTCCCATTCCTCCAGAAAGCCTTCACCGTCCTCACCTATGACCGGCGCGGACGGGGTCAAAGCGGCGACACCCTTCCCTACTCGATCGAAAAAGAGATTCAAGATCTTCAGACTCTTATCGACCATCACGGAGGTAAAACCTTTCTCTATGGCCACTCGGCCGGTGCGGCATTGGCTCTCTTTGCAGCAGCAGAATCCCCCGAAAAGGTGCTCAAGGTAGCCGCCTACGAACCCCCATTGATCGGCGGCTGGTTGGAAAAGACCTTGACGAACTTTTTGATCCGCCAAGTTAGCAAACAAGTCGCCAAGGGTGAAAACCTGGCAGTGGTCAAGCGCTTTATGCGTTTTGTGGGCATGGATGCGCAGCTGATCAAAGATACGCTCGCCTCAGAGCACGGTCAAACCATCATCGACATGGCAGGCACGATCGTCTACGAAGCAGAGATCCAAAAAGTCTCCAGATCCTTCCTTGAAGAGCGCGCGAAAAATCTTCCGATGCCCGTCTTAATGCTGGCAGGAACCAAAAGTTTCAAGACTGCCCCCGCCATTATGGCATCCTTTACCCAGGCAATTCCTCAGGCGGAATCAAGGCTGCTGGAAGGGCAAACCCATTCAGTCGAAGCAACCGTTCTCGCCCCAATCTTAGAATCATTCTTCAGTTAAGCCTGCATCATGAAGAAATTATTTTTCATTTTCTCCAAATCGCTCAATCCATCAGCTTTAAAGCGCTGGGGGTCCAACAAACTATCACGCTTTTCAAACGCCTTTAATTGAATATCTGCCAGCGGATCCTCTGCGTCTTCACGATTAGGAATACGATAGAAAACGAAACGCTCCAGACTGCTTCGGCATGCCTGTAATAGCTCTTCAAAACGCTCAACTTCCAATCCTTTCCTCCTTTCGTTCCATTGCCATTCTTTACATTTAAAGACGGATGTGAAACCTGATTGGTTCATTGTATTCAATATGACTTAAGCTTTTCACCGATGATCGTCCTCTTAATTTAATAAAAAAGCCCCCTCGAAAGGGGGCGATGGTTTGCTGAAAAACTAAAGAACGACGACTTCAGCGCCGGCTTCCTTGAGTTTGGCAGCAGCGTCGTTGGCAACGTCTTTACTGACCGTTACGTCGGATAGATCGAATGCTTCACAGATCGCCTGATAGTTCCAATTCGCTCCCTCGGTACTACTGTCTGACTTCAACAATATCTGCGCTCGACACAGTTTCCGGGCTGGCGCTGTACCGGAAGAAATGAGTTGCCTTAATTGGGAACGTTCGGCTTCGCTTAGTTTGACTGGATATTTTTGGTTCATGGCGTCTATCCTTTGAAGGAGTGTAGTTTCCAATAAAGGTAGCAAATTCCACGCCAAGTCTAACTTTTAGGTTGGACAAACTACTAGATTCCACGTCGAATGAATTTTTCCACCAATTTCACCAAAGAAGGGTGATGGTTATGGCTAAACTTAATTATTATAGGTCCATTCGGAAATCCCAAATTCGCCAACCTTCTTTTTCTTTGATAGCTTGTACTTTGTATGAAAAAATAGAGCCTGAGGGGCTACCAAAGAACCCCCCCTCATAAAACATCTGCAATACAACTTGGATCTCTTCACAACTTTGGCTACCAGCAATGTTCAGTTCTTCACAGTTTTCGGTGACACCAACTCGGATAACTGGATAGACTATTTTCCCTGATATGTTGTACGTTTGTAACAATGCGGTCCAACCCAGTTCTAATGGTGAGTTCTCTGCAATCAATGTGGACGCTTTACTGTAGTCTTTGTGGTTCATTAAGTTGTAAAAGGAGAGAACAGCATCTAATCCCGAAGAATCGTTGATCGAGTGCTCTCCTTTATCTTCTTCTATGCTGATGATTTGATCTTCTACGTAAGCTGATTTTGTAGGCTCGGACGGCATTGTTTTATCTCTAAAGCGGTAACAAGAATCCACCGATGGGAACGTAAAGTATCCTATTTTCCACGCATCCTCTTGGAAAATCAGAGATACTTTTTGAATGAAACTAACAGATTCTATGTTCGGTTGTGGCAGGTTTTCAAACTCTAAACGTATTTTCATCAAATACGTTTTACATACTCCATGGACCTCATCCGGAAAAAAGTAGGGTTGCAGATCAGGGGCAATAGAACCATCAGTTTGAACTTCTTCCCCTGGTTCTAAAGATAATATTTCGTAATGAACTCGGGCGCCATTTTCGAGAGTATTCACAAAATCTTTTGGTCTAAACCCAGGTCCAAGCATTGCTGGTTCTGGATTGTACAACATTTCAGCAGCTGATGTAAAGTTTCTTGTATTTAGAAAATTGAAAAAAAGTTCGATGTTTTGCTTGTCCTCATTTAGATTATTAACGCGACAAGCGGCCAATGTAGCAAGGAATAGAAGGAGAAGAGTGCCAAATCGAAAGTTTGATCTTAATTTCATTGAATCCTCTCTATTAACAAAGTCTCTATTTGTTTGTCCATTAATGTCAATATCCGGTGATGTGTATCGGATATGTTGTTATTAGGTTAAAAGCGGTAAATGGATAATCGATGACATCCGGTGAATGCCCTGCGACCAGAGGAAACAATTCTCCATTTCCCAAATCGAACATTTCAACAACAATTGTAGCATGTTCAAACTGATAACTACGTGTTTGAATATCATGCTTGAATATCATCATGGTTATGGCTGAACTTAATTGTTTATAGCATCATTTCCTTATTTGAGCAACATTTTTGCGCTCCATTTTAGAAATTTGGGCGTTGGAAATGATTATTACAAGTCCAACTTAAATGAAAATAACGGTTTGAGATATCACAGCATATTTTGTTTTTTTCATGATTTTTTAACACGATATCTCAATCGGTATTTTTCCGATTCACCCAATGGTTGAAATCACAAATCTAACGAAAAATTTCAAACTTCATCAAAAGTAGGCAGAAAGTGACAGAAAGTGACTGTTTCAGCTTGAAATTATTGGTATATTGGCTTATAAAACTTATCTTTACACTGTGAGTGGGGCGTTTTTAATAAGGGCGTTTTTAATATCGCCTTTCTTTGACTGATCCAGCGACGTGGAATTCGTGAGGCGTTTCTCCAACAAAAAAGCCCCCTCGAAAGGGGGCGATGGTTTGCTGAAAAACTAAAGAACGACGACTTCAGCGCCGGCTTCTTTGAGTTTGGCGGCAGCGTCGTTGGCGACGTCTTTGCCAACACCTTCGAGGACCTTGGCGTCAGGGGTTTCGGCCAGGGTCTTGGCTTCAACCAGACCAAGGGATGTAAGCTGGCGGATGACCTTGATGACTTCGATCTTTTTGGGACCAGCAGATTTGATGACAACATCAAACTCGGTCTTTTCTTCCACTTCTTCTGCTGGAGCAGCAGCAGCGGGACCAGCGGCCATAGCCACCGGTGCAGCGGCAGAAACGCCCCATTTTTCTTCCAACAATTTGACGAGGTCAGCAGCTTCCAACACGGATAGTTTGCTCAGTTCCTCAACGATTTTTTCTAAATCAGCCATTTTTTACTCCTATTTTTTCCTTTAATATATTTATTTCTATTTCTCGCTAAAAAACGAGCACACTTATACAGCCGCAGGCTGCTTTTCTGAATTAGCTTTGATAACCGCAGCCAAACCACGTGCAGGTTCAGCCAGGGTGCGCACCAGTTTGCTGGCGGGCGCCAGGATGGTGCCCAACAGGGTCGCGCGCATAACGGGTAATGTGGGCAGGTCAGATAATGCAGTGACCTGTTTGACGGTCAGACCAGCCTTATCAAGGTAGCCACCACGAACGGCAAAGGTATCATTACTTTTTACCAGTTCCGCAAGTGCTTTTGCCACCGAAGGAGCATCCTCGAATGCGAATACGACCACGTTGTTGCCTTCCCAGAATTTAGGATCGTATTGATAGCCTTTTTCTTCCAGGACCCGGGTAAACAAGCGGTTTTTTACAACATGTAAACGTCCGTCTGCCTCACGCAGTTTGGCACGAGCTTCATTAACTATCGGCATGCGCATCTTGCTGTAGGACAGCACGAAGATCGCCTTGCTTTTGTCGACCCACTCGCGATACTGGTCAACTATGACTTCTTTATGTTCTTTTGAAAACGCCAATGTACTTCAACCTCCTTCCAATCAAAATAAAAATCTCTTTCCGTTTTCCCACAGAAAGAGATTCAGGACGATCAGGATCTACTAGATCTGACTTTGAACCTCCACCTCGGCGGGAAATTAAGCCGTAAACGGCACCAGCTTTCTTAAGCAGAGCAGTATTCAGTTTTCAGTCTGCCAGTATACCACACTCTGGCAGGAAATTCGGCAGCTTTAGGCTGCTTCTGACTCCATCGACACAGCTGCGTTGACATCCACCTTGACACCAGGGCCCATGGTGGAGGCAATTGTGACCTTGCGCACGAACAGACCCTTAGCGCCGGATGGACGAGCTTTTCGTAAAGCGGTCATCAAAGCAGCCAGATTGACATATAAATCTTCTGCTGAGAAGGAAACCTTACCCAACGGAACGTGAATGTTGGCGGTTTTGTCGAGACGGAATTCAACGCGACCAGCTTTGGCGGAAACGATGGCTTGGGCGATATCGCCAGGCTGCACAACGGTGCCAGCTTTGGGGTTCGGCATCAGGTTGCGGGGACCAAGCACACGACCAAGACGGCCGACTTTTCCCATCATGTCGGTGGTACCAACTGCGACGTCAAAATCAGTGTAACCGCCCTGGATGCGAGCCATATCGTCATCGGTCTCGGCTACAAAATCTGCGCCAGCTTCTCGCGCAGCCGCTGCAGCTTCGCCCTGGGCAAAGACCAAGACACGTACGGTCTTGCCAAGCCCCTTGGGCAGCACGACCACATCGCGAATTTGCTGATCAGCCTGGCGGGGATCCAAGCTGGTTCGAACGTGAACCTCAACAGTCTCGTCGAATTTCGCAAATTTCATTTCTTTTACTAATTCCAACGCTTCCCTGGGGCTGTAAAATTTATCAGCCTCGATCTTCTTGGATGCGTTTTCATAATTTTTCCCGTGTTTAGACATGCATACTCCTTTGTGGTCCAATCGGGCTTACGAGCCCTCCCACAGTCTCTGATTGCTGTTTGGTTAGTCGCTGATGGTGATGCCCATATTGCGGGCTGTGCCTTCAAGCTGTTTCATCGCCGATTCGATATCGTTGGCGTTCATATCCTTAAACTTTGCTTCAGCGATTTCGCGGAGCTGGGCGCGCGTGACCTTGCCAACTTTGGCTGTGTTGGGGGTGGCGGAGCCTTTTTCAATCCCGGCAGCTTTTTTGAGCATCATAGCGGCGGGCGGTGACTTCAGTTCAAATTTGAAAGACCCATCCTGGTAGATGGTAATGGCGGCGGGAATGATTTCACCGACCCGATTAGAAGTGCGCGCGTTATAGTCCTTGCAAAACGCCATGATGTTGACGCCGTGCGGAGCCAAGGCGGGACCGATGGGGGGTGCAGGGTTAGCCTTGCCGGCCTGGATCTGCAGTGTAAGTTGTGCTTTTACTTTCTTTGCCACTTAAATTCTCCTTGGTGGTGCAAACGGGCAGGTGCCCTCCCACAAAAATCCGGATTGCTCCGGTTTATGACTTTTCCACCTGCAGGAAGTCGAGTTCCACAGGGGTTTCTCGCCCGAAGAAGTTCACCATAACGCGAATCTTCGAACGTTCCATGTTAATTTCGTCCACCGTACCGCGGAAGTCGTT
The DNA here is from genome assembly GCA_002306055.1 of Anaerolineaceae bacterium UBA1363. Lineage (GTDB taxonomy): Bacteria > Chloroflexota > Anaerolineae > Anaerolineales > Anaerolineaceae > Mesolinea. Next base: position 57,035 of record DBRR01000037.1, read on the forward strand.
GAAGGGACCATCCACAATACGTACGCGGTCGCCGGGTTTGTAGGTGACGCGATAGGTGGGTGCTTCGTCTTCCATGCGGCGCAGAATTGACTGCACTTCTTCCGGGCGCAGGGGAGTAGGGTCATCCCCCATGCCCACAAAACCGGTCACACCCGGAGTATTGCGAACCACAAACCAGGATTCTTCCTCCAGGATCATGTTCACCAGAACATAACCGGGGAAAACGTGGCGCTCAACGGTGCGGCGCTTGCCATCGCGGACTTCAATTTCTTCCTGAGTCGGGATGACCACATCAAAAATTTTGTCTTTCATATTCATTGTTTCGATGCGCTGTTCAAGGTTCTTGCGCACCTTATTCTCGTAGCCGGAATAACAATGAATCACATACCAATTGCGGGCGTCGCCTTCAGCTGGTTTGTCTGATTTGCTTAATGAATCACTGGAGGTTTCCTCAGCCGGCAAGCCTTCAGTTTCTTCGGGCAGGCTGGGAATCACATCTTCCACAGATTCATCTTCCTTCATAGTCATCAGAACTTCACTTTCGCACGAACTAAATGTTGACCAAAAGCCCAACAAGGCGTGCAAAGATAAAATCGAGGACACCCAAAATCGCTGACATGATGATCGTCACAATCAGAACGATACGAGTCAGAGCCAGAGCTTCCTCACGTGTGGGCCAGGTCACCTTGCGCAGTTCACCTGCGGTTTCTTTGAACCAGTGATTGATTCTCTGAAAAATGTTCGGTTTTTCACTGTTTGCCATCAAGGCCTCCTGCTTTACAATTCAACGCCGTAGATCTTACGGCATCGGTAAATTTCAACAGGTCAGGTAGGAATCGAACCCACAACCCCCGCTTTTGGAGAGCGGTGCTCTGCCAATTGAGCTACTGACCTAAGCAAACTCCCACTACTGAGAGCTACTTCACCTCACGATGCAGCCTATGAGCGCGACAGCGAGGGCAATATTTATTGAGTTCCAGACGACCCGGGTCATTCCGACGGTTCTTTACTGTAGTGTAATTGCGTTCCTTACACTCAGTGCAAGCCAAATAGATGACTGGACGAATATCTTTTTTCTTTGATGCCATTTTTAGTTAACATGGCTGCCCCTCGCGGAGGCAGCCATATATCCTCCATCTAATCTTATCTTAGGCAATGATCTTGGTGATCCTGCCGGCGCCCACGGTCAGACCGCCTTCGCGGATAGCGAATTCGGAACCTTCCTCGATGGCGACTTTCTGGATCAGCTTGACTTTCAAACCGTTGACGTTGTCACCAGGAAGAACCATTTCAACGCCATCAGGCAGGGTTACATCACCAGTAACATCGGTGGTGTGAATGTAGAACTGCGGACGATAGCCGGTGAAGAAAGCACTGTGGCGCCCGCCCTCTTCCTTCTTTAGAATGTAAACAGAGCACTCAAATTCGGTGTGAGGGGTAATGGATTTGGGTTTGGCCAGAACCATACCTCGTTCAACCTGTTCGCGATCGATACCGCGCAGCAAGATACCAGCGTTGTCACCAGCGCGACCTTCATCGAGCTGTTTGTGGAACATTTCAATGCCCGTAGCAACAGTCGCCAGAGGCTTGTCCATCAAACCAACGATTTCAACGGGCTCGTTCAACCGCAAAGTACCACGCTCAATACGACCGGTCACAACAGTACCGCGGCCCTTGATCGAAAAGACGTCTTCAATTGGCATGAGGAAATCTTTTTCGAAGTCACGCACTGGTTCCTCAAAGTAGTTGTCAACAGCATCCATTAGTTCAATGATCGGTTTGTACTCAGGAGCATTGGGATCTGTGGAAGTGCTGTCGAGGGCGAGCTTGGCGGAACCGCGGATGATCGGTACGTCATCGCCGGGGAAACCGTTCTTGGTTAGCAGTTCACGAACTTCCATTTCAACCAGCTCAAGCAGTTCGGGGTCGTCCATCTGATCGGTCTTATTCAAGAAGACCAGAATGGCGGGAACCTCAACCTGGTGGGCCAGAAGGACGTGTTCGTTAGTCTGGGGCATGGGGCCGTCAGGAGCACTCACCACGAGGATGGCGCCATCAACCTGCGCGGCACCGGTGATCATGTTCTTGATGTAGTCACGGTGACCAGGCATGTCAACATGGGCATAGTGACGTTTAGCGGTCTCATATTCAACATGAGTAATGTTGATGGTAATACCGCGGGCTTTCTCTTCCGGAGCATTGTCAATCGAGTCGTATGGCCGGAATTGACCAAAGCCACGCATAGCCTGGACTTTGGTAATAGCAGCGGTCAGGGTAGTTTTGCCATGGTCAATATGACCCATCGTTCCGATGTTCATATGTGGCTTAGTGCGGTCAAATTTTTGTTTTGCCATCTTTTCTCCTTAAATAATGACTATTTATTTTCTTTTCAATATTTGGCAAAAGCCCTCAATCGGATTCGGACCGATGACCTCATTCTTACCAAGAATGCGCTCTACCAGCTGAGCTATGAGGGCGGCCTTGCCAGCCCGACCTTTCGGTAAGGTTAATGGACGGTGAAGGATTCGAACCTCCGAAGGCGCCAGCCAGCTGATTTACAGTCAGCCCCCGTTGTCCACTTGGGTAACCGTCCAATTTTTCCATAGGGCGCTTGCTTTTACCCGCTGGAGATTGTGATCGAAATTTTCGACCACAATCGCAAATGAGTAAATTGAGCCGACGATGGGAATCGAACCCATAACCTACCACTTACAAGGCGGTTGCTCTACCATTGAGCTACGCCGGCGCCCGTTGGATCTGCTTTTGTTAATATGCGTCAAGACCAATAAGTATATCAAAATCTCCATGCTTACGCAAGCCTGATTTTTCAATCAGTCCCGTTTCGCAAGGTGTGAGTCTATCAGATGTAAGGATAAGAGTCAAGATATTTGCCGGTCAAACTGTGAGGGGGTCAGCTTGGTGAGGCGGTCAGCTTTCGCCAAGCAAACTGTTCGATTTGACTATCCTGAAATCGTCCAAAAGATTGACAACCTCTTTTGGGCAAAGAATCACTGAATTTTTTCACTATTCACTTTGTGAATGAAACAACGGCTTATGGCCCCCCAGTCTCAATTTCTGTTCTTTATTTTTCTATTCTCGCACGAATTTGCTTCACGCGGGGACTATCAGGTTTTACCATCAGCCAGAGGTGCCGCATTGCCGCTCCAGGCGCATGCGTGAGCATCCTTGGGCCGGCATAGCGCATCACCTCACGAATCTGCTGGCGGTAATATGGCTTGTAGCAGTGCACCGGGCATTTGGCACAGACTGGCTTCTCAGGCATAAATTGGCAGTGTTCCAGCCGCTCATACGCGTAAGCCTCCAGCTGCTGGCATTCCTCGCATAGGTCTTCTTTCTGTCCGTGTTGATCCCGGCAATACAAACCAAGCATGAGGGAAATTGTTTTTTTCTCCGCTGTCAGAACCTTTTCTTTTTCCATAAGGTTCTATTTTAGCGCATCTTGTACTTTTTGCTCCCCTTTGATCAAAATGCGCTGTTTCAACTCACCTTAATCGCAAAAATTCGCTATGGTACTAATTCTGCCTCAAGCGAAATCTCCACACCACTCAATGCCCGAGAAACCGGGCAGCCCAGCTTGGTTGCTTCAGCAATTTCAAGAAACTTCTCAAGGGTTATTCCGGGCACCTTGGCTTTACTCACCAGCTGAATGTGGGTGATTGTTGCCTTCCCGTCCACATTTCTTAACGCCACATGGGCGGTAGTTTCAATCTTCTCCGGGGTGAATCCAGCCTCTGTCAGCCCGCCACTGAGCGCCATGGAATAACAGCCGGCATGCGCCGCTCCTAATAGCTCCTCAGGATTCGTGCCTTTTCCTTCTTCAAAACGGGAAGCAAAGGTGAATGGTCCATCATAACCAGCAAAATGCATACTGCCTTTGCCAGCCTTGAGGGTACCTTCCCAAATTGCGCTTGCTTTTCTATCTGCCATAATCAGCTCCTTTTCCTTTGTCTTGTTGGCTTTTATCATAGCGGATGCACAGGTGCGGTGCAATAAGCTGTATAGCGAAAACAAAAAACCCCTTCTGCAAAAGAGGGGGTTTTTTTAATGGAAAGAATAAGGTTAGGAGATCCAGCCCCGTAATCTCATCGCTTTGACCACTTTGTCAATACTGACCATGTAGGCTGCATCGCGCATGCAGACTTTCTTGCTGAGCGACATATCCAGCACGGATTTAAAGGCGTCGGTCATCTTATGGTTCAGGCGTTCAAACACTTCATCGCGTCCCCAATAGAAGTTCTGGTCGTTCTGCACACCTTCGAAGTACGAGACCGTCACGCCACCAGCGTTGCACAAAAAGTCAGGGATGACGAAGACACCGTTTTGTTCCAGCACCGCGTCCGCTTCAGGAGTGGTGGGTCCGTTGGCAGCTTCTGCCAGGATCTTGACTTTTTTGCTGATCTTTTTGACACTGTCCGCTGTGACCTGACCTTCAAGGGCTGCGGGAATGAGCACATCCACATCCTTTGAAATCCACGAGTCGCCATCTTCAATGATATAGCCGGCTTCTTTCGCCTTTACTTTATTGATGGTTCCATACTGGTCGGTAATGCTCATGAGGAACATCGGATCCACACCCTCTTCCTTGCAGAAGGTGTAAGCTTTCTTATCTCCGCGATCCCAGCAGGAAACACACACGACTTTGCCGCCCAAGAACTGGCGGAAACCAATTGCCGCGTACTGAGCGACATTGCCAAAACCTTGAATGGCTGCAGATGTCTTGGTGGGGTCAATGCCCAGGTGTTTCATGGCTTCGCGCACAGTGAAGATTACGCCAAAACCAGTAGCTTCGGTGCGACCTTCAGAGCCGCCACCGCCAAGAGGCTTGCCGGTAATGGTGCCGGGGGTATAGCTGCCAACGAGTGTGGAGTACTCATCCATCATCCAGCCCATCATCTGGGGCGTCGTGCCAACATCTGGCGCGGGGACGTCCTGACGGGGACCGATGTTTTTCCACATAATGCGCACAAAGCCGCGCACCAGGCGTTCCTTTTCTCCATCTGAGAGAGTAGAGGGGTCCACCACTACTCCGCCCTTGCCGCCACCCAGGGGAATGTCAGCCACAGCGCACTTCCAGGTCATCCACATAGCCAGAGCGCGCACAGTATCGGCGGTTTCGTTGGCTGCGAAGCGCAGACCGCCCTTATTCGGACCGCGGGCATCATTATGCTGAACGCGATAAGCTTGAAAAACCCTGACTTTGCCATCGTCCATGCGTACTGGGATGCGGAAGTGATATTCCCGTGCCGGATAGCGCAGAAAATCCCTGATTTCCTGGCTGAGCTCAAGTTGGTCAGCGACTTTATCGAATTGAGCCTGAGCCATTTCAAAAGCGTTTGTACTTCCTGACATATAAATTCTCCTTTTTTATCTTGTTTGGAATTTGGAACAAAAATGACGTCCAAAGCGAATGCTTTGCCCGTCATAGGTTAGATGAGGTTGTTGATCACGTCCGTGTGACATCAAATTCCTCGTTATTTTGATGCGTTAACCTTATCCCAAATTGTTCTTTTGGTCAAGCAACTGGAGTGCAGGCGATGTGAGGCGAGTGTCACTATGGATTGTTTGGGCAGCTGAAAAGACATAAATTAAAAAATAGCCCGGGAAATCCCGGGCTATTCCTGATCGAAAATCCTATTTCAATTCCAAAACGTAAGTGTGCACCCCGTTGGTCTCAGAGACCTCTTTGAAACCAAGGTCTTCAAACATTTTTGGCAGCCCGTGGTATTGGCGCAGGGGATGGGCGCTCCAAAGGAAAGGTCTGCCAATGATCCGGTCAAATCCTTCCTGGCGGCTTATTTCGACGGCCTCTGCGAGCATCTTGTTCGCCAACCCTTTGCCGCGATACTCCGGATGGATCACAAAGCAAACCACCATCGCGCTGCGTCCCGGGAATTTTTGAAGCTCTTCGTCTTTTTTGAGCAGTGCGTAGTTGTTGACGTCATTAACATTGACCCAACCCACCATCTGTTCGCCAGCTAATGCAACCAGACCGCGCATTAAACCGCTCTCAATGTTCTGTACTGCCAGGGCTTTATTCTGCTCTGCGGTGCGCTGATGCCATTCCGCGCTGCTGCAATCTATGTGATAGTATTGGCAATAGCAGAAGTGCCAGTGTTCAGCATGGCTAAAATCCATCTCGCTTAAATAGGAAGTGAACTGGTTCGCCATATCGGGGCTCAGGGATTTTATTTGCAAGTCATCCAGCGACATACTACTTTCACTCTCCATGCATTATTCAATAAATGAATTTTACCAGTTACCAAGCCTTTTCCCATAAGCAATTTATGCGTGATCAACCGATGCGTTTCACAAAATGATCAATTTTTTCCAAGGCTTCTTCGAGTTTTTCATAGGAAGTGGCATAAGAAACCCGCGCGAAACCCAAGCCGGCATCCCCAAAGGAATTTCCTGGAACGACGGCCACATGCTCTTCTTTTAGCAGGCGGTTGCAAAATTCGTCATCACTCAATCCGGTTGAACGCAGATCCGGGAAGGCATAAAAGGCGCCATTGGGCTCAAAAGTCTTAAGACCGATCGAATTTAAGCTGCTCACAACCAATTTGCGGCGTCGATCGTATTCCCGCAGCATTTCCTGAATATAAGGCTCACCAACCATCAGAGCGGTCAGGGCAGCATACTGCGAAACAGTAGGCGCAGACATGATGGAATACTGGTGAACACGGACCATACCGTCGATGATTTCCTCCGGTCCAGCAGCATAACCGATGCGCCAGCCAGTCATGGCATAGGCTTTCGAAAAACCGCCCATCAGCACGGTGCGTTCCTGCATCCCGGGTAAACTGGCAAAACAGACATGTTCAGTACCATAAACCAGGCGATCGTAGATTTCATCAGAGACCACCATCAAGTCATATTTCTCGACAAGCGCGGCTAATTTCATGAGAAATTCGCGGGGATAAACAGCACCGGTTGGATTGCTGGGGCTGCCGATGAAAACCGCGCGCGTTTTGGGAGTGATAGCAGCTTCGATATCCTCGATACGTGGAACAAAGTGATCTTCCGCATATGTTGCGACTTCCACCGGCACACCGCCCGCAAGCGCAACTTCTGCCTGGTAGGAAACAAAACAAGGCGTGGGGATGATGACTTCGTCATCCGGATCCAATATTGCGGTGAAAACAAGGTAGAGGGCTTCGGAGACTCCTACTGTAACCACAATTTCGGATTGGGCAAAGTACTCAACCTGATAGAGGCCTTTAAGATGGTCGCTAATCGCCTGCCGTAGTTCAAGCAGCCCGTGATTGGAGGTGTAGTGAGTTTCACCCCGCCTCAAGGCTTCAATGCCCGCCTGGATGATGGGTTCGGGTGTGTCAAAATCGGGCTCCCCAATCCCCAGTGAGATAACATCCTTCATCGTTGCCGCAATATCAAAGAACTTGCGGATACCGGATGGCTTCAACGTTGCCACCTTTTCAGATAATCTGATTGCCATGCACTCTCCTTTTCCTCTTCAGTTAATGTCTACTACCAATTTGCCCAGGAGTTGTCTCCCAGGTTAAATTTGCCTCTCAAACCGTTTACGACCACATCGTAGCCAAGCAAGGAGCCTTCAATGTTCGCATTGGTGATATGGACTCCGGGGCTGAGAATGGAGTCGCGGATGGAGCTGTGCTGTACGAGGCTACCTGCTCCCACCGAGACAAATGGACCGATGATGGAGGTGCTCACACGCGCCTCTGGATGAATGAAGACCGGCGGAATAATAACCGTGTCTTCCAGTTGACCCAGAGCTGGTACGTAATCACACCCATTCTCGAGCAAGTGGCGGTTGGTATCCAGCAAGGCTTCAGAGGTACCGGCATCCAGCCAGGTCTTGACCTGCTCGATACGCATTGGTATTTTTTTCTCAAGCATCAAATTGATTGCATCCACCAGGAAGTATTCTCCCTTCAGGGAGATCTTCTTTTGAACCTGCTCTTCAATGGCCCTAATCAGATGACTGCCATCAGGGAAGTAATAACACCCCACGACCGCCAGGTTGTTGTTCATGTCATTTGGTTTTTCAATCAAACGCAAAACCTGGCCACTGGCTGCGACCTCTGCCACCCCGAAACGGCGCGGATCGGGCACAGCCTTGACCCAGGCGATAGCCTGTGGCTGAGGTTCTGCCAGGAAGGAGAAGTCATTATCAATCAGTGTGTCCGAAAAGAGGATTAGTGCTTCCCCGGACAAGAATTCGCGTGCGTGCCAAAGGGCATCCGACTGACCTTTTTTCTCGGGTTGTTCCACGTAATGTACTTTGACATGGGGATGAACCTTCTGCATGTGAGCCTGGATCAGGGTTTGTTGACCAGGCGACATGATGAAAACATACTCAACATCGTCCCGGTCCGCAATGGATTTGAACATTGCCAGGAGGTGGTCAAGTACTGTTGCTCCAGCCAGTGAGACCAGGGGCTTTGGTCGGCTCCAGGTGAGGGGGCGTAGCCTGCTGCCCAAACCCGCCATTGGGATGATGATGCTGAGTTTATCGGACATAACTGCCCTCCTGAGTTTTTTCCACTTTTCTGTGTGGTTTTGTTATTATATCCTCATCGAGTGAAAGTAGTCAATTAATGCCCCCATAGCAGCCTTGATGGAACCATGACAGCGAGCTGGAAGTTTGTGCGACTAAAAAAATGGAAATAACAGTTGCCTGAACAGATGGTAGGGTTCAGGCTGTAAATTGTTTCTATGGTGCGTAAATGACCAGGTTGGAAATCGAAAAAGTGGCGGCACTGCTGCCCGAACCCTGGGCGATGACCCCCAAAGCGCCGCTGAGATCACTGTGCGTCTGCAAGCTGAATTGCTCGACGCCGTTCACAAACACCCTAAGCTGCCCAGACTCTGCCCAAACCGCGATTCGATTGCTGGCTGGAGCGCCAGGCTGCAGCTTGCGTGCTTTCTGCCAATTCAACAGCCGGCCGATGCTGGTGTTTAACTGCCGATCCGCCATGAACTCGCCCCGGCAGTTGAACCATATCCGGAAGGTTCCTGAAGTGCTGTTGCGCCAGAGAACCAGTCCGTATTGATCTTCTTCACTGCACATCAAAACATCCATGGTGAGCTCCAGGTAAAAATCCCCCGGAAGGATGTGGTCGCTGATGCTGACAAGAGGTGCCTTGCCTGCCGGCAGTGCCAGCGAGAGCGAGTTTGTCTCATAAGCAACCGTTCCGGCTAAATCGCTGCTTTCCTGCCAGTGGCTCTGATCACTGAAGTCGTCAGCCGCCATCAAAGGCCAACTCACCGGCACTTCGAAAATCTGGGTTGGCAAGCCTCCAACCACCGTGGCAATACGTGTAGGAGTCGGCGTGCTGGGAAACCAGTCGATCGTAGGGCTGGGAGACAAAACCAGGGTTGGTTCTGGTTCAGGAGTGGGTGTAACTTCGGGTATCTGCGACACACAGGCAGCCATAACAAATAGGATCAGAGCAATGAGCCAGCTTTTCTTCGGCATGCTTCAATTTTACTAAAAAGTTGACTTTCGTTCCTGGTTGCTGACAAAATGCCTCTGGCCGATAATGTTATAATGCAAAAAATGAGGTAACTATGAAGACAAAATCAAAGACGCTGCCCCTTTTTTTGCTGCTCCTGACCGTCCTGGTCCTGAGCCTCAGCACGCTGCGCCTGCCGGCATCCGCACAGGGGACTCCCTACCAAACCCCCACACCGAATGCGAACGGCGACATTATTTTCAAGGTACGCCCAGGGGATGGCTGCATAAGTATCTCCCTCCTGACCAATGTGCCAATTGAAACTATCAAGAGCCTCAACGGTCTCGATGATGCCTGCACACTCTATGAAGATCAGGAAATCGTGCTGGGTAGAGTGGAACCCGTTGTGCTTACACAGACGGCGATGCCAACCCCCACTATTCCTCCAGAAATGATTACTCCTTCCCCCACTCCTTCTCCTGGAACTGCCACCATTTGCGTGGTGCTTTTCCACGACATGGATGGCAATGGGATGCGCACGACAGGTGAGGATTATCTCTACGGCGGTGAAGTAAGCATAAGCAACCGCAGTGGTTCAGTCTCTCTGACTGGCACCACCGTCGCTGGAATTCCGGACGAAGTTGAACCGCGCTGTTTCCCTGACCTTCCCCAGGATTCCTATAATGTTACCGTCGCCATCCCGGACGGCTTTAACGCCACTACGACGACGAATTACGCCCTCGAAGTAAAGGCCGGCGAAGATGCCACCATCGATTTTGGGGCACAGGAGTCCGCTCCTTCTGCTGGCGTGGTGGAGCCCGATTCGGCTCGTCGCTCACCAGTTCTCGCAATTATTGGTGGAGTTGTCTTGCTGGCAGGGCTTGGTTTAGGCTTTTACCTGTGGCGAACGCGCAAAATATAGCTGATCCCCAAGACTAAAAAACAGGACTTGCGTCCTGTTTTTTATATACCCATGCATAGATAATTCAAAATCATAATGCAATATGCCGGCTTGTTTGCTCATTCCGGTATCTACAAGCTACGAGCTTGGCGTGTAAATTTTTCGTAGATACCGTATTCATTTGGTCAGCGGCACGGTCAAGAGCGAAGCAGGTAGGGTGGGTTGGCGTCACAAAACATATGCAGGAGCGCTGCCGTTTATAGCCTACCCACCGCTGCACTTAAAGAAAAATGCTGTTTTTGGTGGGTTGGCTAATTTGATGTTAAGACAGGGCAAGATACTGTGACGCCAACCCCACCCTACGAGGGCGAGAACGGAGTCACCCTCACCTTCCTGATCGATGTCATTCAATTATCACGTCTTTCTGAGTCTTAATATACAAGGGCGCAATGAACCTCTTTTGTTCACTCCGCCAATAAACCCTGCTCTTAGCCCGTAGGGCGACGCATGCGTCGCCCCTACCCGTGGATTATTTCCCCAATAAATAGATCGAATGGTTGTTGGATCTGTGCGGTGGGAGTAAACCCCCACCGTACGAAGTAAACCTGACCGTATCGATGAGTCTTGGTACATCGCGATTCGTGTATGTCCTGAATGATAAACTGTTTACATCAATGTATGCCAAGGGCGAAATTGAGGGCACCATGAAGAATGTGATGTGCGAACGTATCGTGCCCTCAATTCGCCATTGACGATGACCTAAGTGGCTAGGCCCGTTGATTGTAAATATTCGATGGCGTGTTGGCGGATTGAACCCCACAAAAAGGCGTGGGGCAGGCAGCACAATGGAGGTTCAATTGGTAATACATTCGGTGCGTTCAATCTCGCCCTACAACCGAGTCGAGTTCAAGCAAATCAATGTCGGAGTGAGCCTGCGCAAGGTCATCATTATTCCAGCGTCGAGTGGCGGTCTCATTCCGACAAGTCTGCCGTATTTTTATCAATAGCCTCTTGCGTGGCGTTGTTCAAGCCAGACGTCACCTTCATTGTGGTAGCCAGCCCGCTCCCAGAACCCGGGAACATCCGTCTGCGAGAATTCAAGCCCTCGCAGCCACTTGGCTCCCTTCCAGAAGTACACATCCTTCAGGTCATCCCGTCCCGGGATTGCCCCGCAGATACCGCGTAAAGGCGCGCCGTGTTCCAGGCTAATGGGCTGCCCTTCGTAGTGAGTTGCCAGCAGGAAGTTGTCCGCGTCCATCACCGCTAGCGGCAGGTTCGCGGTATAGCCAAATTCCGCATGCTGGATCACAAAGCGCGCGCCAGGTTTTGGCACCACCAGTCCCAGTTCCCGCAGGGTTTTCAGGCTGACGCCCTCCCAATTCGTATCGAGTTTGCTCCAGGTGGTCACACAATGGATGTCCATTTGCAGCTTGGTGCGCGGAAGCGCATTGAATTCGTCCCAAGTGAGCAGCAGGGGTTTCTCAACCTCGCCCCAGACTCTGAAGGTCCAGTTCTCCAGGTTCAGCTGTGGCACCGGGCCGTAATGCAGGACTGGAAACCGTTCCGTCAGGTGCTGCCCCGGCGGCAGACGTTTTTTTGTTTCAGAATCTAATTTCCTAAACATCTCACCCTCACAGACTCAGGCTCTCACCTGGTTGCAAAACCACTACTTTCGTTTCCGTTTCAGATTCAACGCGCTTTTTCCAAGCTTGCGGATCCTGGGCAATCAATTCCCAGGTGTTGTAGTGCACAGGCACCACGCGTTTCGGACGCAACAACTTGACAGCGATGAGCGCATCCTCCGGACCCATGGTGTAGTTATCGCCAATCGGGATCAGTGCCAGGTCAATGCCTTCATCGCCAATAAGTTGCATATCGCCAAACAAGCCTGTGTCACCCGCAATGTAGATCTTTTTTTCATCTGGAGTAGTTAGCAGAAACCCCGCAGGATTGCCGCCATAGCTACCATCAGGCAGAGAAGATCCATGCAGCGCTTGTGTCAGCTTGAGATAGCCGAACGGGTAGTGGTAGCCCCCACCAATGTGCTGGGCGTGAGTCTTGAGCCCTTTGTTGCGCAGCCAGGTGCTGATCTCGGCATTGCTGATACACAAAGCGCCGGTCCTCTTGGCAATTGAGACGGTGTCGCCAATATGATCGCCGTGACCATGCGTGATGAGGATGTAGTCAGCGCTGAGGTGTTCCGGCTTAACTGCGGCAGCAGGGTTACCAGTGAAGTAGGGGTCGATCAGCAATCGGCTCTCACCCACTTTTAATCCATGTGCCGCGTGCCCATACCAGGTATAAATCGTTTCCATAGCATCGTCCTCCTTCATCCATTATAGTGATTTTAAAGGCTTAATAAAGGGCTTGTAATAGCGTCGAATCGATGCCAAATATCATCGTAAAATAAAGGCAGCTGGTTAGAAAAAAACTGGAGAATGATCGTTATGCGATGCCCACGATGTGGCTCGACACAGGTAGCTATTCAAGCTGTGACTGAGACAACCTTCAAAACAAAGAGGAAGTCGCTGCTTTACTGGCTCACGATTGGTTGGCTGATTGAGCCGCTGCTGTGGATATTCTTAACGCTGCCAAAACTCTTTTTCGAACTTTTTAAACCCCACAGATTTACTGCGAAAACTACCACGAAAAAATTGGCAATTTGTCAGAACTGCGGCAAGAGTTGGCGGGTATAGCCATTCATTAATTCACAGGATTTCAAGCTTCGCCAGTGAAGCTACCAGCGCTTTCAGACCAAACCCCTCAAAATAAACTTCCACCGTCTCATCGCCGTGCTCCAGTTTGCTGGTCTTGACCACGCCGCGCCCATAGGTGGCGTGTTTCACCTGCATACCCGTCTTGTAGCGCGTGACGGGCTCTTCCTTCAAGGGAGGAGCGCTACGCATCCACGAAGGCGTCTCCCATCTGGAATATCCGTTTTCACGTCCGTAACTGAACCGCCCGGGTAAGTCCCGTGGGCTTCCCTGCAGAAGCTCAGAGGGGAAATCATCCAGAAAACGGCTGGGAATGGTCTCTTCATAACTGCCATAGGGGCTGCGGCGCCGGCGGGCGCGCGTCAGGGTCAGGCGTTTGCGGGCACGTGTGATTCCAACATAAAGCAGGCGGCGTTCCTCTGCCAGGTCTTCCTCATCATCGCGTGAGCGGCTGTGCGGTAAGAGCATCTCATCCAGACCGGTGATGAACACCTGGTCGAACTCCAGTCCCTTTGCGGCGTGAAGCGTCAGCATGGTTGGCGCATCGACGTTATCGGGCAGGGTGTCCTGGTCCGCAACCAGTGCCATGGACTCCAGGAAGGCCTGCAGGCCCTGCTCTTCGTACTCGAGTACCACAGCTCGCAGCTCCAGAACGTTCTCCCACCGGTCCAGACCTTCTTCGCTCTGGTCCTGGATGTGCGCCTGATAGCCAATATCCTCCAAAATGCGGTCAAACAAAACGGTGATCCGGTTCTTCTCCGCGCACTCGCGCCAGCCCTGCAACATCCGCCCAAAGCTTATCAGGCGGGTCGCCTCTCTGCCAAGCGCTTCCTGCCAGGCTGGATTGCCTTTTGCCAGCCCCAATAGGATTTCTCCCACGCTCAGGTTTTCCTGAGCGGCAAGTTCCGCTACCTTCTCAATGGTTTTATCGCCAATGCCCCTTGGCGGCAGGTTGATCACCCTGCGCATGCTGATCTCATCCAGCGGGTTGTAAACCAGGCGCATGTAGGCAATTATGTCCTTGACCTCGCGCCGTCCGTAGAAACGCTGCGCGCCCACCAGGCGGTAATTCAATCCCGCTCGACGGAAAGCTTCTTCCAGCAGGCGGGATTGTGCGTTTGTGCGGTACATGATGGCAAACGCGCCAGGACTGATCTTCTGATGGGTGATGGCTTGCTCAATCGCGCTGACAACCATCTCTGCTTCTTCGCGGTCGTCCTGGGCGATCAGGAGATTGATCTTCTCTCCCTTTTTCGCGTCAGTGAAAAGTTTCTTGGCAGTCCGATTGCGGTTATGATCGATCACCGCCATGGCTCCATCCAAAATGGTTTGCGTGGAGCGATAGTTTTGCTCGAGCAGGAGAGTTTTCGCGTCCTTGAAGTCCTGTTGAAATCGTAAAATATTTCGATAATCCGCACCGCGCCAGCGGTAGATGCTCTGATCTTCATCGCCGACAACGTAGAGGTTGCGATGTTTTTGTGCCAGCAGACGCAAAATGGCATACTGCGCAAGGTTTGTGTCCTGAAATTCGTCCACCAGAATATGTTCAAACTTATGACCGTATGTGTCGCGTACGACCGGATAGTCCTCGAGGATCCGGTTGGTATAGACGAGCATGTCGTCAAAATCCATGGCATTATTTTTAACCAGCCTCTGCTGATAGAGGATGAAAAAACGCCGGACCTGTTCATCGCGGAAGTTCTTGACTGGGTAGGTATCTGGCCCGATCAGATCGTTCTTGGCACGCGAGATGGCATCCAGCAGGGATGCTGGGCGGTATAGTTTTTCGTCGAGATTGCTCTCGCGGACGATTTCCTTCATCAGGGCAAGTTGATCATCCGCGTCAAAAATGACAAAATTCTGGTTCACGGGCAGCAAGTCCGCCTCGCGGCGCATGATCCTGCCGCAGATGGCATGGAAGGTTCCCAGCCACAAACCGTTTGCTTGCTCGCCTATCAGTTTTTGTACCCGTTCGTCCATCTGCCGGGCAGCTTTGTTCGTAAAAGTTACTGCCAGGATCCGATAGGCTGGCACGTTCAGGGCTCCGATCAAATAGGCGATACGGTAGGTCAGTACGCGCGTTTTGCCGGAGCCAGGTCCCGCCAAAACAAGGGTTGGTCCTGCTGGAGCCGCTACGGCTTGTTGCTGTTGGGGATTGAGAAGATCGAGCAAGTCATTCATAGACAGATGATTGTACCAAAGGGTCTCAAGAGTAGGGAAGGGGCTTGACTCTTGCGGTCAACCATTTTTCGTAGGGAAGGGGCTTGACCCCTTCCGCATTGACCCCTTTCGTAATATGGTCAAATGGAACGGCGCAAGGCCGTCCCCTACTAAACATCCCCAACTTCATAGTTGCTCGGCTCCCTGAAAATGTTTCCGTTGATACAATTAACTCATGGAAAAACCAATCCGGAAGCTTCCCCGAATGAGAGGATTTGATTACTCGCAAGAGGCTGTTTATTTTGTCACAATTTGTAGTCATGGAAAAAAGCACATTTTCGGAGATATTTCAAAAATTGGTGATATTAATGTTTTTTCTCCATCAAGGATTGGTGTACTTGTTGAGGAAAATTTCTTCCGATTACCGGAAAGATTTCCTGAGTTTACCTTGATCCATTTTTCGCTGCTACCTAATCACCTTCATTTTCTTACAATGAAGAAGAAAACGGATCTTGACATTGCGAAGAGTCTTTCTGACTTTGTAGGCGCTTTCAAATCGCTTTCAGACAGAGCAGTCAGGAATGAAATGTCTGGGGTCAGAATTTGGCAAAAGTCTTTTCACGATCACATCATTCGAAGTGAGAAGGATTTTCAAACCCATTGGCTATACATAGAAGAAAATTTAAACCGGTGGAATGAAGATGAGTATTTTATATAAAGAAATCCGAAAGAATGGGCGGAACGGCGCAAGGCCGTTCCCTACAACGAAATTACAATTCCGGTAAACCATCTTTCGTAGGGAAGGGGCTTGACCCCTTCCGCAATATGGTCAAACGGAACGGCGCAAGGCCGTCCCCTACGATAAACATCCGCCACATGGTCAAACGGAACGGCGCAAGGCCGTCCCCTACGATAAACATTCGCCACATGGTCAAACGGAACGGCGCAAGGCCGTCCCCTACGATAAACATTCGCAACATGGCCAAACAGAACGGCGCAAGGCCGTCCCCTACGATGAATTACTATTTTATGAAAACGGAACGGTACAAGACCGTTCCCTACAAGACCAATGCCTTGATCAAGCCCATTGCCAAACCTGCCAAAACCAGCATATACGGTTGAGCCTTCAGCAGCAGCATCGCAAGAAATCCTGCAAAGAGGATCAGGACAGTCCAGACATCCACCAGGGCATTTTGCGCCAGGCTGACACAGACCATCAGGATCAGTGCCACCACCGCCGCGTTCACCCCTTTCAGGAAGGCGCTGGTAATTGCATTTTCTCGCATTTTCTTAACCAATGGCGCCGTGATTGCCACAATGATGAAAGAAGGCAGGAACACTCCAACCGTGGATGCCACCCCACCCCAGAAACCCCCGACAAGATAGCCCACAAACGTGCTCGAAGAAAGCACGGGGCCCGGTGTGATCTGCCCTACGGCGATGGCGTCGGTAAGCTGCTGAGTGGTCAACCATCCAAAGCGGCTTACCACATCTTTTTCGATCAAAGCGAACAAGACCAGGGATGAGCCAAAAAGCACCGCGCCCGTGCGCAAAAAATACCAAAAAATTTGCCAGGCACGTTCGCCGACAGTTTCGAGCAGCATTTTTAGTGCGACACCTATCAATGGAAGCGGCGCAAAAGACAAGAGCAGGTTGCCAGGTGTTCCAGGCTTGCGTTTGATACTATGATGCAGCAGCACAGCAAGCGCCCCACAGCCAAGCATGATCAGAACCTCGTTTACATCCACCAGTTTACCAACCAGAGCTAAACCAAAGAGCAGGAATTGCTCCCATCCCACCAGGCTGCTCTTACCGATGCGCCAGGTGGTTACCAGCACAACGCCAAGCACCAGTGGATTTAAAAAGTAGAACAAACCCTCAAGCTCAGGCAGGCTGCCAAATTGCACATAGACCCAGGAAAGCAACATACTGGCAATAAAAGCAGGCAAAATGAAACTGAAGCCTGCAACCAGCAGCCCCGGATAGCCAGCGTAGACATATCCCACGTGATAACAGGTCTCACTGGCATTCGGACCAGGGATGAGATTGGCGGCTGCAAGAAGATCCAGAAAATGTTCGGGGGTGACCCATTTACGCTTGCGTACATACTCGTCTTCCATCATAGCAATGTGCGCGGTGGGAGCACCAAAGCTGGTGGAGCCAATTTTAAGGCTCACCAGCATGAGCTCGATCAATTTCTTTTTCAGCGGGGTTGGCGCTTTTTCTGCGGACTCATTGGGTGATGCAGGAGGCTGCGAGGGTTGTTCAGGCTGAGAATTCTCAGGCGTTAAATTCATTTCGTCATTCAAGATCAGGACTCCAGTCGGGGCAAATCGAGCAGTAGATTCTCGAGAATCAAACGGGGATTGACATATTGGTCCAACATTGTCAGCGCTTCTTCGTGACGTTTCAGGATGCTTGCGACTCTCTGCAGGCTTAATCCAGCCGCGGTACGCCGGGTCAAGTCCTCCATTGCCAGGTTGACCAATGGCACTCCGCTTGCTTCACTGCATATCAGCACATCGCGCCAAAAGGTCAGCCAGGTCGCAATCAAAAAGCCGTAATTTTCCCGTGCTTGCCCCTTTGCCCGCTGCAAATTCTCGACGTACTTAAGTCTGCCACGCAGGTTCAGGTTAAGAATTTCATCAAGCTGATCGAGCGCGTTATGGTACTTTTCGAGTAAATCCTCATCTCGCAGATAGTGCATCGCCGTGCCCACGCGTCCACCGGCGAGCTGCGCCAGCTTGCGCGATTCAACCTCGCTCAATTCATGCCTCTCCTGCAGTTCTTTCGCCAGGTCGCCAATGCGCATTGGGCGCAGGCGTACCAACTCGCAGCGGGAGGCAATCGTCTCAAGCAAGCTCTCGCGCGCGTCAGCCGTCAGGATGAGAATCGCGCGGGCAGGCGGCTCTTCAAGCGATTTGAGCAGAGCGTTCGAAGCCCCAAGCGTCGCCCTTTGAAAGTCGGGGATGAGGACAACGCGATATTTCGATTGATACGGAGCAAGCGCTAATGACTGCTGCATGGCACGTATCTGCTCGATTTTCAGCTCTCTGGCTCCTTCAGCAACCCGCAAGATTGCCAGATCCGGAAAGGCCTGCGCCTCAATCTGGCGGCAAGGCTGACACACCCCGCAAAAATCCCCTTTGCTTGGAGGATTGATGCAATTCAGCGCTTTCACGAACGCCAGCGCCAGCGTTTCGCGACCGACGCCTTCCGCGCCAGTAATTAAATAGGCGTGACGAACGTTCTCAGGTTGGGAATGAATTTGCAGGAATTGGATGGCTCTTTCATGACCCAGAATATTCCATGACATGCCTGGATTTTAACACACGTTGTGGCCGACATCGCGGGAATGCCACACTTCCATATCATTTGAGTCTGACCCCTTCCCCTTTACCTTAGCCTGACTACAACGCTTGAGGGAAAGCGACTGTGCTGTCATCCTTCTGCCGGTTCAATGTTGTGTTTTTTTTCGAATATAATAAGAGGTTGAAGTAAATCTCTTGAACAATAAAACACTAAGTCCCTATGGAGAATCAATGACTAATGATGACATTTTTAAAGTATCCTGGCACGCGCTGGAGCCTGAAGAGGTTTTAGAAAATCTTGATGTCCCTCTGGAGACAGGCCTCAGTTCTGCGGAAGTTGCCGAGCGCCTGGAAACGTATGGGCACAACGAACTCGTCGAGAAAGCAGGGCGCACGATTTGGCAGAAATTATGGGAACAGATCAATAGTTTCGTGATCTGGTTGCTGATCGGCGCGGCTGTTGTTTCAGCAATCCTGGGCGATTGGGTGGAAGCCGGCGCTATTATGCTCATTGTTGTCCTCAATGCCATCATGGGCATTATCCAGGAATCTCGCGCCGAAGCTTCACTCGCAGCCCTCAAGAAAATGGCGGCTCCGGAAGCCCAAGTGCTGCGCGATGGGCATCGCCAGTCAATTCCGGCGCGCGACCTCGTGCCCGGGGACATCGTCTTCATCGAAGCGGGCAACTTCATCCCCGCGGATGTGCGCCTACTGGAAGCAGTCAACCTCACCATCGACGAAGCCTCCCTCACGGGGGAATCCGTGCCAGCTAAGAAAAACGCCGAATCCAACCTGCAGGCCGATATCCCATTGGGAGATCGCGAAAATACTGCCTTTCTCGGCACCACAGTCACCTACGGACGTGGTAAAGGTGTAGTGATTGCCACTGGTATGCATACGCAACTTGGTCTGATCGCAACCATGCTCCAATCGGTGGAAGAAGAGCAGACTCCCCTGCAAAAACGCCTTGAGCAGCTTGGCAAAACTCTCGGCATCGCAGCCATGGTAGTTTGTGTCCTGGTCTTCGCGATCGGTGTTATCCGCCTGATTACCGCTCCGGGTGCACTGGACCTGGGATCCAAAGCCTTTTGGGATGAAATCGTTGCCCTCTTCATGGTGGCTGTCTCGCTGGCAATCGCTGCCGTGCCAGAAGGTCTGCCTGCCGTGGTCACCATCAGCCTGGCTGGCGGTATGCGCGAAATGGTCAGACGCCACGCGCTGATCCGTAAGCTGGCATCCGTCGAGACCCTCGGTTCTGTCACCACCATCTGCACCGACAAGACCGGCACCCTCACCCAAAATCAGATGACCGTTACCAAGCTGTGGGTGGATGGTCAGTTCGTGGACATCACCGGCACCGGCTATGAACCGGTTGGCGATTTCTATGTCAATGGCGAATTGGTCTCGGATCTTAAGCAGTTTCCTGCAGTCAGGACCACTCTCTGGGTTGGCACCATCAACAACGACGCTCAGCTCGAGCCTGTTGGCGAAAGCGAAGGCAAGACAACCTACCGCATGGTTGGTGACCCCACCGAAGGCTCGATCCTGGTAGCTGCTCTTAAAGCAGGCGCAGCTGCAAACGTGGTCAACCAAAATTATCCGCGCAAGCAGGAAATTCCCTTCGACTCAGCCCGCAAACGCATGGTCACCATCCACAATATCGTCAATCCCGGTCATGGCGACATTTCGCCTTACGGGACCGGTGAAAAAACCAATTGGTACACCATTGCGGTCAAGGGAGCGCCGGATGTGGTGCTCGATCTCTGTACCTATCGATCCAGCATGGATAACACACCGGTTCCCCTCACCCCGGAACTACGTCAGGAAATTTTGGATGCCAATGACCAGATGACCAGCAAAGCTCTGCGCGTCTTGGGTGTGGCTTATCGTCCAGTGCCCGAGATGCCTAATGAAATCACCCCGGAAGCGCTCGAAAAAGATTTGATTTTCGTTGGTCTGATTGGCATGATCGATCCCCCACGACCCGAAGTCAAGCCCGCTCTCAAGAAAGCCCAAACTGCCGGTATCCGCTCAGTGATGATCACGGGTGACTATCCCAATACCGCGAGGGCAATTGCAGAAGACATCGGTCTTCTGAGCAAAGGACACGAGGTGCTTACCGGCGCTGATATTGAACATGCAAACGACGAGCAGATGCGCGAGATCGTCAAGATCACCGATGTCTACGCCCGCGTCAGCCCCGAACACAAGATGAAGATCGTGGATGCCCTGCGCGACAACGGCGAAGTGGTAGCAATGACGGGCGATGGCGTCAATGATGCGCCTGCCATCAAACGCGCTGATATCGGAATTGCAATGGGCATTACCGGCACCGACGTTGCTAAAGAAACCGCCGACATGGTGCTTACGGACGATAACTACGCGTCAATCGTCTCGGCTGTGGAGCAAGGCCGCATCATCTATAGTAACATCCGCAAATTCGTTTACTACCTGGTCTCCTGCAATGTCGCCGAGATCATGATCATCTTCCTGGCGACCGTATTCGGATGGAACACGCCTTTGGCTCCCATTCAACTGTTGTGGCTCAACCTGGTCACGGATGGGGCTCCGGCGCTGGCACTTGGTACAGAAAAAGGCGACCCAGATATCATGCAGCATCCGCCAAGACCTTCCAATGAGCCAATCATTAACAAGTTCATGCTGAAAGGCATTATCGTCCAGACCATCGCCATTACAGCTGCAACTCTCGCTGCCTTCTTTGTTGGTGGCGGAGCTTTAAAGGGTGCTCCTGAGGAAGCGCGCATTCTATCCGAGACTTTCGCGTTTGTAACCCTTTCACTATCTGAACTCCTCCGGGCATTCACCGCCCGTTCAGAATACTTCCCCTTGACCAAGATTGGCATCTTCACAAATAAAAACATGAATTTAGCCGTATCAGCATCGGTTATCCTCGTGTTAATGGTTGTTTATGTGCCATTCTTACGCACCGTTTTCGACACCACTGCTTTGCGCTGGATTG
Source organism: Anaerolineaceae bacterium UBA1363 (assembly GCA_002306055.1). Lineage (GTDB taxonomy): Bacteria > Chloroflexota > Anaerolineae > Anaerolineales > Anaerolineaceae > Mesolinea. The sequence continues at coordinate 78,556 of DBRR01000037.1, forward strand.
ATTGGGTGGAGATCTTGCCGCTGGTACTGATCCCGTCCATCGCTGCGGAGGTGATGAAGGCGATCACTTACAGGCAAAACCTGGCTCGCCTGGCAAGCATAGAGAAATAAGCTAATCTAAATAAGTCAACAGCTCCCCCGATCGGGGGAGCTGTTTTGTTCTTCAAAGCTTTTTTCAATAGCACAACCGCCCCAAATATTTGTCAAATGGGTTAAAATAGAAGCATGGTTTGACATGCGCGAAATCACACCGTCTTTCTTTCCCGATCTCGAAAAGCACGTTGAAGGTCAGGTGCTCAGAAAGACTGCGCCTTTTCCCGTCCAAAGTTATCACGAACTCGTTCGCAAAGTAGCCCAACTCTCCTTCTTGAACAAAGACTTCCTGCTCTTTTTTCGCGGGCAGGATCAGGACTACCAGAACAAAGCTGGCTCCAGCACTTTCTACCCCAACATCTACCGCAAAGAATTTCTGACCTCGCAGGAAATTCGCGCGCGTTTTGAACTGCTGGAAGTGGCTACCTACAAGCTGCTCGAAGCCTTCGATCGTGAAAAGCTGGATGGACGGGCTGATATCAGGCGCAAGCAATACATCGCCTGGAGCATCCTGCAGCACTACGGGGTTTGCGATACTCCTCTGCTCGACCTGACGCAATCCCTGCGGGTTGCCGCCACCTTTGCTCAGCTCGGCAACCAGGCTGAACAGGGCATGGTCTACGTGTTTGGCTTGCCCTATACCACCAACCGCATCACTTACAACAGCGAGCATGATCTGGTGATCGTGCGGCTGCTTTCCATTTGCCCGCCCGAAGCGCTGCGCCCCTATTTTCAGGAAGGCTACCTGTGCGGCACTCTCGATATCACGGATACCTACGTCAATAAATCCGAGCTGGACTTTAAGAACCGCCTGGTCGCCAAATTCTCCATTCCCACCACGGCATCTTTCTGGGGCAGCGGCTTCTCGCGCATCCCCAGGAACCTGCTTTTCCCTGAAAATGATCGGATTGAGGCGATATGCATCCGCATTCGCGAAGAAATCATCAGCGAAATGAAATCCGTCTTTGTTAGTTGATCCAGGTGTGGAATTTTTTCTTTACACCCTAAGGAAAACCAATGACAGAAATAGCGCCTGACAACCACAAGAAATATCGACAGTTCATTTGGACTTCCGCGATGAACCTTTTCTTTTTAGTCATCCTGGCGTTGTATGTTCACTCACTGATGCAAACGGGTGTCCTGCCCCTGGCAGCTAATGGAAACAATGGCATTGCCACCCTGCCTCAAATAATATACGTGATTGGTCCGCCAGCTTTTGGCTTGGTCGGACTGCTGCTTGCCGTCGTCTGGAAGCCATTGAGCAGAGGGATTATCGTCTTGCTGGCAATGCATTACATATTGATGTTGTCGGCCATACTGTTGGTTGGCTATGCGGACATCACGCTCCTGATCACTCGGTTTAGCCCCGTGTCACCTGATACTCTGATCCTGTTTGCTCTGCTTGTAGTCCTGATCGTCCTCTCATTTTGGAACGTTAAATCGCTTAAGGATCTTGACTTGCCATCGATTTTTGGCAAGCAATAGCTGTTTTAGCCTAAAACCTTACCAAAAACCTCTTTTCGTAGGTCAGGTCATCGTGCTCGAAGAGTATGCGCAGCCTGCCCCGTGTATTTTTGCGTAATTCAACCTGACATCGGAAACCTAGTTGTAGGTCAGGTTGCGCAGTTCAACCTGACATTGGAAGCCTACGTCTGTTGAGGACCTTCTTTGCCACCTTTCGTGACGTCAGGTTCAACAGAAGAACCTGACCTACGCACTGAGTTCCCCAAAAACAAAACAACCTTTTTGACCATGCCTTAATCTTTTTCTGGGATTTATTTGCGGTACAATCCAAAAGTCAACATGGAAAAGAAAAAGAAAGTCCGCAACTCGGCCAAAGCTGTCATTATTCGCGATAACAAATTGCTCGTGCTCATCAAACGCGATCAGGATGGACCCTACGCTGTGCTGCCTGGCGGAGGGCAACGGTGGGGAGAAACCTTACCCGATGCGCTTATGCGGGAATGTCAGGAGGAAATCGGAACGCTTGTGAAGGTACGCAAGTTGCTTTTCATCCGGGAGTACCGTTCCAATCAACACGAATTCGCCGCTGTCACTCCGGATGTACACCAAGTGGAGTTCTATTTTAAGTGTAAAGTCAGTAAAGATTACGAACCCTCCCAGGGTATTCACCCCGACAACGGACAGGAAGAAGTCCGCTGGGTGGCACTGGACAAACTCGATTCGGTTCCGCTTTATCCCCATACTATCTGCTCAATTCTGGTGGATCTCAAACACAGCTTCTACCCCTTTTACCTGGGCGATTGCAACTGACCATCTCCGCAAATATCATTCCTCTCGCTCAAAGGTATAATTACGTTAATCACATCTGTTGATGCCCTGGAGGCATACCATGCGCCAAACTTTCCTGACCAATGACCAGCTGCTTTTCCTGCAAAACGAAAAGCAAAGCCTGAACGAGATTCTGGATTCTTTGAGGACCTTCAACCTCAGTGATGACTCCCTGCAGAATCTGCGGAAGGCGATCGATCAGCTCGACGAACTCTTTTTGATTGTGGTCGTTGGCGAATTCAACGCCGGCAAAAGCGCCCTGATCAACGCCATGCTGGGCGAAAAGGTGCTTACCGAAGGCGTCACCCCCACAACCGCCCGCGTCACCCTGGTTCGTTTTGGTGAAATGGTCAGCGAGCAGATCGTGGACGAGGGGTTTGCCATCGTCACCCATCCCCTGGCGCTGCTAAAAGAGTTGAACATCGTTGACTCCCCTGGTACCAACGCCATCAACCGTCAGCACGAACGCCTCACCAACGAATATGTACCCCGTTCCGACCTGGTGTTGTTTGTCACTTCTGCCGATCGCCCTCTGACTGACAGCGAGCGTCTCTTCCTCGAGAAGATCCTCGCCTGGGGTAAGAAAATCGTCATCGTGATCAACAAAAGCGACATTCTTGAAGACGCGCAATCCAGCCAGGAAGTGGAAAACTTTGTGCGCGAGAATGCAACCCATATTCTCGGCGCTCAGCCTGAAGTCTTCAGTGTTTCAGCACGCCAGGCACAAAAAGCCGTGCTTGCAGCTTCTGAAATTGAACAGGAATCCCTGCGCGCAGCCAGCGGCATTATTGCCCTCGAACGCTACATCACCGAAACACTGGATGACATCTCACGGCTGGAGCTTAAACTGCGCAACCCACTGGGAGTTGGCACACATCTCCTGGCGGAAGCAAAAAACCACAACGACTCCCAGACCCGTGAGATCAGCGAGGATCTCACCCTTTCAGCTTCTCTGGAAGGAATGCTGGCAAACTATCGGAATGAGCTGGCGGCTGAGCTGCCGCCCCGACTGGCTGAAGTTGAAAATGTCCTCAACGGCTTTGAAAACCGCGGGCAGGATTACCTTGACAACACCATGAAACTGACCCGAATTTTTGACCTTGCCAAGCCGGACAAGATCAAAGCCGAGTTCCAGGCGGAAGTCCAGGCAGATGTGGCGGAAGAGATCGACGGAAAAGTCCGCAGCCTGATCGACTGGCTGGTGGATAAGGACCTCAATGTCTGGTACCAGGTGGCAGGCGCGCTGGAACGCCGGCAGGCACAATCCCAACGGACAATGCCGACCAGCGCCAGCCCCCAAACGGAACGCCGCCGCCAGTTGATCGATAGCGTCAGCACGACCATCAAAGCCATTGTCAACCAATATGACCGCAAGCGTGAAGCCGAACAGCTTGGCGCGTTTGTGCAGGAATCGGTTACGCAAACCGCACTTTTTGGTGCTGGGGCAGTGGGCATTGGCGCGCTGGTTGCAACCGTGCTCACCACCAGAGCCCTGGATGTCACCGGCATCGTCACCGCGGGCGCCCTGGCAGTGCTGGGACTGTTCGTGATCCCCTACAAGCGCAAGCAAGCCAAGGAAGCCTTCAGGGATAAGATGACCGAACTGCGCGAAAACCTGATGAAGACCTTGAGTTCCACCTTCAAACGTGAAAGTGAAAGCGCCATCCAGCGGCTGGAAAGCAACATCACCCCCTACACCAGCTACATCCAAGGCGAAAAAGCCAGGCTGCAAGCCGATAAAGAGACGCTGGAAAAGCTGCAGGGGCAGTTGGATGAGCTGAGTCTGTCCATCCCTAAACTTCTGGTTAAAGATAGGCATTAAAGAGAAGAAACAAAAGACCCACATAGGTCTTTTGCTTCTTCTTTCAAATAAAGGTCAGGTTGGATTACCCTTCGTGATCCACCAGTGTTCCAACCTTTTCGCCGCAAATAGCGCGCATCAGATCACCGGGTTTCCAGAGATCCAGCACCAGGATGGGCAAGTTGTTATCCATGCAAAGGGTAACAGCGGTTGAATCCATCACGTTAATCCGCCGCGCGAGGATCTCGAGGTAGCTGAGCTTTTCGATCCGCACAGCATCCGGGTTGGTTTTCGGATCCTTGTCGTAGATTCCATCCACCTTTGTGGCTTTTATCACAACATCCGCTCCAATTTCTGTGGCTCGCAGAGCAGCAGCGGTATCGGTGGAGAAGTACGGATTTCCGGTACCGCCGCCGAAGATCACCACGCGCCCTTTTTCCAGGTGGCGGATGGCACGCCGGCGGATGTAGGGCTCAGCAACAGTCCGCATCTCAATGGAAGACATGACGCGTGTGATCACCCCGATCTTCTCGAGGGCGTCCATCAGAGCCAAAGCGTTCATGACGGTTGCCAGCATGCCCATGTAATCGGCAGTCGCGCGATCCATACCGGTGTTTTCGCCGGTCGCACCTCGCCAGAGGTTGCCAGCACCGATCACAATCGCCACTTCCACCCCAGTTTCATGCACTGACTTAACCAGTTCCGCGATCGTGCGTGCCTGGCCAGGGTCTATCCCCTGCCCGTTTGGAGCCGCCAGCGATTCTCCAGAGAGTTTGAGCAGGATACGGTGATATTTCGCAGTGTTTTGAGTTTCAGTCATGCTATCTCCTTTATGTGGTCCTGGCAAAATAAGAGCCAACCCCTCGGTTGGCTCTTTTGTTTCTTACGCAGCTTCTTCTTCATCAGCAGGCTTTTGGGTGGTTTCGCCCAAAACCCAGCGAACAAAGCGGCGGACCACGATGCGTTCGCCCAGGGCGGCAACACGGTCGTTGATCAGATCGGTGACTGTGCGGCTTTCATCGCGGATGTATTTCTGGTTCAGCAGTACAGTCTCATCTTTAAACTTCTTCATGAAACCATCCACGATCTTGGGAATGATCGCTTCGGGCTTACCCTCGGCGCGCACGCGCTCGGTGATCCGGGCGGTTTCTTCAGCTATCACTTCTTCGGGGATGTCAGCTTCAGAAATGTACTTGGGGGAAGCGGCAGCAATTTGCAGCGCGATTTCGTGAGCGAGGTCTTTGAAGGCATCCGATTTGGCAACAAAGTCAGTTTCCGAGTTGATCTCAACCAGAACCACCAACCGGCCTTCGCTGTGGATGTAGACTTCCAGGCGACCTTCAGAGGCTTCGCGATTGGCGCGTTTTTCGGCTTTCTTCAAACCTTTTTCGCGCAGTTCTTCCAGAGCTTTGTCAAAATCTCCGTTGGCATTTTGCAGCGCACTGCGGCAGTCCATGATGCCGCAGCCGGTTTTTTCACGCAGTTCTTTAATCATGTCAATCGTTATTTCCATAGTATTTCCTCTCTAATCCATAGCTTCAAAAAATTACTATTCCTGTTCCTCTTGTGCGTCCACTTCGATCTCAGGTTCGTGCTCATAGACAATCTTGGCACGGGTTGCCTCGCCCAGCAGCATTTCGTCGTCAAGCTCTTCTTCCTCATCGATGCGGCGAGAGATCGTGGAGCGGGTTTCAACCACGACTTCTTCTTCCTCATCCTTGCGCATCATCTTGCCTTCGATCACCGCGTCGGCCATGCGACCAACCAGCAGTTTGATGGCGCGGATGGCATCATCATTGGAGGGGATCACGTAGTCAATATCACTGGGATCACAGTTGGTGTCGACCATTGCGATCACGGGGATGCCTTTCAAATTAGCTTCGCGGACTGCGGTGTCTTCACGTTCGATATCGATAACGAAGAGCAAGTCGGGCAGGGATTTCATATTTCGAATACCGCTCAGGCGGGTCTGCAATCGGGTGATCTCGCGTTGGATCAGTAAGCCTTCTTTTTTGGTGAGCTGATTGATCTCGCCAGTTTCGAACATTTTTTCAAGGCGCGCCAGTTCAACAATTCGCTGCTGAATGGTGACCCAGTTGGTCAGAGTGCCGCCCAACCAGCGCTGATTGACGTAGGGCATGCCACAGCGCTCGGCTTCTTCCTGGATAGTTTCCTGAGCCTGGCGCTTGGTGCCGACGAAGAGAATGGTACCGCCAGCGGCAACAGTGTCGCGAACCTTGTTAAAGGCGTCGTCGAGCAGTTTAATAGTCTGCTGCAGGTCAATAATGTGAATCCCATTGCGTTCGGTAAAGATATACGGACTCATTTTTGGATTCCATTTGTTGGTTCGATGTCCAAAGTGGACGCCGCTCTCGAGGAGCGCTTTCATAGAAACAGCGGGCATGATAACTCCTTTGCGTTATGCCTCCGCCCGGTTTAGCGACCGCTCCGAACCCATTTTTTGGGCACGCGGGAGAGTCTGATCCTGGGCGTGTGTAATAGTAGTCCCCGGTAAATACCGGAGCCGCTGCAAAGTATATCACAGAGTCCGGTGAGTCAAGCAGAAGATTTTAAATCATGTAAGAGCAAAATGATAATGTCC
>DBRR01000031.1:0-48879 GCA_002306055.1 Anaerolineaceae bacterium UBA1363
GGAGAGGTGTTTTCCAGACTTTTTGCCAAACTAGGCAATGTAAAAGCAGGGTCAACCAGAATCCGGGAAGTGCTTCTATACCAAAGCGTCCTCAAACCTGGCGGTCCGGAATACACCCAACCAATCAGGGCAATTGCATCTAAATAAACGGCATGGAACCTGCACATGGAGTGAAACAAGAGGTGCTCCATGGCAGAAAGCAAGTTTTCAATCATCTTCGGTGACCTGACCGACCCGAGAGTAGACCGGACGAAGCGGCACAAGTTGCTGGATATTATTGGTCTAACCATCATAGCGGTATTGTGTGGGGCGGATAATTGGGTGGAAGTGGAAGAATTTGGAGAAATAAGAGCAGACTGGCTCAGAACCTTCCTGGAGCTTCCCAACGGGATCCCATCGCATGACACCTTGGGTCGGGTCTTCTCTATGATAGACGGAGCGGAGTTTGAGCGCTGCTTTATGGAATGGATCAGGCAGTTAGCCGGATTGACGAGCAAAGTGATCGCTGTGGACAAGGCAATCGCATCTTATTTTTCAAGAAAACCACCAAAAATGATTAGAAATCAGGTCTTTTGAATAGATTTCTCACTTTTTTCGGGTAACACAATTCCGTTTGAGTAGTAATAAGAGATGGGTTTGGCTAAAAAAAACTCTTTTTGCCTTGAATCGACTGCCAAAACAGGTTTATCAATCTAATATATTAAGTAAATATGAAATATTATTGATTATTATTTGAAATTCTCGAAATTTGTTTGAGTGATCTTTCTCATTTAGATGCAATTGCCCTGGTCTGTATGGTTGTTCTTTCAGCATAAATAGCATTTTTATGTTATATTTAAAAAATTAAGGGTAACATCCTACCTGAGGAGAGGAAGGATATCTGTGGTTGATATTCAAGACATTTCTGAGATTCGTCCGTCGATCTCGGATGAGTTTTCGGTCGGCACTTTTGTACCCCGAACGGAAGCGATACAGCGTGCCTATGCCTGGGGGCAACAAGTGCATGCCGGGCAAGTTCGCCTTTCTGGTGAGCCTTATTTTGAAACGCATTGTGCCTGGGTGGCATCTTTTGTTGACAGGCTGGTGCAAAAAGAATCTTGGACTATTGCCGCCCTGCTTCACGACACCGTAGAAGACCAAGGCGAGACTCTCGACGAGATAAAAGCCCTTTTCCCGGGTGCTCTCGGCGAGGAAGTGGCACACATCATTGATGGTTTGACCAAAATGAGCAACCCGCGGGATGGCTCCACCCGCGAGATGGAAACACTGCGCAAAATTGCCATGTTCCGTGATCCAGCCGTCTTCGTAGTAAAACTGGCAGATAAAAGTCACAACCTGATGACCCTGCAATACCAATCGCCAGGCAAGCAATGGCAAAAAGCCACGGAAGCGATCCGTGCTTATGGCAAACTTGCGGGCATTCTTAATTGTTATCGCTGGCGCCGCTGGATTGAAGATATGGCTTTTCCTTATGCTGAACCCGCGTCCTTCAACAACGTAAAGAACAAGATCGACTCTGACCCCCGCCTAAACATCAACTTCATCCACTACTACCTCAACGAACTTGGTCACCTGATGGAATCCGAGGGCGTGGATGGCTCGGTCCGCTTCACGGTCAATGGATATTGGCAGGCTTGGGACAAATTGCAGCGCATGGCACGCAGCCACCGCACATCTCTGCAAGATTTCTCCGCCGTCAATGACATAGTCAGTTTCCGTATGCTGGTAAGAGATGATGATGAAACCGCATGTTACAGGCTGCTTTCGCGTGTGAACCGCTATTTCAGCCGAAATCTCGACCAGGATCGCTTTGATGACTACATTGCCTCTCCCCAAAACGGTTACCGGGCTCTGCAGGTGACTGCCTATCTTCCGGGAACGGGCGCGATTGAGGTCGCGATTGCAACAGAAAGCATGGAAGGTGAAAACACCTGGGGCGTTATCTACGCCATCAACCATAACCTGGATATCAGCCGTTATACGCCAGTACAGATTCTGACCCCTTTTGGCGGCACGCGCTTCCTGCCGGAAGGCAGCACAGTTTTGGATGGTGTAGCGGCTATCCAAGAGTTCTACCTTGACAAGATTCACAAGGTGTTGGTTAACGGTGAAGAGCGGCACCTATATGACACGCTTAATCCAGGCGACGTGGTGGAAGTACTCAGCGGCGAACCGCACAAGATTCCCGATCCGGACTGGCTGAACCACTGCAATGCCTCCACAGCGCGATTGCTGCGGAACGTGCTGGCGATGGTCAACCTGAAGGAAGCCAGTCGTCGGGGTCGCGAAGCAATTCACAACATTATCTCTGAACGGGGCATCCTGGACCTCGATGACGTGCGCGCTTTGGAGCCGAACCGGATTGAAGCCCTGCTCGGTTTATTGGCCTGTGCGAATCTGGACGATTTGTATTCTGCCATCGGCGGTGGTTCAATCTCACCCGAAGAATTTGAGAACGCGCTCGACCTGGTGGGTATCTCGCGGACGGCTTTGCGCTGGACTTCCTTGCTGGTGGAAGGTCCTGAATCTACGAACCGTCCTGGCGGGTTAGCCTATTTCGCAGGTATTGTGTCAGAAGTAGGCGGAAATATTTTAAGAACAGTTAGTTCCACCTCGAAGGATGGTGATTTCCGATTGCGTATGATTCTGGGCGGCATCGAAGGTGAGCAGCGCCAAGTGCTGATAGATCGTTTCAACACCAGCCGTTTCCCGATAACCAAGGTGGAAATCGCTTAATAAAGCAAGATTCTTTTCCATTTTTTAACCCGTGTTAGAATCAGACGGCATTCTGAACACAGCGTTTAAAGTCGTCTTTTGAAAGGTTACTAACCCCTATGCAAAATAGAGAAACCAGAGCATTCCTGACTTCCATCGGGCTCTCGTTAATTGCCTTCTTTTCCGTCTTTCTGCCCAACCTGGCATCTGCTTCAAGCAACAATCCACAGGGGATCGGCCCAGGCCAGACAGGTCCCACCCAAGCAGCCCCGGAAACCGTAAAAGTTGAGGCGTATTACTTCTACTCAACCAGTTGCAGCCACTGCATGGACATCTTGCAGAACATTGTAAAGCCGCTGGAAGCTGAACACCCCGGCTTGCTGGACATTAAACTGGTCGAATTGAGCGAAAGCGTCAACTACGAAGCCCTGATGAAAGCTGAAAGCGAATTTGGTATCGGAGCCAGCGATCGCGGATTACCCGTCGTGTTGATCGGGGATCAAATGCTCAACGGTGAGCAGCAGACCAGGGAAAAGTTCGTGGAATTGGTGGAAGCCGGGCTTGCAGGCGATGGCATCAAGCTTCCGGAAATACCCGGGGTAGATCCAGCCACGTTGATAATCTCGCAGGTTGAACCCACACCCGATGCGGGTTTGGTTTGCAGCCCGGATAATCCTGCAGCCTGCGAGGTTCCGGCACCGATTTATGCCGCGTATTTCTATCAGACTGGCTGTAAAGAATGTGCCCGGGCTGAGACAGATTTGGCTTACTTGAAATCCAAATACCCCCAACTCATCGTCGAGGAATTCAACATTTACGATGAAGCCGCAATGGCGGAGTGGATGGCGGCGCGCATTGGCGTGGAGAAAAATTTCAATACGCCTGCGCTTTTCATTGGGGACAAAGCCTGGATTGATGAAGCAGAGTTTACGCCCGCCTCCATCGAACCTGCCTTAAAGGAACTTACTGCAACGGGTTCTCCAGCCTTCTGGCATGATTACAATCCTGAAGAGGGCAATACCGCCCTGGTTGATCGTTTCGAAAAAATGGGTTGGCTGGCGGTTGTTTTTGCAGGTTTGGTGGACGGATTGAACCCTTGTGCCTTTGCCACGATCATTTTCTTCGTGTCCTATTTAACGCTGAGCGGCAAAAAGGGCAAGCAAATCATCATTACCGGTGCCAGTTTTACATTAGGCGTTTTCATCGCGTATTTGCTGGTGGGGCTGGGATTCTATAAAGTGCTCGACTTGATCTCTGGCTTTACCTCGATCATCAGCAAGATCGTTTACATTTTGACAGCCACTTTGTGCCTTGTGCTGGCAGTCCTGAGCATCCGCGACTTCATCAAGGTGCGGCAGGGTGACCTGAGCGACATGGCACTCAAGCTCCCTGAACCGTTGCGCTTGCGGATCAATCAGACGGTGCGAGAGGGTCGTAAAGCGAGCAGCTACATCATTGGTGCATTTGTCACCGGGTTGCTGATCTCGCTGCTGGAGCTGGCCTGCACCGGGCAAATCTATCTTCCGGTGATAATCTCGATGAGCTCAGTACCCGCAATGCGTGGGCAGGCGCTGCTATACCTGTTACTTTATAACCTGATGTTCATCGTGCCGCTGATTGTTGTCTTCATCCTGGCATATTACGGCACAACTTCAAAGCAGTTCACTGAATTCCTGCGCAAGCATGCCGGGGCGGTAAAGATCGGCATGGCAATCGTATTCCTGTCTTTGGCAACCTGGTTGATTCTCTCATTGTTAAAGTAAACAATTCTGAACTAACCCAAGTCTGATCGGGACACTCTTTTTCAAGGGTGTCCTTTTGTTTACCAGATGATTCGTTGGACATGGAAAGGCTGTAAGGAAGCTCTTATTAGTTCTTTTCAGCTAATCGTAGGGCTAGATTGAGGGCTCCGTGAACAATGTGATGGAGGATCGTATTGTGCCTTCAATCCTCCGACGACGGTGATCTGGGTGGCAAGGCTCTTTTACTGCAATTGATCTATGGCGTGATGGCGGATTGGAAGCCCACCTATGGCTCTGCATGGTGATGTGTGCAGTACTTCCAATCCCCTGCTTCGCGTGCACAGGCGCAAAAGAGGCTCGCGATGACGAGATTGATCGTGCCGGTCTCCTGACCGCGCACGGCATCTGACCAAGGGTCTCCATTAATTCTGACCCGACCGCGCACGCGAACTCACCGAAGGTCTCTAGTTTAGGTGATTAAAAGGCAGATCGCCACGCAAAAGAAGCTCGCGATGACGGATTCAATACAGATCGCCACGCCTCGCTCGCGATGACAGATTCAATGCAGATCGCCATGCCCTGCTTTACTGGGATAGGCTTAAAGGACGCCGCAAACACAGAGGCCCCCCTTAAGCCACCAGCTATCAGCTACAAACAATGAGCTGAATTAAATTTCTTTGCTACCCGGGCGATAGTGGAGAGCATGTGGACATGCAGACCGGAAAGTTCACCGCTGATGGTTGATTCCCGAACGGCTGAGCGCAAGCTCTCCGCATCGTCAAACCATGGCAAGGTCATATTGGCACGACCCAACTCGCTCAGCGTGTGGGCATCACTGCCCGCCATCAGAGCTTTCCCATATTTAACAGCAAACTCGTAAGCATTTTGATTATATTCCTCCCGCAGGCAGCGGGCATTGAAGACTTCCAGCCCATCAACGTAAGGTAATATTTGATCAAGGGTTTTTTCGGTCCACCAGCTGCGATGTGGGTCAAAAGGATGGGCGAGGCTGATAAACGCTCCCTGTTCCCGCAAACGCCGGACAACCTCGACCGCTGGTAAGCCTTGCGGGATCTCTTCGGTCATGAAGTACCCCAATAATTCACCTTCTAGCGTTGCAATCTCCTCCGCCACGATCACCCGACCAGGAGCCAGTTGATGGGCCTTGAGAGCGCCTTGCATGCTGCCGTGGTCGGTGATGGCAATCTTATCGATCCCGCGTTCATCGCAAGCCTTAAGCAGCTCGCTCAGTTCCACCAGGCTATCGGGGGAATAGACAGTATGGCAGTGAAATTCTGCCCGAATTAAAGATTGGGTCATTCGTTATAGATCCTGGGAAGGCGATCGGCCAAGCCGCAGACAACTTCGTAGTTGATGGTCCCCCAACGTTTGGCGACCTCATCAACACTCAAAGTTTCATCGCCTTGTGTGCCAATAATAACGATTTCATCCCCCACCCTGGCGTCAGGCACACTGTCGAGCTGGAGCATACACTGATCCATGCAGACCCTGCCAACAATATTAACCCGCTTACCGCCAACCAGCACCTGCTGATTCTCGGCACGGCGGAAGCCATCGCCATAACCAGTTGGCATAACACCAATGCGTTCTTCTTTACTGGTAACGTAAGTGGATCCGTAACTGATGCCTTGACCAGCAGGAAAATTGTGCAATGAAATGATGCGCGCCTTCCAGGTGAGGGCGGGCTTGAAACCCTCAGGCAAAACATCGCCAGTCGGGGACATACCAAAGAGCAGGTCGCCCGGACGGACAATGTCGTAGTAGGACTGGGGAAAGTTGAGCACTGCGGCTGAGTTAGCGGCGTGCACTTTTTCGGGTTTGAGTCCCTTACGCTCGAGGTCAGCCAGGAGCGTGTCAAAGATTGCGAGCTGCCTGGGAGTGGAATCCGAGTTGGGCTCATCAGCACGGGCAAGGTGAGTGAAGATTCCGTCCACCTGGATAGGGGTGTCTTTGAGCCCTTCGAGGAAAGACGCGACAAGCGCAGGGTTCATCCCAAGGCGACCCATGCCCGTTTCAACTTTAAGGTGGGCATGCAGCGTGCCGCCGTGGATGTTGACATAATCAAGGTAATTTCGCGCCAGCTCAGGGTCGAAGAGTGCCACCGTGATGTTGTGCTCAATTGCTTCGGGTACCTTGGCTGCGGGGGTGAAACCAAGCACCAATATTTTGCATGAGATGCCAGCGCGGCGCAGGGCAAGCGCTTCTTCGATGCGCGCCACGCCAATCCAGGTGGCGCCGCCAGCAATAGCAGCCTGAGCGGAAGGGCGAGCGCCATGACCATAGCCATTGGCCTTGATCACAGCCATAACTTCCACTCCGGTCCTCTCGCGAATCAGAGCGACGTTGTTCTTGATGGCCTTGAGATCGATCTCAAGCCAGGTTGAGTAAGTGTTCATATCCACGGGGAAAAAGTATATCACTTACGAGGGAACTTGTTGAATTACCCGTTTCAGAATTACCTGTTTCAGAATATTTTCCGGTCAGCCTTCAGCTTCTGTTGCGGATTGAGCAAGCCCTGGCTTTAAAAGCGATTCTTCAGCCCCTCGATCTCTTGACATCGTTCAGGTTTGTCTTAGAATTACCTCATGATTATCAACTATCACAACATCAACTCCATCTGTGCCTCTGCAAGCGCGTTAAATTGCATTGGCCGGATTGCGCCTGTTTATTGATTTTTTCCTACACCAAATTAACGAACCACGGGCAATCCAAACCCGTGGTTTTTTGTTAACCACAGCCGGAAGGCATTAACCAACAAGGTATCAATTATTGAAAGAGATTAAAAAATGACTACACCAGATTTATATCCACTTGAAAAAGCCCCGCAAATTGAAGGATTGATCTCCCGCCATTTTGAGGGTGAGTCGGACTATCCAAAAATATTGGCGATATACACCAACCTGCACGCCGCGGGTCAATATCCCGGCGACACCACCATCGAAAGCTTGCGTGCGGAATACACCAATCTGAGCAATTCCGACCCACATGATGACCTGATCTTCGTTGATGTGAACGGAGAAACCGTTGGCTTCTGCCGATTCTATTGGGAACGCCAGGTCCAAACAGGTGACTATTCTTATGGCATCCTCTTTCGGGTCGACCCATCCTGGCAAGGCAAAGGTATTGAACAAAGCCTGATAGCATGGGGCGAGATGCGCGGGCGTCATTACGCTGCCGTCTTACCTGAAGGCGAAAAAGGTTTCTTCTACACGCAATGCCGGGAGCCTGATCGAACCCGCTTTAACATCCTGACAGAATGTGGTTTTACGATCGACCGTTACTATCATTCGATGAGCCGCCCGCTCATAGATCTCCCCGATCGTCAGTTGCCGGAAGGGATAACCGTCCGCCCGGCATTGCCAAAAGATTTTCGCAAGATCTGGGACGCTGCAAATCTCGCTTTCGAGGATGAGTACGGCGCGGCAGCTCCTACCGAAGAGTGGTATCAGAGTTACCTCGCAAGCCCAAACTTTTTTCCGTTCCTCTGGCAAGTCGCTTGGGACGGTGACGAAGTGGTCGGCTCCGTGCAAAATTATGTTTCGCTCGAAGAGAACGAACTCGAAGGTCACAATCGTGGATACACCGAAGCCATTTCTGTCCGACCTGAATGGCGCGGGCGCGGTATCGCCAGCAGCCTGATCTGCCGATCGATGGCGATGTTCAAAGCCATGAACATGGACGAAGTCGCGCTAACCGCTGACACGCAAAACCCGACCGGAGCGATGCATCTCTATACCAAGCTGGGATATAAACCTTACATGACCCTGCTGGAACTGCATAAAAACCTTGAATGTTTGAATTCATAGGGCGCGATTGAAGGCACTGTCAACGTTGTGATAGACGAACGCATTGTGCCCTCAATCCGCCGTCAAAGGTGACTTGAGGTCAGGGTTCGTTTATTGCGAATGATTGATTGTGGGTGTGTCCATCACTGCAAGCCCCGGTCTGGCAGAAAAAGCAAGCCTACACATGTGGAAGGGGCGTGGCAGTCTGCCTTTAACATAGTTGACATGGATGAAAAGCAGATCGCCACGCTTCGCTCGCGACGACGAAATCGATCGTGCCAGCGTTCTCGGTGCGCACGGTATTTGACCGCGAAG
The DNA here is from genome assembly GCA_002306055.1 of Anaerolineaceae bacterium UBA1363. Taxonomy (GTDB): domain Bacteria; phylum Chloroflexota; class Anaerolineae; order Anaerolineales; family Anaerolineaceae; genus Mesolinea. The sequence goes on from DBRR01000031.1 coordinate 8,579, forward strand.
TCTCCATTTAATCCAATCCAAAAGCAGTTAATTGTAGGGCGCGATTGAGGGCATCGTGAACATTGTGATGGAGAAACGTATCGTGCCCTCAATCCGCCAATGACCGTGAAATGGATGGCATGTTCCGTTGGTTGCGAGTGTTCGATGACGCGATAGCTGTAGGTCAACAATAGTTGTAGTTTGCCTGCTTCCGACATATAGCCAAACAATAAAGCAAGGGTGGGTCATCGTGTTCGAAGAGTATGGCGTCACAAAGCATATGCATGAGCACACTGGATTTTAGCCTACCCACCGCAGCACAAGTTTTTTGGTGGGTTGGCTATTTCGATGTCAAGACAGGGCAAGATGCTGTGACGCCAACCCACCCTACGAGGGCTCGTCTCTAATTACCTTATCAGACAGGCTCATTCCGTCCTATACCTGTGCCTAATCTGGCCTATGCCAAATTAATAAAGGTACAATAGGGAGAGTTTTTTGAGAGGATGCCAGGCATGTTTGAGTGGACGATTAAGGCTGAAGATGGCGCGGCTCGCGCCGGTGAATTTTGCACGCCTCATGGTGTCATCGAAACCCCCGTTTTTGCGCCTGTCGGCACCCAGGCAACCGTCAAATCCATCACCCCTGCCCAACTCGAAGAGCTTGGCGCAACGCTGGTCCTCTCCAACACCTACCACCTCTTTCTGAGACCTGGGGATGAACTGGTGGCGCAGATGGGCGGCTTACATCAATTTATGCAGTGGCATAAACCAATCCTGACTGATTCGGGCGGATTCCAGGTATTTTCGCTTTCAGACACGCGGAAGATCGACCCGGACGGGGTCACTTTCAAATCCCACATCGATGGATCGATGAAACGCCTGACCCCCGAGAGCTCCATCGCGATCCAGGAGAACCTTGGCGCAGATATCATCATGGCGTTTGACGAATGCGCGGACCCACTTGACCACGCCTACTCCAAGGAAGCCATGGAACGCACGCACCTCTGGGCACAGCGCTGCCTGGATGCCAAGAAAAGGGATGACCAAGCTTTATTTGGGATTGTGCAGGGAGGCATTTTTGAAGATCTGCGGACGGAATCGGCGCAGGTGATCAGCAGCATGGGCTTCCCCGGGCATGCCATTGGCGGGCTTTCAGTGGGTGAAGGCAAAGCCGACATGTACCGCACGATCGAGGTGGTGAATACCGTTTTGTCCAAGGACAAACCGCGCTACCTGATGGGGGTTGGCACCCCGGAAGACCTGATTGAGGGCGTTCTGCGAGGCATTGACATTTTTGACTGCGTTCTCCCCACCCGCCTTGCGCGCCATAACACAGCCATGACTAATTTTGGCAAGCTCAATTTGATGAACGCCTCTTTTGCCCGCGACGAACGCCCGATTGACGCCCAGTGCCAGTGTTACACCTGCCGCACCTTCACCCGTGCTTATTTGCGCCATCTGATTGTTGCCAAAGAGATGCTGGCAGCCACATTGCTTTCAATCCATAACTTACACACCCTGCTGGAGCTGGCGCGCAATCTGCGCAGAGCAATCCTGGCGGGCAACCTGAACGCATTTGCAGACCAAGCATTAGCCAAACTCAGCAAGGCTCGCATCCCGGAGGTTCATCCATGACGTTTCTACAATCACTGATCCTTGGGGTCATCCAGGGGTTGACAGAGTTTCTGCCGGTCAGTTCCTCGGCGCATTTGGTGCTCGTGCCCTTCATCCTCAACTGGACCCTGGACCCGACCAAGGCGTTTATTTTTGACGTGCTGGTTCAACTGGGTACCCTGGTGGCTGTGATTGCCTACTTTTGGAAGGATTTACTGGCGATTTTCAAGGCTGTGATTGCCGGCATTCGAAACAAAAAACCCTTCGAAGAATCCAACTCGCGTCTTGGCTGGTATCTCGTATTAGCTACCATCCCGGCTGGTTTGGGAGGATTGCTTCTGAAAAGCAAGGTGGAAGCAGCCTTTTCAAGCCCGGTTTTAACGGCTGTATTGTTGTTTGTGACAGCCGTTATCCTGACCCTGGCAGAAGTTTTTTCCCGCAAGGAACGCAACCTTGAGAGTGTCACCGTACTGGATGCCGTGGTGATTGGGTTTTCTCAATTACTGTCCATCTTCCCAGGGATTTCCCGCTCTGGTGCCACCATCAGCGGCGGTTTGAGCCGCGGATTGAAACGTGAAGCAGCCGCCAGGTTCTCATTCCTGATGTCAATCCCGGTCATGCTGGCAGCCGGACTGCTCTCCGTGCTGGACCTGGTGAAGATCCCGGATTTAGGCAGCTTCCTGCCGGTGTTGAGCATTGGCTTTATCATGGCGATGGTGGTCGGATACTTGAGCATCCGCTGGCTGCTGAATTTCCTTAAATCACGCTCGTTGATCCCCTTTGCGGTCTATTGCGCGGTGGTATCAGTACTGACAATCTTTATCGCCTATTTCCGCTAAGCCTTTTTTGGTTGGCTGGCGAGGAAAAGCCCCGTTTCTTTGCGGATCAGGATCCCGCCTGATTGGTCAATGTGAGCCTGGAAGAACGCGCGCATCGGTTCCTTCTGATCCAAGGGAATAAGCTGCTGCACTCTTTGTGTCGAAAATGCATAGTCCACCAGGGGCAACGCTTCAGTGACCCACAAATCGCCAGTGTAGAGCCTTTTTTCTACCTGACCAAACCACGGCTGGAGTTGTTCCGCGGCATTTTGCAGGTTGAACTTGAGCGACATGGTGTGCAGTCCACCGTAAACAGGCCAGAATTCCGTCAGTAACATGTCGAGATCAAGCATGTAATTCGCGCCATTGGTGGCAGCCATCATCCTACCACCCGGTTTGAGGACACGCGCCACTTCTGCAAGTGTCTGCGCGATATCCGGTACATGATAGAGCATATGGTTGGCAGTCACAAAATCAAAACTCTCGTCCTCAAATTCCAGTTCGGAAGCGTCCATGCAGAGCAAAGTGAAACGCGAATCGCCCTCCAGGTCGCCACGGGCTTCCGCCAGCATCCCTTCAGAAATATCGGTCAAAATAATCCTGGTATTCGGGGCAAAACGATGCTGGTTGATGCGCCACTGAGTTGCATTCCCACAACCCAAAGCCAACAAACGCTTACCGCTCAGGTCGGGAAGATGCTCGAAGATGAAGTCTTCCCAGGTCTGGGTGCCGGTTGTGAAGCGCTTGTGAATCTGGATACGGGCGTTGAGGTTATCCGCTGTGCGATATTGCACCTGGCGCAGATAATTCTGATCAGAGCTGTAGGAATCTGAGCTCATGACCAGCCTCAGCGGGCTGCCAACGCAGCTTGCATGCGGTCGATAGCTTTCTGAAGGTTTGCCCGGGTGGTGCCAAAGTTGATGCGCACGAAGTCGCCGTACTGGGGGCCGAAGGTAATGCCGTCATTCAAACCAACACGAGCCTCGCGCAGAAAGAACTCGTAGGGCGGTTCAGCCAAGCCCAATTCGCTGCAATCCAGCCAGCCCAGGAAGGTGGCTTCCGGTTTGCTCCAGTGAATGCCCGTAAGGTGGGTGCGAAGTGCACCATCCAGGAAATCGCGGTTCGCCTGAAGGTAACGGTTCTGGTCTGCAAGCCACTCATCTCCTTCAGCATACGCCGCGAGGGCAGCTGTAAGGGAGAGGACCCCAGGGTTTCCAATCAATCCATTACAGAAGGTCTGCAGTTTTTCCTTTAATCCGGGGTTCTGGACGATGTAAACTGACGCATGTAGACCAGCAATGTTGTAGGTTTTACTTGGCGCCATGAAAGTGATGGTGTTGGCTGCAACCTCGGGGGAAAGTGAGGCGATCGGGATGTGTTTGCGGTCATCATAGAGAATGTCGCAATGAATCTCATCGGAGATAATCAAAACGTTATGCCTGATGCAGATTTCCGCCAGTTGGGTCAGTTCTTCGCGTGTGAAAACTCTGCCAGTGGGGTTTTGTGGATTGCAGAGGATGAAGGCGCGAACATTTTCGCTGATAATTTGTTCTTCAAATCGCTCGAAATCGAGATAGAAGCGCCCATCCTGCCCCTGGACGAGTGGGTTTTGGACGCCCTGTAATTTTGCTGAATCCGGCGCACTGATAAAGGGTGGGTAGGCAGGTGTTTGGTAAATAACAGCTTCGCCCGGTGCGCAGAAGGAGCGAATCGCCGCATTGAACCCCGTAACAACGCCAGGGATGTAACCGATTTGGCTCGCCTGAACGTCCCAATTGTAGAGGCGCTTCAGACGCTGAAGAACTGTTTGGTCCAGTTCCTTGGGGGGAGCACCATAACCGAAGACGCCGTGGTCAACTCTCTCGTGTAAAGCGCGAATGACAGCCTCGGGGGATCTAAAGTCTGTATCGGCTACCCACATGGGCAAAACATCTTCAGCGAAATGATTCCACTTGATAGATTCAGAATGACGACGGTCAATTTCTTGGTTAAAGTCCATTAGTTTCTCCTCTCCGCTATTCTAAACCCGAGTGAATCGAAATGGTTAAGGTTGGTACCTAAGGTTGGTGAAACGTTCTTCAACAGGTTCCTTTGGTATACTTTACGAGTGATGAAAATCCTGGGATCGGTTTACAAATTGGTGGAGCGTGTTGATTACTTCGCTGCGACGCTGGCGGTAACGCTTTTAGGCGGTATTGCCGGCGGAGAGGGCTCCGAACTGCGCCTTGGGATCGCGATTCTCAGTAACTTGCTGTTGTTCAGCTTCGCGGTGATCTATCAAAAAATTGAAACCGCCCCAGCCGCTGCATTTGAAAGGAAGGATTTGCAGCAAAACCCGATAGCCTCGGGGGAAGTGTCCGTGAAGTTTGCCAGTACGCTGAGCGGCATCACAGTAATGCTCTGCCTCGCCCTCGCCTCGCTTCTTGGCCCGCTTAACATCGCCCTTGAATTACTGGGGATTTTCGTAGCAATTGCTCTTTCTCATCACAATCTTAAGCTTGGGAACTCCGCGCTGATGCGTCTCGGAAAGCACCAATCCCTGCTTTCGGTTATTTTTGGACTCTCGGGCTACCTTGCCACTGCTCAAAAAATGAAATCTGAAGCCATCCTGCTCACAATTTTCCTTCTGGCACTCGGATTCCTGTTAGCCGCCTGGACTTCAGAGAGAACAACCAGACCTCTTAGCAGACCGTTGCTGATCATCCTGTTGGTATTCGCTTCTGGCTCGGCTTATATGCTCTTCGTCGTTTTTGAGGTAATTCCCCACTGGGTATTGTCGCTCATCGTGTTGCTCAGCGCCGTTATCGCATTCATAAAGCACCGCTTCAATCCCCATCAACACAGCATGCCCCAAATCGTGTACGATTCATTGGTAATTGCAACCACCTTCTCCCTGATCATCAGTTACCTGGTTCAGGTATTCTTTTAAAAATGGAAAATCTATGAAAGCTGACTTAACGCCACTCATTCTCGAAGCCTCTCCCAACTGGAAGGATTATCAACTACTCGATAGCGGTGATGGCAAGACGCTCGAACGCTTTGGTCCCTACCTGCTCATTCGCCCGCGTCCGCAAGCCATCTGGGCCAAGACCTTGCCCGCCAGTGAATGGAAAAAGGCGCACGCTTTGCTGGTGGAAGAACAGCAGGAGTACGGAGGCAAGTGGACCATACTCAATCCAATGGAAAAGAGCTGGAAGCTCTCTTATGGTAATCTGCAATTTCAGGCGCAGCTTTCAAGCTCGCGACATGTGGGGGTCTTCCCTGAGCAGGCAAGCCATTGGGACTGGATGACCGAACGTATCAGCGCTTCGCGAAAGCCCTTCAAGGTTTTGAACCTTTTCGGGTATACGGGTTTGGCGACTTTGGCTGCCGCAGCAGCAGGCGCTGAAGTGACCCACGTGGACTCTTCCAAACATGCCATCAGTTGGGCAAATCTAAATATGAAACTCTCAGGTCTGGCAGATAAACCTGTTCGCTGGATAGCGGAGGATGCACTGAAATTCATCAAGCGAGAAGCCCGACGCGGTAATACCTACCAGGGCATCATCATGGATCCGCCAAAATTTGGGCGCGGTTCCAGCGGAGAGGTCTGGGATTTCTTCAAACGCATGCCCGAGCTGATCGAAGCCTGTCGGTCGCTGGTTGCGAAAGATGCTGGGTTTGTGATCCTGACCGCCTATGCGATCACGGCTTCAGCAGTGATAACCCGCCAGGCGATGGAAGAGATTGTTGGCAAACAGGGGGAGTTCACCACCGGCGAATTGGTAACCGTTGAAGAAAGCGCTGGTCATGTGCTTTCGCACGCTATTTTTACCCGTTGGCGGCCGTAGGCTTAGATCTCAACAGAAGGATTTTCCTTGTTTAGGAGATCCGTCACCAACACCCGATCCACGCGGTGACCGTCCATGTCCACCACTTCGAACCGCCAGTGATCCCATTCAAAGAGTGCTCCTGTCTTTGGGATTCGCCCCAATTGGTTCATGACAAAGCCGCTCAAGGTCTGGAAACCAGCCTTATCCTCTTCAGGTAATTCATCAACGTTCATGATCTCTTTAAGCTCATCGATGGGGATCAACCCATCCACCAGCCATGTGCCATCTGGACGTTGGACAACATCCTGATCCTTATCATACTCATCGAGCGGGATATCCCCAACAATCGATTCCAACACGTCATAGAGAGTCACAAACCCCTCCACGCCCCCGTACTCATCCAAAACCAGGGCGTAATGGATACCGGTCTCGCGAAATTGCTCAAACGCTTTGACTGCCTGCATGTTGCCCGGGAAGAATAATGGTTGGCGGACATAATCCTCAAGGTTAAATTGCGGATCGTGGATATCCACACCGAGCAGATCTTTGGTGTCGACGATACCCACTGAACGATCCAAATCGCCATGCGCGACAGGCAGACGGGAATAGTTGCTTTCCATTAATTCTTTCACGATCGTGTCGTGATCGTCATCCAGATCGATCCAATCCAATTCGGTATGCGGGGTCATAATGGCATCCAGCCGGCGGTCGCTGAAGCGGAAAACACCATCCACCATGGTCTGCTCCGCTTCATCAAAGACACCAGTCTGGCGCCCTTCCTGGATGTAGCCCTTGAGTTCTTCCTCAGTAATGGCAGGCTCTTTGGTGACATCAATGTTGAAGATTTTGATGCCAAGGTTGGTGGAGGCACTCAGCAGCCTGGTAAGCGGGCGCAGGAAGCGCGACATGCCTTTGATCAGCGGAGAAAGCCTGGTGACAACATCTTCTGGTCTGCTGACCGCGATGCGTTTGGGGATCAGCTCACCCATAACAATGGAGAAATAAGTGATCACAATCACCACAAGAATCAGAGCAACGATTTCTGCAAAAGGCGCCAACCAGGTAATGCCTTTAAAAACCTCGGCAAGGGGTCGCGAAAGCTGAGCGCCACCGATACCGCCAGCGAGGGTGTCGATCAGGGTGATCATGATTTGGATCGCAGACAGGTATTGCTGGTCGGGGTCCTGCAAGAGTTCCATGGCAACAGAGGCACCCTGCAGCCCGTCTTCAGCGCGGGCTATCAGGCGCGTCTTCTTCGAGGAGACCATGGCAATCTCATACATCGCAAAAACAGCATTAAACAAAAAAAGTATGAGAATGATGAGGATATTGATGTAAACAGGCATTGTTAATAACTTTCTGCTTCAACAGGGCTCTTAACCGCAATTTTACCAGAGGTTGCGCTGGTCTCTAACTGCCTGGGTTTGCACCTCTGGAGACTCTTATCTCCAGGACTCAGTAAGAGAACTGCTCGGCAAGAAAAAAAGGAACAGTAAAAGTCAGGCACGAGGTTGGTCAACAATCGTAAAATTCACATGATGCGATTAACTGACAAGTTCATCCGGCAGGAAGTCAGCGCGGTTGTGATAGACCATCAGGATGCGGTTATCCACAAAGTCAAACCGGCTGATGGCGCAATTGTTATAGATCAAACTGTACCCAAGCTTGCGGTTATCCGGATCCTCAGGGGAGATCTGGAGCATTGCTCGCAATAGGTAATGGTAGAAACCACCATGGGTAACGATCGCCACGCGGTCATCAGAGCCCAGATGGCGTTCCTTGATCCAATTTAACACCCCTTGTGCCCGTTTTAGTGGAAGACTGTGATCTTCTTTTCCACCGGGCCACCACCCTTCTCTATCAATGGGCTTTGCCAGCGTGAGATGAGGATAATGAGTTGAAAGAAAGGCTTCATTTACACCATGCTCGTGGCTGATCTCAACGACATCATTGACTACAGATTCAAGATAGATTCCACCAACTTCGTGCACCTCTGCCAATCCGACCAATGGCAAATTGAGCCGATCGGCAATAATGCTGGCAGTTTGGATCGCACGCTGCATTAGGCTGCTGTAAATATGGGTTAATCTGAAGCCGAGCCTGTTCTGGGGATCGCGCCAAAAGTCCTCTTCTCCAGGTTTAGAGCTGGCGAGAAAATCCGCAAGCAACTCTGCCTGCCGCACGCCCTTTGCCGTCAGGACTGGGTCGGAGACACGGGGAGGAAAAACACCATCCTGCGTTTCCGAGAGGGCGTTATTAGTGGACTGTCCGTGACGAATAAGATAGAGCTGCATGATATTCTTGGGCGATATTATACACGCGCTTTGTACCGTTGATACGCGTTGTGTAGACATAGGATCACCAGGGGCAACCCTACCTGACGAGGAAGCAAGCCGGAAAGAGTTCTGTGGAGAGAGATGCGGAGAGTTAAGCCAAATGATAATATTACTGAAGGTTCTTCAAGGTTGTGTTTGGTCTGATAGAAATCAAGTTTTTCTCCGGGTTTCAAGCATGGTAAATCAAGCAACCTGGTAGGGAAAAGGCCTGCCTTTTCCTGATCGGTTTGTCCATCACTCACAATGGTTGATGCAGGCATCAACCTACACAGTTTGGAACGAAGGCACATCTTGTACATATTCCATCTGACCTCAGCCCATGATTCGTAGGGTGGGCTGGCGTCACACAGCTTTTTACGACCCAAGTCTCTTTACAGCCAACCCACCAACACAAAACCCTCACATGCAACCGGTGAGTTGGCTTTTAAACACCCTCTTAATTCCTCTGCTCCTTTACGCCAACACACCCTACAATTTGTCCTTACGTCATCCTGGTTGATGTAGGCATCAACCCGATGTTCTCACTATTCCCACAGGTCCCCCATTACCCATACATTGACAGGAAAAACAAAACAGTGTCATTAACATTTTAGATGAACGAATGTGATGAACGAATGTGCGGCTGCAAAGGGTGAATGGGAGTGTTATAATCTCAGTCCGATATCATTGAGAGACAAACCTATGTTAGATAAACTTGAAGCAATCCTCGACCGCTTTGCAGAACTTGACCGCCGTCTGGCTGAAGCTGGCACGGACTTTCAGCTTATAGCGGAACTTTCCAAAGAACGCTCCGACTTGGAACCGATCGTCAACCTGGCGCGTGAATATAAAGAAAACCTGGCAAAGACCGAAGAAACCGAAGCCTTGATGAGCGTCGCAGAAGGTGAATTGCTTGAAATGGCACACCTTGAGTTGGATGAGCTCAAATCTCGCCAGCAGGAGTTGGAAACTGAACTTAAAAACATGCTAATCCCCAAAGACCCGCGCGACAATCGTAACGTGATCGTTGAGATACGAGCTGGCACTGGGGGTGATGAAGCCGGCTTATTCGTAGCAGATCTGCTGCGCATGTACTTGAAGTATGCCGATATCCACCATTACAAAACCGAGATTATCTCTTCGAACGAGACGGGTATTGGCGGCTACAAAGAGGTCACTTTTTCGGTTAAAGGGCGCGGAGCATACTCGCGCTTCAAGTTTGAATCAGGTGTGCACCGTGTGCAGCGCGTACCTGAAACCGAATCGCAAGGGCGCATTCACACATCTACTGCCACCGTGGCGGTGTTGGCAGAAGTCGATGACATCGAGATCGACATCCCTGATTCGGATATCGAAATTGATGTTTTCAAGTCGGCTGGCGCTGGCGGGCAGAACGTGCAGAAAAACATGACCGCCGTGCGCATCCACCACAAGCCAACTGGCATCATCGTGGCTTGCCAGGACGAACGCTCTCAACTGCAAAATAAGCTTCGCGCGATGAGCGTCTTGAAAGCACGGCTTTATGAGATGGAACAGGAAAAGCGGCAAAACGAACTCGATGCTACCCGCCGCTCGCAAATTGGCACCGGCGAGCGCTCAGAGAAGATTCGCACGTATAACTATCCCCAGTCGCGAGTGACGGACCACCGCATCAACACCTCCTCGTACAATTTAGCTGGCGTGATGGATGGCTACGAATTGGATACTTTCATCGACGAGCTTCAGCAAGCCGAAGAAGCCGAACGCCTGGCAAATTTCGAAACCAATGATTGAAAACAAACTGCCCTCTGCAATCAACTGCACTGAGCAGCCCTACCAGGTGGCGCTAATTTTACTGGCGCATGTGCTGCAAAAACCCAAAACCTGGGTTCTGGCACACCCCGAAACGCACCTCAATCCTGAGCAAAAAGCCCACTTGGAGCAATTAGTCAGCCGTTTGCAGAAAGGTGAACCTCTACCCTATCTCACCGGTAAGCAGGCCTTTTTTGGCCTGGATTTTGCCGTCAGCCCGGCTGTGCTCATTCCCCGCCCGGAAACTGAACTGCTGGTAGAAGAAGCTCTGGATTGGCTAAAGATCCGCCCCGACGCTAAAAACGTACTAGACGTGGGTACAGGCTCTGGTTGTATCGCTATCACATTGGCTACGCGCAATCCCCTGCTTGCAATAACCGCCACCGATCTCTCACCTGCAGCGCTTGAAATCGCTAAACAAAACGCTGAAAGCCACCAGGTCAAAGCCCAGATCACTTTTGAGCAAACGGACTTGTTACCCTCCAGCAATCAATCGTTTGATCTTGTTTGTGCCAACCTGCCCTACATCCCGAGCAGGAAACTTAAGGAAGTTAACACGCTCAATTATGAGCCAATGCTAGCGCTTGATGGCGGCGCAGACGGTTTACGCCTGATTCGCCGGTTGCTTGAGCAGCTGCCACCACGGCTGAACTGCCCAGGCCTGGTCTTGCTCGAAACAGAAGCCACTCTCGGCGCGGAAACGCTCGCGCTGGCAAATGAAACGTTTCCGCAAGCGAGTGTCTGCCTGTTGCAGGACCTGGCTGGGCTGGACCGTCTGGTGCGGATCGAGGTCTTATGAAAACTCAGCTCATTTCAGCCACCGACCCGGATGCCATCCATCTGGCTTGTGAAGTGGTCCGCGTTGGCGGATTGATCGCTTTCCCTACCGACACGCTGTACGGCTTGGGCTGTGATCCTCATTCTCCAACCGCCCTGCAGAAAATCTATGCTGCCAAGGGACGTGCCATGTCCAAGGCAATTCCGGTCCTGATCAGCCGCCCAGACCAGCTGAACAGTCTCATTTCGGATTTCCCAGAGCGGGCTGGCAAGTTGATGGAACAGTGGTGGCCTGGAGCGCTTACGTTGGTGCTGCCCAAACATGCCGCTTTACCTCAGGATCTGACGCCCTATCCCGGGCTGGCTGTTCGCATGCCAGACCATGCCGTGGCGCTAGCCTTGCTCAATCAAACTGGTCCCCTGGCAGTCACCAGCGCCAATCTCTCAGACCACGAAAACCCGCGGGACGCCCAGGGCGTGCTGGCGCAGCTCAACGGACTGGTTGACCTGGTCCTGGACGGAGGAAAACTCACAGGCGGTCAAGCTTCAACAATCATAGACTGCATGGGCAATGAACCAAAACTGCTTCGCGAAGGTCCAATCCCATTCAGCGAAATCCTGGAAAGATGGTACACCAAGTGACCCGCCTGACAAATTCCTGGCTGGATTTTTTGCTTAATCCTGAAGCTGGCACTTTCTTCCTCGAAAGTCGGCGCTTCCCTGGAGCGAGCTTGAAAAACGCAGGGTATAACCTGAGTTTCAGCAGCAGCGCCTTTCATCCGACTGCAAGGCTCGAATCCATCAGCCAGGAACAGCGGGCTGACTCCAAACATGGACTTCTGGATATTGTTTCCGCAGTATATCGAGCGGAAAGCGTTGACCTGGAGTGGTTGGTGGAATTTGCCCTGCCTGTAGATGAGCCTCTACTCCTGCAGCGCATGGAAATCCGCAACCACTCAGAGCAGGTCTTCCATCCTGACAAAATGACCTTCGGCGTAATGCAGGCGGGAGAGCTGCACTTTTCGGACAATCGCCCCCAAAAGACCGCCTTTTTCAGCAACGGTTGGCAAAGCTGGTCGCCCAGCGGAACCTGGCAGCAGGGTGAAAAACAAACGCGCAGTTGGCTGAAGCATCTTGCACACCCAATGCTCTACAACGTTGGCACCCCCATTACCCAAAAGAACTCAGAGTTTTCATCCGACATGTTCGGCGCGATCATTGACCACGAGGCAAAGGTCGGGTTGATATGTGGATTTTTATCCCAAAAGGAGCAGTTTGGATCACTGGTTTCCACGCTGCACCCCGAACCGGACCTGCAGGTCTGGGCAAATGCGGACAAGATCGAATTGCGCAGCGGAGCAACCCTGGGCAGTGACTGGCTGGCATGGCAGTTCTTTGACAGCATGGATCCAGAGCCTTTTAAGGCCTATTTTGAAGCCGTCGCTCACGAAAACGAAGTCAGGAAGCGCATCGAGACGCCACTTGGTTGGTGCAGCTGGTATTACTACTTCCAGAACATCACCCCTGCTGAGATTCGCAAGAATCTAAAGACTGTGAGCCAATTGAGATCCCGTCTGCCGCTCAAGTTTTTCCAGATTGATGATGGCTTTGAGCAGAACGTTGGGAACTGGTTTGAGTTTGACCCTGCTTTCCCGGAGGGAGTAGCTGATCTTTCTGAGGACATTCGCCGTGAAGGTCTGACGCCTGGCATCTGGCTGGCGCCATTCATCCTGCAGCCGCGCTCAAAGTTGATCCGCCAGCATCCTAACTGGCTGCTGCGTAAAGCCAATGACCGTCCTGTTAACAGCGGCTTTGCCTGGGGCGGGTTAGGGCGGGCGCTCGACCTGACCCATCCAGATTCGCTGGGATATGTCCGTGACGTGATCCAAACCGCAGTGAAGAATTGGGGGTATCCCTATCTGAAATTGGACTTCCTCTACGCTGCTGCCTTACCAGGGTCACATCATGACACAACCAAAACTCGCGCGCAGATCTTACGCCAGGCACTGGAAATGATCCGTGAAGAAGCTGGCAGTGAGACTATCCTGCTGGGGTGTGGCTGTCCGATTGGCTCCGGCATTGGGGTATTTGATATGATGCGAATCAGCGCGGACGTCAGCCCGGAATGGGAGCCCAACGCTTACGGCATCAAAAAACCTTTCCGCGATGAGCCAAACATGCCCTGCGCCCGTAATGCCATCCAGAACATTATCACACGCTCACCGATGGATCCCCATTGGTGGGTAAATGATCCGGACTGTCTGCTGGTGCGGGCTGATTCGAAGCTCACTCTGCCGGAAGTGCAATCTCTTTCAAGTGCCATTAGCCTGAGCGGTGGAGCGCTTTTGCTCTCGGACGACATGAGCAAGCTCAGTGAAGACCGGCTGAGGCTTGCCCAAAGCTTGTTACCAGTCTTGCCGCCGAATCCACAAGTTGTTGACCTGTTCGAAAAGACCCTGCCCTCCATCCTGCGTCAGACCATGCAAACACCAGCTGGCGAGCGGCAGGTGATCGCGCTTTTTAACTGGTCGGACGAGCCGCAAGACCTTGCGCTGGATATGAAGGTTTTTGGTTTGGACGGACAGCCATGGTTAATGCGTGAGTTTTGGACGGGGGAATGGGCAGAAGTGGATGCGGAACACGTTTTCCACCAAGTGCCTGCCCACGGAGTGCGACTGATGACCCTCAGCCCACAGCAGGATGTTGCTTACCTGGGTAGTGATTTGCACGTCTCGCAAGGGATTGAGCTGCAATCATGGCAGCTTGATGGCTCGAACCTGAGCTTCGAGCTGGACCTGGGGCATGAAGCAGAAGGTATGATCTATCTTTATTGCCAATCCGTCCCATCTGCAGTTAAAGTTGATGGGGAAGAGGTTTATTGGATCCAGGAAACTGAAAAACTGATCAGTATCGCGCTGAGTTTTGCGGAGAAGACCTGTGTGAAGCTTGCCTTTTAGGCAAAACCTGGTAACAAAAAAGTTCTACTAGCTGGGTATTGATCGCGTCTTTTACCTCCATCCCTGACCACAAAGAACAACCGCCCTGCAAAAGGGCGGTTGTTCGATAAATAGATTTGGTTATTTCTTGTCTTCGGGTTCTATTGGAGTGGGCTCTATCACAGCAGTTGGGGAAGCCATGTCCTTGCTTTTGCCCGGTTGATTAGTAGAGCGCTTGCGCAGGGCTTTGACCAGGAAGTGGATGACAATTCCCAGCGGAATCAGGAAGGGTAGCCAAGTGATGCTGAAGCGGATCAGGAAATCCACCAGGTTCTGGAAATTGCGCACCAGTCTCTCAAGCGACTCACGCACCACGCCCTGGGGTTTCCATCCGCCGATTTCAATCGGCTGCAAGGATGCTTCAGCAACAAGCGTGACCGCAATCGAGGAAAGCTCAGATGATTCTTTCAGGTAATTGATATGACCCTGCAGCACTTCGATTTGTTCGCGGATGTTGGTCAACTCGCGAAAAACTTCCATGGTATTCTCAAGATCAGTGGTGTTCTCCATCAATTTCATCAGCTGCTCTTCAGCAGCTTTGAGGTTGCGCAGACGCGATTCGGAATCAACGTAATCTGAGGTCACATCCTGCCCGGACTGGCTCTCGGAGATGACACCCTCAGCACCATTCGCACTCATGGCTCGAATTTCAGCCAGGGTAGAGTCCAATTTTTCTGCCGGCACCCGGATGGTAATTGTGGCTTTGTCATAGGAGCGACCACTCGAATAATCCTCCTCTTTCCAGGTGTACGAACTGACCACAAATCCACCCAGCCGGCTTGCCATCTCAGAAATTTCCTTCATCGAATCGTGGGGTTTGGCAACTGAGATGGTGATCTCGGCGGACTTCAGCACCACTCTCTCCACCTGAGCCTGCTGCCCGGCAGCATCATAAGCGGTGGAGTTACCATCCTTGGTCCCGGATTCTTCCTCAATTGGCCCATAGCCTGGTACAGCAGGGGCCTCAGTCGGGATAGCGGTCGTATTCCTTGAGGGGCCACTGCAAGCGGACAACATTAGCATAGAAATCAGGGCTATTAACAAAATTTTCTTCTTCATTTTGTCTCCTTGTATTTTTCTCTTCCATCCTAAAGACGAAATATATCGGTATTTGTTCCTGAACAAACTCAAATGCCCTGACTGAGCCGCGAGGCGTGCCTAGAGGGAATACCAAGGGCTAAGATGCGCTGCTGAACGGATTCTATGTCATAAGCCACACGTTTGAAAAGCCAGGTATCCTCCTGATCATCCCAGATGACGTACGCCGCCTTCGGATTGCGGTCGCGCGGCTGACCCACCGAGCCAGGGTTGAGGATGAAACGTTGATCCGAGCGCCAGCGGTCAGCGTTTTGGGGGGTCAAAATGGTCGGACGACCATGGGGATTTTCAATGAAAATCGAGGGGATGTGCGAATGACCTACCAGGCAGATTTGTGTCCTGAAAGCAGAAAAATTCTCCTGGGCAATGCGTGAACTGACGACGTATTCCCAAATTGGGTCGCGCGGACTGCCGTGGGCGAAGCTTATTTCACCTTCCTCATACACAATATCAAGCAGCTCCAAAAAATTACGTGATTCCTGGCTGAGCAGCTCAGATTGGATGGTGACTGCCCGGGCAGCTTGATCATTAAAGGCATTCAGGTCGATAAATCCCATCAGGGCTGCGTCATGATTGCCCATAATGCAGCGCAAGCCAGGCTGTTGGCGCAAGAGGGTGATGCATTCGTTGGGGTCAGGCCCATAACCAACCACGTCGCCCAGGCACCAAACCCGGTCGAAACTGCCAGCATCAGAGAGCACGGCTTCAAACGCCGCCAGATTAGCATGGATATCCGAAATAATGAGGGTCCGCACCGTTCTATGGGATGCTAAACGTGAAGCTCCACTCCCCCCCTTCAATGTTCACCGGTGAGCTCGTGCCGAGCAGAACGATCCAGGAATTACCGGGTTTGAGCAGGAATGGATTGCCATTCCCGTCAAAAAACTGGATCGGCTTAGCGGGGTTCGGGGTTTTCCAAGTGATCTCGTATGCCTTGCCATCGCGAAAAACTGTGGCGGGCAGACCACCGGTGTTGCCTATCAGGTCGATGCTGTGCAGCGTCGTTTTATATTCAGTGTAAGGCGCGTTGATGACAATCAGGTTCGAGAACGCAAGTTGTTCACCGGTGTTCTGATCGATCGAAGGGCCGTAGACGTTGTTGGTGGTTTCGTCCATTGCAAAGCGCAAATACTTGCCGCTGGTTTCATCGTAGACAAACTCGCTCCCTTCCCCCGCCCCGAAGCTGATCCAGGCACTGGTCCCAGATTCGCCTCCTTCCGGAGGGGTAGCACTGAAAGCCATACCACTCAGATCCGGGTTTTCGAGGGCGTAACCCTGGTTATTGAAATACTCAGAGAGCGCGGCTGAATCACCAAAAACACTGTAAACCACATTGCGACCATCGTCGCAGACGCCAGGGCAGAGATATTTATCCAGGAAGTAGCGACCCGGGATGTAATTGTTGAGATAGGGCAGCACATCGTTGCCATCTCCGCCGGTGGAACCAACTACAGCCTGGTAGAGGCTGCCGAGGTGACCATCTACACGGCGGATCGAGCGAATAGGACCAATACGGTCGCAATCCTGCCCATAGTAGAGGGCGGCAAAACGGTTAGCACCCCAACCAATGTAATATTCAAAGATGAGATCCGCTTTGGAAAGACCCCACTGCGGTTGATAATCGATCTGATGGTTGGAAATCTTCATGATGACTGGACGGCGATGGAGCAGCTCGGGATTTTCGACCTTCAGACCCGTCAGCGGATTGACACCCTCGGGGTAAGTGTCCGGACCCACAGGCACAGCCACAGTCGGAGTGGGTTCGGGTGTGGGAGGCGCGGTCGGCGAAGGGGTAGCGCTGGGCTGAACTTCGTCAGTGGGTTTGGAGAAAACAGCAGTGACTGTGCCAGCTATGGCTGTTTTTTCAGCATCAGTCAACGTTGGCGTCGCCGGGGCAACACAAGCACTCATTAGCAATGCTATGGTGAGCAAAACAAGTATGATTCCTGGAATTTTCTTCATGGCATCCATCCTTGAACACTGGAATTGTACCTCAATATCCAGTGGGGTAAAAGCATGCATAGAATAGCTGGAATCCGCCTCCCACCTGGTAGGAAAGATCCTGAATCAGGCGGGAAGCTCTCGACAGTAATTTCGCGAACTTATTTTTCTTTATTTTTCTGTTGCATGACTTGCATGCATGGCAACCATGCCAACACTCTTACAAAGAACCAGCTCTGTGGCAGCAGCTTCTACCCTGCAAAGGCTCTGTCGGTCAGGCTGGTGCCGACGTTGAAGTACTGCGCGTCGGGATGGTGCAGAATGATCGCTGCAGTGGATTGCTCGGGCACTAATTGATATGCTGAGGTCAAGCTCATGCCGAGCTCCTGCTCGGCAGGCAGCAAATCAAAGACTTTTCGGTGGTCCTGCAGGTCCGGTATGGAGGGATAGCCCCAGGAATAGCGCAAACCTTGCTCCGGGTTCATTTTGAGCTCACGGCGGATCTGCTTATGCAGGTAATCCGCGGTTGCCTCAGCCAGCTGCACAGCCAGCCCGTGGAAGAAGAAACCCTCCGAGTATTCCGCTGCCGCGTCCAGCGCTTCAAAACGCTCCGTCGCCTGCTTGCCAACCGTCACCACCTGCAGGGCAACCACGTCCATCACACCCGAACTGAGGGGCATGAAGTAATCCGCAAGGCAGAGTTGTTCGCCAGCGGGCTGGCGTGGGAAGGTAAAACGGGTCAATTCGCGCAAGTCTTTGCCAAGGGATGCCGGATCAAAGACGATCAGGTCATTTCCTTCGGAAGCGGCTGGGAAGTATCCGTAAACAGCCTGGGGTTTGTACCAGCCTTCTTTCTCCGCCTGAGCCAGCATGCGCAGCCTGCGGGCGTCAAATTCCGCTTGTATTTTTTCCCATTCCTCGCCTTTCAACCCCGTGCCGCCCCAATTCATGCGGTAAAGGGATTTCAGATCCAGGTGGGTTGCCACAGCCTGCAAAGGCAAATCACGCACCACCCTGGGGCCCCACTTAGTCACCTCTGGGATAAATGCTGCCGGTCTGACATTCGATTTCTTTTCGGTAATGGAAGCTGGAGGTTCTGTTCTTTTCTTGCCAAATTCCTGATCGGCTTTTTCTTTAACCGTCGCCAGCAGAGCTTCCTTACGGGCAGGATCCGAGAGTTGGTTCATTACATTCAAGCCCTCGAAGGCGTCTTTACAGTAGTAAACGCCGCCCCGGTAGTACTCTCCGCTTTCGGTCCGCAGGATACGCCGGCCAAACGCCGGGTTAATCGCTGCTCCGCCAATCAGCACCGGGATGTCCATCCCACGGCGCTGCAGTTCATTGATGATCAGCGCCATCTGCTTGCTGGTGGAGACCAGCAGTGCGCTCAGACCGATAGCGCTGGCCTTTTCTTCAATCGCGGCGGAGATGATCGTCTCCATTGGCACCTGTTTGCCCAGGTCAACTACTTCGTAACCGTTGTTTGCGAGGATTGTCCGCACCAGGTTCTTACCAATGTCGTGCACGTCGCCAAACACGGTCGCGAGCACGAGTTTGCCCTTGGAGAGACCTTCCTGCTTATCCAGGTAATTTTCAAGGTGGGTAACAGCCTTTTTCATAACCTCCGCGGACTGCAAAACAAAAGGCAGGATAAGATCTCCCGCACCGAAGCGATCGCCAACTTCTTTCATCGCAGGCAGCAGAACATCGTTGAGGATTGTCACTGCAACCGCACCCTTAGGCTGATCAGCGTGCTCGGCGAGAATGGCATCGATATCTTCCTCAATGCCAGCTTTGTGACGGCGCAGGACTTTCTGGAACAGCCTCTCGCTGTGGTTCAACCCTTCAAATGGGTCTGCTTTGGCGGATTGGTCATCCTCACTGGTCACAACAGAGTCGAAATAAGCAATGAAGTCCGGCAGGGCTGCGTCTGAGCGGTTGAAGATCAGGTTTTCCGCCAGTTCGCGTTCATTTACCGGGATTTCCGCATAAGGCTTGACCTGCGCGGGATTGAGAATGGCCATATCGAGCCCAGCCTCAACGGCATGATATAGAAAAACGCTATTGAGTACCTTGCGTGACGCAGGAGAAAAACCAAAAGAAACGTTGCTGACACCCAGGGATGTATGCACCCCGGGCAGCTCTTTCTTGATCAGTCGTATACCTTCCAGGGTCTGGATGGCAGAATCGCGGTAGATTTCTTCTCCGGTGGAGAGGGTGAAGGTCAGGTCGTCAATGACGAGGTCTTCAGGCCGCAGATCGTACTCTGCTGCCAGCTCCACCAACCGGCGGGCGATCTGCAGTTTGCGTTCGGCTGTGCGCGCCATGCCTTCTTCATCGATCGTCAGCCCCAGCACAGCCGCGCCGTGCTGGCGTGCCAGGGCGAAAATGCGTCGGGGTTTGGCGTCGCCAGCCTCAAAGTTAGTAGAGTTGATCAAACAGCGCCCAGGAACAGTCTCAAGAGCCGCCTCGACCACATCGGGTTCAGTCGTATCGATCACCAGTGGCACCGGCACTTCGAGGGTAAGTCGTTTCACCAATCGGCGCATCATCTCCGCTTCGTCGCTGCGTTCGGTGACGGCTACGCTAACATCGAGGGCATGCGCGCCAAAATCCACCTGGTCGCGGGCAATCTGGAGCATACCGTCGTAGTCCTCAGCCAGCAGCAGGCGCTTGAAGGCGCGGGAACCCTGCGCATTGAGGCGCTCACCGATAACAAAGGGCGCAGGCTGCTGCTCGATTGCCACTGCCTGGACCGAAGAAGCCAGGGAAGCGAAAGTTTCCGGTTCGATTTTTGAGGGGGTGATGTTGGCAATTTTTTGGCTCAGAGCGTGGATGTGGGCAGGTGTGGTGCCGCAGCACCCGCCGACAACACGAATGCCGTAACGGCTGACATATTCAGATAGAGCAGACGAGAATTCCTCTGCCTGCATGGGGTAGACCGCCTCACCATCGACGTTCATCGGCAAACCAGCATTGGGGATGCAGGAAATGGGCAGTTGCGAGTGCTCGCTCAGGTAGGAGATCGCTCCGCGCATGTGCTCGGGACCCGTGGAACAATTGATCCCAACCACATCCACGCCCGTGCCCTCGAGGATCGAGAGCACGGCAGTGATGTCGGTGCCGAGCAGCATTTTGCCGTTGACATCCAGCGTGACCTGTGCCTGGATGGGCAGCCTGATGCCTTCTTCTTCGAAAGCCAGGTGGATGCCGTGAATGGTAGCTTTGACTTCCAGGATGTCATTGGAGGTCTCGATCAACAACAGATCCGCGCCGCCCTGGATCAGCCCGCGGGCTTGCTCGCGGAAAATATCCACCAACTGTTCGTAACTGATGTTGGACATTTCAGGATCGTTGGTGGAAATGAGTTTTCCCGAGGGTCCGATGGAACCGGCGACGAAGCGAGGTTTATCGGGTGTGGTGAAATCATCAGCGGCTTTACGGGCGATCTGTGCCGCAGCAAAATTGATCTCGTGGGTTTTATCTGCAAGGCCGTAATCAGCCAAGGTGAGGCGATTAGCCCTGAAACTGTCGGTTTCGACGACATCAGCGCCAGCTTCGAGGTAAGCTCTGTGAATCCTGGCAACAGTTTGAGGAGAAGAAAGAGTGAGATAGTCATTACAGCCCAAGTAGCGCTCTCCGCCAAAATCCACGGCGGTTAGTTTCTGCAGCTGCAGCATGGTACCCATGGCACCATCGAAGATCAGCACGCGCTTATCCAGCTCCCTGAGATAAGAGTCCTTCTTGGTCAGATTCTTGTTGGTCATCTTTGCCACCTTATAAAAAATACCTCACCTGGAGGTATCCCTTCACAGTCTGTTTTTTTCCCTCTTATTTGCCAGGAAGAAGAGGGTATGAACGAGTAAAATGAGTTTATCATATTAAATAATGACATTCAAACAGATTGTGACAGAGTAAAAGCACCTTATTAAGAAAAGATAAATAACAATTAAGCCTGATCTCAAGCTCAACTTAGTCGTTCGCCATGCATTCCAACCCTAACGGACTTGTCCTACCTTAGTAGGTTGATACCTATATTATAAAAGGCGGGAAAGCTTTCACCCAAACTGGGGTAATTATGAATAAGGCAATTTCTAAATGGACCCTTTTCGTTGGTAGGTAAGTCTGGATATTAGATGTCAAGATATTTCTTCACACAGAAATCAACACTTAGGATAAACTATTGTAGTATCTCTTTTTTACAGTAGTTTGATCTTGAAGTAATTCTTCTGACAATATTTAAAAATGGCGCTATCCTTTTCGGAAAATATGAAATGACAATAAAATCGATGGGCGAGAATGAAGAAAATAAAATAACTCGAGTATTCCCCGGATATTTCCCAGATAATTGCCCACCGGAAGACAGTATTGTTACAACAATGGAGGTTTTTCATTTTGTAAAAGGAGATATTTCTACGAGTGACACGTTCGTACCATACAAGTTAAGTAAGCCTGATAGAGTAGAACCCGGAAATGAATGTATTGGATGTGGAATATCAGTTTTTTCTTCACTTAGTAAAGCAAAAAAAATGCGGAGTAATTTCCCTGTGTTCAGAAACTGGAAGCTAAGTAAAGGCACTTTAACTGAGAATTGTGGGCGAATCAAAAGAACCCCACCGGGCTGTGGAAGTGGACACATGACCCTTTGGTGTTATGAAGGTATTGTTATTCGAAATTATTTTGAGCTAATTGAAGAAGAGTAATATTATGAGTATTCTTCCAACAACAAAAAAATTTGGCGAAATAAAAACCATCAAGGTTCTGGAATACTACAACCAGCCTATCTTATTTGTGGGTGAATCAGATTTTGATCAAAAGCTACTTTGCATGCTTGTATCCGATGAGTTAGACAAAATTCAATGGTTAGTAGTGACGATTTCTAACGATAGACTAGAAGAATTAACTAATGGATTGATAGATTATCGGACTACATTTACTGAAGCTGAATCTAATTATGCCAACTTAATCGTTATTGATCAATCAAATTTCACCATAAATTCTGAAGTCGAGATTCCTTCCAGTTCTCTAAGTGACGATCTGCTACCAGAACCCAATGTTTATGTGGAGAATGAAATATCTTTTGACCAGCACACAATTGAGAATGTACAAAGTGAAGGAAGAGGTTTTTTACGACTTCATTTTAACTTTCCTGAAACAAAACCAGGTGAAGCTCCTATCGGAATGCTAGGAGAAATTCTTACCAGCCTACAATCATTGATAAATTCTATCGGACAATCACTATTCGGGAAACCAAAAGTAAAAGGTGCTGTTCCTACAACAATAAGACGAAATTTGATACAAAACCTTGTCAGTACTTCACCTGGTTCGACGGTTGTGAATATACAAGCTTCTCAGGCTGAGGACCTGCTCGAAGAAAATACTAAAGCAATTATTAATCTGATTGATCTAATTGATGCCACACCCGACATAGAAGGATTGACCCAAAAATTAAGGGAATTACAAGTGAGAGTAGCTTCTAATTATCTCTCCTTTTTAAAATCAATTGAATCCCAAGAAAGGTCGATTGTTGCTGAGTATATTTCACCAAAAAAAATGTGGATTAGTGCAAGACTGACAGGACCTGACATAACAGAAGCAATAAGAGTGATTAAGCACATTGATTTTTTACCTCCAGCAGATTTAAAAGTCAGGGGCACATTAATGGGATTAAGTTTAGATCGAAATTGGTTCGAAATCCATGAGGATCTCGAAGATGGGATTCGTGAGATTAAGGGGAGATTTGAAGAAGAACTAAGACAGAAGCTTGTTGGCACTAAAGTAGGTTTAAAGTATGAGTTTAGTTTGAGACAAGTTTCCAGAATTAATCAAGCCAAAGACGAAGTGGAAGAGGTTTATGAACTATTAGATCTCAAGGAATTGTAAATCGATAATAGGAACTTTGAGACCTGGCAAGGTTTTTCTGGATTTACTTTTAGATCTTTTTTGACAATAACAATTTCAAGCTTCAGACATGTGTTTATCTTGGTCCTTTGTTTCATTGTCTACTCGATAGTATAAATCATCAATCTCCCTTTGCACCTCTATCGTCTTCGCCAAGGCGGTTGCAACGAGGATGATTTGGCAGGAGTCGGTGAGGGGTTGGGTTATCAAGATCCCTGGGAAGTCTTGCTTCGATTTACCCAACAATGAAGTCTTCCCAATCCCAAACCCGAAAGTCAGGGTTGCCCGCTTCAGTTGGTTTAGGCAGAGTTGTGACTTTGATCTTGCGTCCCTTTTCAAGGAGAAATTCTGAAAACAGAAACTCGACGGGGCGATAATAGGAACTTTCGGTACTCTCCTGATGCACAGTTTTTTCTGCGACAATCTTAAGATATGTCGTGAGTATTTTTTTCATGATTCCCTCCTCGATTGGGTGGATAGGTGCGCTAGAGCAATTATACCTGATGGGGAGCGTTCTCTTATGTAAATGGGATAATTGTAAATGGGATAATTGATTAAAGCAGTTGATCAGATTCATCCGAAATAGTTCAATGCAGGACGCATTTGATGTCCACCACCGGAGTGCCATCGACTGCCTCCATGCCGCACAGGCGCAAGCGGTTACCCTCCACTGCCAGCACCTCCACCAGGTGAACGCCGATCGGATTCGGGCGGTGTGGGGATCGGGTGCCAAACACACCCCTGGCTGGCATTTGGTGATTGCCATGAGGCGGGAGTTTCAATGGCCAGCGTTCGGCAAGATGCAGCCAGGTTAAGACCAGCAGATGGTCGCCGACTTGGATGCCATCCAAGCCCTCCGCGTACTGCGGTTCCAGAATCAACCAGGCTTCCTGCCCGGAACCAGCGCCCTGGGGCGGAGCCTTTTCCACTTGAGTCAGATCGGATTCAATCCATCCGATCACTTTGAGTTGGTATTCTTCGGGCATATTTCTCCAAATCAATACTCCTGCTACCCAATCATACTCCGTTAATGAGCTAAGAAATAATGTATAATTTCTGCATGGAAGATAACCAAAACCAGCCTATCCCCTTTAAGTTTTATTTACCCGGCATGTTAGCGCTCATCATCATCGGAGCGATAGGGATGGCACTGGTCCTCACTCTGACACTGCCCACTATTGGTCCGCGCTGGTTGTTTTTTTTCTTCGTGGTCATATTCGTAACAGGTCTTTTCCTGCCCTTCACCTGGTTCTTGAACCTGCGCTTTCCCTCCACACCCCCAGTTGCACCGCAGGTGATCATCCGCCAGGCGACGTGGTTTGGCATCTTTGCCGCACTTTTGCTCTGGCTGCAAATGGGACGGGTGCTGACCTTTCCCCTGGGGATCGTTTTAGCAGCAGCCTTGTTCCTGGTGGAGTTTCTGATCAGGCTCTGGGAACGCAGCCGCTGGAAACCTAACCCACAAAGCAACTGATCATGGTCTCCCTGCGCGACATCCCCTCGGTAGATCAGATTCTTCACAACCCCCGCACCGAGCAGCTTTTGGGGCTCTATGGGCACGCCTGGACTGTCTCCGCCATCCGAGAGCTTCAGGAAGATTTGCGCCAAAGTGTGCAAAACATCGCTGAAATGCCCTCCGATGAGGAGCTCATAAACTCGCTGGAAGCCATCCTTGAACATCAATCCCAACCGTCTCTGCGAGCCGTGATCAATGCCACCGGCGTGCTTCTGCATACCAATCTCGGGCGGGCGCCGCTTTCACGCGCCGCGCTTGCAGCCATTGAACGTGTTGCCAGCGGCTATTCCACCCTCGAATATGACCTTGCCAAAGGATCCCGCGGCAAGCGCGACATGCATGCCAGCGCTCTTCTAACACGCCTGACTGGGTGCGAAAGTGCCCTGGTGGTCAATAACAATGCCGCCGCGGTGCTCCTGGCGCTCAGCGCGCTGGCAAAAGGCAAGAAAGTAGCAATCTCCCGTTCACAATTAGTGGAAATTGGCGGCGGCTTCCGAATTCCGGATGTTATGAAGCAATCTGGCGCGAAACTCGTCGAGGTGGGCACCACCAACCGCACGCGCCTATCCGATTTTGAGCAGGCCATCGCCGAAGGTGCCAGTATGCTGCTCGTGGCCCATCAATCCAATTTCAAGATCATTGGCTTCACCGAGGAACCTACCCTCGAGGACCTTGCCAAATTAGCTCACCAACACAACCTGCCCCTAATGGTGGATCTTGGTTCCGGTGCTCTTCTGGACACAGCCAAATATGGCCTGGCGCAAGAATCCACCGTGCAGGAAACGCTCTCCAAAGGGGCGGATTTGGTTTGCTTCTCTGGCGACAAACTCCTGGGCGGCCCACAGGCCGGCATTCTGGTCGGGAAGAACGAACTGCTCGCCAAAATCCGCCGCCACCCGCTTTATCGCGCTATCCGAGCGGATAAACTCTGCCTGGCAGCCCTTTCAGCCACCCTTCTTCACTACCTCAAGGGAGAAGCAGAGCAGGAGATCCCACTTTACCAGATGCTCTCCCGCTCGTTTGAAGATCTGACAGCGCAGGTGCAAAGGTGGATTGATCGCCTCCAGGATGGCAGCGCTTTGGAAGGTCTATCCACCGTTGGAGGCGGAAGCCTGCCCGGAGAAACCTTGCCCACCTGCCTGTTTGCATTGAAAGTGAAATCTCCAGCAAAATTTACTGCCAAACTGAGGGAAGCCAATCCACCGATCATCGCCAGAGTGCAGGAAGATCTGCTGCTGCTCGACCCGCGCACCGTCCTCTCCTGGCAGGAAGAAACACTCCTAACCTCGCTGCAAACCATCCTCCTTGAAAGGAAGGAATTATCATGAAACAAGATCTTGACGCTCTTATGCGGAAACACGACATTAACTATCTCTGGATCAGTGGTCCTGCCCAACACAACCCCAACATGGTCTATTTCACCGGGGGTTGCCATGTTACCAACGCTGACCTTTTCTACATCCCCGGTCAGACGCCCATTCTCCTCCACGGCATGATGGAGCGCGAAGAGGCGGCAAAAACCGGTTATCGCCTGATCAGTTACTCCAACTACCCGATCCAGCAGTTCTTGACCCCGGCCAATAACGACATGGCTGAAGCCTCGGCGCTGCGCTATAAACAAATCCTGAAAGATCTTGGAATCAACACGGGCAAGGTTATGCTCTATGGAGTGCGTGAATTTGGACCATTCTTCTCCCTCATCACCCGCCTGCAGCAGCTCCTCCCGGAATTAGCTTTTGTAGGTGACCCCCTGGACTTGATCATGGTCGAGGCGCGTGCCACCAAAAGTTCGGAAGAGATCGAACGCATCCGCCAGATGGGCATCATTACCACCTCTGTCGTTCAAAAAACACGCGACCTGCTCACCAGCCACCAGGTTGTTGATGAGAAACTCATCAAATCCGACGGGCAACCGCTCACAATTGGCGATGTCAAAGCCCGGATAAACCTTTGGCTGGCAGAAGCTGGCGTGGAAAATCCTGAGGGTACCATTTTTGCCATCGGGCGGGATGGCGGCATCCCTCACAGCAGCGGCACCCCCAGCGACCCAATTAAACTGGGGCAGGCAATCGTCTACGACATCTTTCCCTGCGAAGCCGGCGGCGGCTATTTCTACGACTTCACGCGCACGTGGTGTCTGGGCTATGCTCCCGATGAAGTTCTGAAGGCTTACGAGCAGGTCAAACAGGTGTACGATACTGTTGTGTCTGAACTGGAAGTTGGCGTCAACCCCGCTCGCTATCAAGCCCGCACCTGTGAGCTTTACGAAGCCATGGGGCACGAAACGATTCGCCAGAATCCAAAGATTGAGCAGGGTTACATTCACAATCTCGGTCATGGAGTTGGGCTGGACGTGCACGAAAAGCCTTTCACAGGTCTCGAAAATGACCCGACCAACCTCCTGAAAGTCGGTTCGGTCATGACGATCGAACCCGGTCTTTACTACCCCGAGAAAGGCTTTGGCATCCGCCTGGAAGACACCTGGTATGTAAAACCTGATCGCACCTTCGCCAAGTTTGTGGATTTCCCCATGGATCTGGTGATCCCCATGAAAGGCGGATAATATGAAAAAGATCGATCTGCGCATTTTAGGAATTGAGAGCTCCTGCGATGAAACAGCTGCAGCCGTCGTTGAGAATGGGAGAGTGATCGAGAGTAGTGTGATCGCCAGCCAAGTGGACCTGCACGCTCAATTTGGCGGCGTGTATCCCGAATTGGCTTCACGAGAACACGTCAAGGCGGTATATGCAACCGTCAATGAAGCCTTGCAACAGGCACACATGAAGCTTGGAGACCTGGACGGAATCGCGGTCACACGCGGGCCGGGTCTGGCTGGCTCGCTGGTGGTAGGGGTTAATCTTGCCAAGGGTTTAGCCCTATCGGCTGAACTGCCGATTGTGGGAGTCAACCACCTGGAGGGGCATCTCTATTCAGCCTGGCTGTACCAGTCCGGCAGCAAACCTACCCCTGAACCAAAATTCCCCTTGGTGGCGCTTTTAGTCTCGGGCGGTCATACAGAACTGGTCTTGATGCGGGATCATCTGCAGTACCAAATGCTTGGTGGAACCAGCGATGATGCTGCGGGCGAAGCCTTCGACAAGGTGGCTCGCTTATTGGAACTTGCCTACCCGGGTGGTCCTTCCATTCAAAAAGCCGCCATGCAGGGGAATCCACGGGCATTCAACTTTCCAAAAGCACGTTTGAGTGAACCCTGGAATTTCTCGTTCAGTGGGCTGAAAACAGCCGTTTTGCGCACCGTGGAAGAATTTAAGTCTGCCCACAAGACCGTGCCCACAGCGGATATTGCCGCCAGTTTCCAGGCGGCGGTGGTGGGAGCTCTTTTTGAAAAAACCATCGCGGCAGCCCGGGAATTTGAAGTGCGCGAAATCATCGTAGCGGGCGGCGTCAGCGCAAACAAAGCCCTGCGCGAAGCCTTTCGCTCTCAAACCGAATTTCGAGTGCACATCCCCCATATCAGCTTGTGCACCGACAACGCAGCCATGATCGCTGCTGCAGGCTACCGGCATTTTGTCGCAGGCGAAACCTCATCCCTGGACTTTGATGTTCAGGCAAACTTGTCATTGGCTGCCAGTGCCTGATTTTTTTTAACAAACCCACCCTGATGGAACAAAAGGAGCAAAAATGGACGTAAAAGTAACCTGGAAACAAGAGATGGCTTTCACTGGTACCGCTGATTCTGGACATGAAGTAACGCTGGACTCTGCGGAAGGCTCCGGTGGACATAACACCGGCTTCAGACCGACAGAATTAATT
This sequence comes from Anaerolineaceae bacterium UBA1363, assembly GCA_002306055.1. Taxonomy (GTDB): domain Bacteria; phylum Chloroflexota; class Anaerolineae; order Anaerolineales; family Anaerolineaceae; genus Mesolinea. The sequence goes on from DBRR01000031.1 coordinate 36,910, forward strand.
GCGATCGGTACAGCGGGATGCACAAGCATGGATGTGCTCTCAATCCTGAGCAAGAAGAAAGTACCTTTTACCGCTTATGAGTGCAAAGTACACGTGGAGAGCGTGCAGGATAAGCATCCGCATGTGTTTAAATTGATGGAGTTTGAGTACATCGTAACGGGCAAGGGGATCGACCGGGCAGACGTGGAACGCGCTGTGCAGCTCTCCGAGGAAAAGTACTGTCAGGGGATCGCCATGATGCGTAAAACAGCGGAAATTCGAAGCAGGATCACGATCATCGAGGAATAGCCGGTCAACGTTCCAAGGGACATTTTTCAATAGATCACAGAAAGCATGCATTAGTCCATCCGGGTTCGTGTATGTTCCAAATGAGAAACGGTTTTCATCAATGGACGCTGACGTAGGGGCGACGCATGCGTCGCCCCTACCCATAGATTGTTTCCCCATTAAACAAAGATCGAATGGCTGTAGGATCTGTGCGTTGGAAGCAAACTGACCGTACGGATGAGCCTCAAGTCCATCCGGATTCGTGTATGTTCCAAATGAGAAACGGTTTACATCAATGTAGGCTGACGTAGGGGCGACGCATGCGTCGCCCTAACCAAGACCAAGGGATTGTTTCCCGAATAAATAAGATCGAATGGTTGTTGAATCTGTGCGGTGGGAGCAAGCCCCCACCGTACGGGTGGGCCTCAAGTCTATCCGGATTCGTATATGTTCCAATGAGAAACGGTTTACATCAATGGATGCTGACGTAGGCGACGCATGCGTCGCCCAGACCAAGACCAAGGGATTGTTTCCAGAATAAATAAGATCGAATGGTTGTTGAATCTGTGCGGTGAAAGCAAGCTGACCGTACGGATGGACTAAAGCCCATCCGTATTCGTGTATGTTCCAAATGAGAAACGGTTTTCATCAATGGACGCTGACGTAGGCGACGCATGCGTCGCCTCTACGACAAGGGATTGTTTCCCCATTAAACAAAGATCGATTGATTGTTTGACCTGTGCGGTGGGAGCAAGCCCCCACCGTACGGATGGACTAAAGCCCATTCGGATTCATGTGTGTTCCAATGAGAAACTGTTTACATCAATGGATGCTGACGTGGGGCGACGCATGCGTCGCCCCTACCCATAGATTGTTTCCCCATTAAACAAAGAATGGCTGTAGGATCCGTAGGGTGGGAGCAAGTCCCACCGTACGGAGCAAGTACTGCTCGCTTCGCTCCCAGCATCATGACCCCCACCGTACGAAGCAAACCTGCGCAATATTGGATTACTGGTAAAATCGCAAGGTATGAACTTCCGGAAATGGCTCCTTGTGCTGCTCCTCTTCTCGCTCGTCACCAGTTGCAATGGGCGGGCGACTGAGACAGCCTTGCCCGAACCGACTCCAACCCTCGAACCAAGCCCAAGCCCGGAACCCAGCCCCAGTCCGACCCTTGCTCCAGTCCAATGGCAATTGCCACCTCTGCCCGAGAATCGAACGCATTATAAACTGGACCTGATCTTGAACTACTACACGCATTACGGTGCAGTAACAGAAGTGGTCACTTACACCAACCGCAGCAGCCAAAGCCTTGAACAGATCCATTTTGTAGTGCCTCCGCGCAACTTTGAAAACAGTTACGAGCAATCGGACCTACGCGGCGACCGCGTTGCTGGCTTCAGAGAGGATGGGATCCACACCCTTGTCAGCCTATCCTCACCTCTTCTGCCCGGCGAGACGACCACCTTCACATTCAGCTTCAGGCTCTACTTCCCGCAGCACCAGGGCATCTATGGCTACACTACTCAACAGACCAACATCTCGGATTGGTATCCTTTCATTCCACCCTATGATGAACAACATGGCTGGCTGGCATATGACCGGGTGGTGGATCAGGACAATATCATCGTAGGTGAATCGATCGTCAACGAATTCAGTGATTTTGATGTGACACTAACGCTAACCGACCGTGCTGAGCTCATCGAAGTTGCCGCCAGTTCCCCTGCCAATGGATCAAATGGCAAGTATTCCTACCACCTTGAAGGAGCACGCGGTTTTTCTTTCTCGGTGAGCGACAGCTATTTTGAGTACGAAGTCGTCCAGGATGGGGTTCGCATCCGCTCATATGTCTTCATGAACAACATTGAAACCGGCAAAGCTGTCACACAAATCGGCGCAAACGCGATGAAGCTTTACGCCAAGCTTCTTTACCCTTACCCGCATGAAATGGTCTCGATCGTAGTCGGAGATTTCCTTCATAACATGGAAATGGACGGCATGGTCATGATCAGCTATGGGATTTTTGATTTTTACAACGGTTCGTCGCAGACTGACCTCGTTTTAATGACCTCCCACGAGCTGATGCACATGTGGTTCTACGGCACTATCGGCAACAATCACGCTTTAGAACCCTGGCTGGATGAAGCCTTTGCCACTTATGCGGAATTGCTCTACTACCAGGAGTATTACCCCGCGGATGTGGAATGGTGGTGGGCAATTCGCATTCACGAACAGAACCCCCAAGGCTATGTTGACTCGGACATCCATCTTGAGGGCGGCTATGTGCCCTATCGCAATGCGGTCTATCTGCGGGGGGTGCAATTCCTGAACGAGGTCCGCCTTGCGGTCGGAGATCAAGCGTTTTTTGAGGCGCTCAAGGATTATGCTTACAGCAACACCTGGCGCATCGCGACCCGGCAGGATTTCTTCGACGCGCTTGCGCGCCACAGCCAGGTGGACCTGGGACCAATTGTTTCCAAGTATTTTGAACACTAAACCGTTTTTGCTTCCCAAAGGGGCTTTCCAGGGGCATTGCCTCAACTTGACACCTCTGAATTTGGCGGGTATTATCCAAAACTGGAGTTAATATGACCGAAAATACAAAACCGACCCCTGGCTCTCAGCCCGAAAAAGACGCTGAGGGAATTAGTCCTTCTTCCAAACCTCAACCTTTTTACAAACACCCGGGAATGATTGCTGCTGGTGTTTTGATCCTGGTTGCAATCGTCCTGCTGATCACCTGGCTCACAGGCAGTAAGACGCCTACCAAGGCTGAAGCTACCCGCACCGTGGCTGCACCGCTGGTACTGGTGGAAACAGACGATGTGACCACGAGCATGGAAGCGCCAACCCAAACGCTGGCTCCCGTTCCCACCCAAAAGCAGCCCACGCCCGAACCCACGGCTTTGCCCCGCACTGAAGTGATCACCTATACCATCCAGGAAGGCGATACTGTTTCCTCGATCGCGACAAAATTCAACTTGTGGCCTGAAACGATTCTTTGGGCTAACCGTTATGAACTCGGCGATGATATCCGTAATTTCACGCCTGGTACGACGATCTTTATTCTTCCGGTGGATGGGGTCTATCACACCTGGTCGGCTGGCGAGGGTCTTGGGGCTGTTTCGAAGTATTACGGCGTGACCCCTGAAGACATCATCAATTTCCCGGCAAACAAGCTCTCGGCTGAGACAATCGGTAATTACTCGTCGCCTAATATTGCCGCTGGTACTCGCCTGGTGGTGCCTGGCGGAACGCTGCCCAATTACTTTGCAAGTGACAATTTGCTCTATTATGCTGCAGTTGAAAAACTCAACTCACTGCCGCTGGGCGATGCGGAGAGCTTTCCGGCTCCCCGGAAAGAGATCATTGCCTATGAGGTTCAGCCTCTGGACTCGATCTTCAGTATAGCTGAGAAGTTCGGCCTTCTCCCTGAAACAATTCTCTGGTCCAACCGCTACCTGATCGGTGACACGCCGGATGGGATCTATCCCGGTCAAAAGCTGATCATCCTGCCTGAAGACGGCGTCTATCACGCCTGGCTCTATGGCGAGGGCTTGAATGGCGTTTCAGCCGGCTACGGCGTCACGCCTCAAGACATCCTGAACGAACCCCTCAACCAACTCGACCCAGAAATAATCGGTGATTTGAGCCTGCCGCGCATCAAGACTGGCACATTCCTTTACATCCCTGGTGGGAAAGGTTCGATTCCATCATGGGTGAGCGTCGTATCTGACCCTGCCAGTGGAGATCACCCGAATGTGTCCTACTTGGGTGCTTATGCCTGCAACACAACTGCCTGGATAACTGGCAGTGGAGTCTTCCAGCTGCCCACAAACACGCGGCTTATCAGTGGTTATGAGTACAACCCGCCAGTGCACAACGGTCTCGACTATGACGGAGAAACAGGCGATCCCCTATATGCGGTAGATCATGGCGTGGTGATCTACGCCGGCTGGTCTGACCGCGGATACGGCAACACGATCGTGATCGACCATGGCAATGGCTACCTTTCGCTCTATGGACACTTGATGGATGGCGGCGTGGCTGTTAGCTGCGGCTCAGCAGTATATGGTGGAAGCACAATTGGCTATATGGGCTCTACCGGTAACTCTTCCGGATCCCACCTTCACTTTGAGCTGCGCTACGATGGCAGTCCTGTGAACCCGCACGGTTTTGGGCTATAGTTGCTAATAAATTCCCAAAGGCTGGTCATGCAGACCAGCCTTTGTGTATAACATAAAAGTAAATTCCGAATGTACCCTGTCACTGGGGCACTCTTCATCGTGAACGAAGCAGCCTGTGCCCGCGAAACAGGAATTGGAGAATTGCTACTCATTTTCAACATCAAAGCAGCATTTATGTAGGGTGGGTTGGCGTCACATTACCTCAACCTGCCTGAACATCTCAATAGCCAACCCACCAACAGCAAGGATCACCGGTCCTAACACGCCTTTTGTTATTTCGAAGTATAGGTCTGCTCAATCTGCTTTTTTTGCGGTGGGTATGCTATAGCCAAATTTGTGTCCTATAAATGCTTTGTGACGCCTACCCACCCTACATTTTTATCGGAGCCACCCCCCTTCATCATTCATTTGTTAGCTATTTCGATCGGATCAGGGCTCGCACTGACAATTCGGCAAGACACAAAACTGGAATACTCAAGTGATCAATATTCCTTTTTAAAAACTGGTATACTGCCAGTGGGAATTGTCCGTATGCGTCAACGTCTGTTAGCCCTCATTATCGCTTTGAGCTTGCTGCTTTCAGCCTGCGGTCAGCACGCGACGCCCCCCGCAGAACTGCCCACGCCAGTTGCGCAGATCACAAGGACATCTGAAGCCATCCCAAATTCCTCCCTTGAGACAGAGCCAGTTGGCACACCTGAACTCGAGCCTCCTGCCGCTCCCGAAAACCGCACCGTGTACGATCTGGACGCGACTCTTGACTACGCGCAGCACACTGTCAGCGTCGTGCAGCATATTACATATTTCAACCGTGCTGACCAGGCAATGAATGAATTGCTACTGCTCATACCTCCCCGCTACTTTGCTGGAGCGTATTCACAAGGGAATATCAGCGGAGAGTTGGTCGGGCAATCGCGCGAGAACGGCATCCAGACCATGTTAAACCTTGAACCTTCCTTGGAGCCCGGAGCTTCCACCCAAATCCAGATCATCTTCACGCTTTTCCTCCCGAACCGGCAGGGCGTTTTTGGCTGGTCGGACATGCAAACCAACCTGGTGGATTGGTTCCCGGTAATTCCTCCATATGACCCTACTACCGGCTGGCAGGTCAATGAAAGAGTGGTGGATGCAACCAACACGATCGTAGGGGAGTACATTGCAGCGGATTCCGCGGATTTTCACCTGCGGCTGCGCCTGACAGGCACAGCCCAGGACCTGACGATTGCCGCGAGCAGTGAGGGGAAAGAGCAGCCTGGCTATATTGAATACCAGCTGCCCCTGGCGAGATCGTTTTCGCTTTCCGTCAGTGATCGCTTTGTGATGCAGGAAGTTCAACACGAGGGGGTGACTATTCGCACCTATGTTTTCCCACAGCATCGGGAGGCTGGGCAGGCAATCATTGAGGTCGCTAAAAATGCGCTCGACATGTTCGCGGAGCTTTTTTACCCCTATCCGCGCCAGACTCTCAGCCTGGTGGCAGCCGATTTCCTGCACAACATGGAAACAGATGGCATGCTGCTGATCAGTAAAGGTGTCATCGACTTCTATCGCGACGCGCCGCTCAACAATCTCACCATCCTCATCCCCCATGAAATTTCACATCAATGGCTTTACAGCATGGTTGGGAATGACCCCGCCAGAGAGCCCTGGTTGGATGAAGCTTTCGCGACCTATAGCGAAGCGCTTTACTTTGAGCGTTTTCAGCCTGATCAGCTAGATTGGTGGTGGCAGAATCGGGTGGAGGGGTTTAAACCGAGCGGTTGGGTTGACTCGAGTACGAGCATCCCTGGAGGATACACTGCCTATCGCGACGCGGTTTACCTCAATGGAGCAATATTCCTGCAGAGTCTGCGGCAGTTGGTGGGGGATGAAGCCTTTTTTGCTGCTATCACGCAATATGTGGTCGACAATACCTACAAAATTGCTTCAGGTAACGATTTCTTTAACGCGATTCGCAATCATAGCGATGCGGATCTTAATGCATTACTGAGGCAGTATTTTGAAAACCCGCCATCTTTTTAGTGTCTTCCATTTTGATTCATTTTAATCCGATGAAATCATGCTGGCAGAGTCAGAGAGCGTACTGGCACGCACTCTTTGCGTTCCCCTGACCAATTCGCCCTGGTATGCCGCAAGACCTTCCACGGGTGTCCAGCCCTCGAGGTTGAAGGGTAACACACTCCATGCAGCCGGAATCCACTGGCCGTTATACTTGCGCGCCAGGTGAACATGCGTGCCGGTAGCGCTCCCCCCCTCACAAGAGGGTCTGCCCACCTTGTCGCCCTGCTTCAGGCGGTCACCGACCTTTACCCGACCCTCTTCAGCAATATGCAGGTAAAGAATCACCCACCCTGTGCGTTCATCACCATCGCCATCCAGATCCAGCATGACTGTGCCGCTATCAGTTCGCGCCACCACGCCATCAGCAACTGCCAAAGCATACTGCTCTGTCTCAACACAGCCTTGTGTCCGGCTGGGCGGAGCAAAATCGATCGCAGCCCAGGGCTTACGGGAGCCCCAACCGGTGTGCGGTCCGCCAGTGTATGCCCAGGTTGTCCCGCTTTGGAATGGCAGAATAAACCGCGGTTGGCTGAGCGATCCGGGTAAAACGGTCAGATTACGCTGCCAGGGGTCTCCAAACAGGTCTTTGAAGGTTTTCGCGAAACCGTCAGGCCCGATGGCCTTCTTGTAAGCCTCTCCCTTGTAAACCTGGGAGAAATAGTACTGCAGTGCTACCGTGGCGGAATTTTGCCAGGGGTCAATGTTTTCGATGGTGCCTTCTTCCAGCGCCAGCGAGGTCAGCTCACCATTGAAATAGCGGTAAAAGCCGTCATTCAGCAGATCAGCCGCATAGGAAATCTGCAATTCAACGCTGCGGTGGTAATTCTCAAAGCCCAGAAAAGTGGCTTCCTGCGTTGGATCCCGCTGTGGATTGGTGAGTGCTCCAGTCTGGTATTCCACCAGCGCCAGGAGTAGTTTTGGATTCAGGCTGTAATTTTCAGCATAGTATTTGATAATCCCTGCTGAATTGCGATACTTTTCCTGGATAAACGCACCATAGTTCTTAAACCAACCCTGTGTCGAGTCCAGGAAGACGCTCAGGTCAAAATCCAACAAATCCGGACCGTAAACGAAAGCAGCATCAGGAATGATCTGGTAACTGGGTCCCCAAAAAGGAATGTAGTAAATGGGCATTTTCATCGGATATCCCGGCGGTAATGTAGTAATGTCCTTCGGGATTTCAGGATTGGAGAAAAGTATTTCGGAGGGGGTGGTACCGAAACGGAGCGAAAGCAAATCCAGATAATCACCGCTCTGGGCAACATAATCCACCAGTGTTCCAGGCGGATAGACCGGGCGCGTTTCGAATGGAGTAGCACTTGGCTCGACGGGAGTGCCGGTTGGAACTGACTCAGAAATGATGTAAGTTGGCCGCTGGCGCGGAGTGCAGCTTGCGATGATCAACAAAATGCCGAAAAGATTCAGCCATCTGAATAGAGAAAATTTTGAGGTTTTCATGAGTCAACAACCAGTTAATATCCGTTTTTTACTATACCATAAACGGAAAATGACTCATTAGTCCAGGGAGATATGTGAGCTGCTGGCTCCTACGATGCTGGCTTTCACGACCTGGTCACCTCTCACCAGCCATCCACCCAAATATGCCGAACCGGCTTTCGCCCTCCAGCCGCTCATCACAAAGCCGAGCGGACCATCCGCAGGCACCCACTCACCGTTGTACTTACGGACAATGTGCAGATGGGTTCCAGTGGAAACACCTCCCTCGCAGGAGGGGTGTCCGATATGATCTCCGGTTTCAACCCAGGTGCCAACTGGCACGCGCTGATTGGTGGCAACGTGCAAGTAAATGATGTTCCAGCCAGTCTGCTCAAAGCCATCGCCGTCCATGTCCACTACCACTGCGCCATTTCCTGAGCGCACTACGAGCCCTGGACCGGAAGCGGTTACCCACGACCAGTTGGTGTGGCAGCCTGTCTCAGCAGCAGGCGGGGCAAAATCCAGAGCCGCGCGAACATCAGCCGCACCCCAGGCAGCATGTGGTCCAACGGTCATCGCCCAAGTAGTGCCTTGTGAAAATGGAAGTTGAAGTTCGGGCTGCAGGACGTCTGGCGTGAACAATGGTTCAAATTCCAGAGCTCGCAGCCAGGGGTCGCCAAACATGTTCTGGTAAGTCCAGGCAAAGCCTTTTTCGCCATACAAAGCATCTGCCCATTCGGGGAAGTTAACCTGTTTGGAGAAGAAGTGCATCAAACCAACAGTACCGCAATTGAGCTGCGCTGAAAGGCGTACCTCGCTTTCATCGGGGAATTCCAACACAACCATTGTGCCTTCGCGCCAGCCATAATAACCGGTTTCAATGATCCCAGCTGCAGCCTCAAGTTGTTTATAGAGACCAGTGCCATCCTGATTATGAATTCCGAGAGGGTAAGTTTTTTGTTGATTGGTTTGAGGTGCACCATAAACCCAACCGCTCTGGTACTCAAGCAGAGCGAGAAGCAGACGCGGATGAATGGAAAACTCACGGGCGACCTTCTCAATGATATCAGCTCCATTCATGAACCCAAAACTGTAAACCGATTCCTGGTAGCTGGCGAGATATCCGCCTGCTTCCTGGACGAACTCAGCCACATCAAAACCGACCGACGAAGGGCTGTTGACCACTTCACTGTCCGGAATTAGTTTGAGGGGAGAGGTGGTTTCATCGAGGCGGTTAGGGATCAGCAGCAGTCGCCCTTCGGGAATGAATCCATCCGAAGGTAAAGGATCACGCGAGGTAATATCCTGCACTTCGACCCCGAAACGAACCGCCAACACGCCGAGGCTGTCGCCACTTTGAGCATAATAGAGGATTGGCGCGTCCTCAGCATAAGTAATCATCTGTGCCTGGGTGGGAACTATCTGTAATTCAGGCTGCGCCTGGACAGGATCGGGTTCAAGGTTCGTCTCTTCAGGTGAAGAGCTGGGTAAGGTCTTGGTTGGATCGGATTCAGTCGGTTGAAGTGTAGCGGTGGGAGATTGGGCACCCACCAGATCTACACCAGCAAAAAACATTGGACCTTCAGGTGCAGGAGGAAGCACGCCTGGGTCTGCCAGTTTGGGTAGCTCAGGCGAAGGAATGGCTTCCGGAGAATTGGTTGAAAAGAACAAGAAGCCTCCAACCGCAGCCAACATCACCACGGCGCTGATGATCATGCGCCGGCGTCGGCGGCGATGAAGCCGCTCGAGGCGAATTTCGCGTTGGCTCTTAGTTTCCGATTTCGTTGAAATCGGCACGGCCATCATAAGCTTCAACTGTTTTTCCATCTTTCGTCAATGTCCCATCGTAGACTGTTCCATAACTCGAGGCAATCCAACCTCCGAGGTTGAAGGGGATGCGTCCGGCGGCTCCGATCCAGACCCCGTTGTAGCGCCTGGCAATGTGGAAGTGCGTACCGCTGGTCACTCCACCCTCACAGGAGGCATAACCAATTACATCTCCTGCTGCAACTTGCGTGCCAGCGGGAATGCGCCCTTCCGTGCCAATGTGGAAGTAATGTACCGTCCAACCGGTTTGCTCCGAGCCGTCGCCGTCGAGATCCAACACTACAGCCGCGGCGCCAGACCGAACTACCAACCCATTCGCCACTGCCAAGACCGGGGCGTCGCTTTCATAGCAGCCGTAATCCTCCTCCTGCCCAGGCGGCGCAAAGTCCAGCGCAGCCCAGATGCTGCCGGTTCCATAGCCCCAATGAGGTCCAGAGGTGAACAGCCAGGTGTCGCCCGGCGCGAATGGCAGGATAAATTCGGGTTGAGTCAGCCCTTCGGGAACGAGGGGCTCGATGGTAAATGCAAATGGAAAACCAAACATCTGCTCGTAGGTAGCATAGAAGCCTGTCTCGGAAACTGCGATTTTCCATTCAGCTTTTCCCTTGACCAGGCTGAAGAAATGCTGCACACCGGCTGTGGCAGGGTTGATGGTGGGGTCGATGCGCATCACCTCGCCGTCTGAAAGCGACCAGACTGCCAGGCTGCCCTGCTGCCACAGCGTGCTGCCGCGCAGTAATTCGTTGGCAGCCCAGCCTAACTGCTTGTAGAGCCCCTTGTAATATGGATTGATCAGTCCAAGCGGATAATCGGCAGGGACGCCGCTCTTGCCCTCGCTGCGAACCCAGCCGCTCTGATATTCGAGCAGTGCCAGCAAAAGACGCGGGGTAACACTGTTTTCGTCTGCCACCCGCTGGACGATCTCTGCACCAGTCAGATGGCTTTCATCTTCCAGGGTTTCCTCATAGCGGCTCAATTTTCCGTTGAACTGCCAGACCACCGACTCTGTGTCGAAGTCTTTGGCGGAAGGGCTATAGACCAGTTCCGATTCTGGGATGATTTTGAAACTGGTTGCTTGCTCATTGGCGCTGGCAGGTGGAATGATCAGAACTTGGCCCGGGGTGATCAGGTTGGGGTCTTTTATGTCATTACGCTCAAGAATTTGCTTGACCGAAACCTGGTTGAGCAGGGCAATCTGCGCCAGAGAGTCACCGCTTTGAACCGTGTACTCAGTTTCGAAAGTGCGTAATGTCGGCAGAGGCATCGGCGCGTTTGGTGTCGGCTGGATGCCGACGGGGGCAAGTGTGAGCGTGATCCGCGGAACGAAGGTTTGGGGAACCCGGGTTGCAGCTTTGGTCGCCGGTGGCTCAGTACTGGGCATGGGCTGAGGAGTTTGTGCGAGCGTGGAAGCAGATTCGGGTACCCGCCAGGGAGTGTAGTCGTTGACGACCCTTTTACAGCCTGAAATGAAGATTGAAACAGCAACAAGAACACAGCTAAACAGGGTGAGTTTTCGGTAGGTGGCTTTCATAACGCAGTTTGTTACACCAATCGTGCCAGAAACGGACTGATCGTGCTGGTCTTACGAAGTACCCCGCCTGCTTCCGCAGGCGCGGGTAGACCAAGTACAACATCTGACCGAAGGTCTCCATCTTTCATTCCCGATCGTGCCGGACACGGTTTTATTCGTAGGCTGATTTCCGCTGTTCAACCCGGCTCTTTTGCACTTTCTCGCAAGGTCTCCTGAATGCAACTGCTTGCGTCCTTTTCGGGAAGCCTCCCTGTGGGACCTTGTAAGGAATTTGACAGTAAGGTCTCTGTTGTAAGGGCAAGCCCCCGTGCTTGCCCAGGGTCACCATAGGGGGTGGCCCCTACCAGGGAAAGGTATTTCCGTACGGTGGGGGTTTACTCCCACCGCAAGGAGTCCGATAATCCAAGCGGATGGACCAAGGCTCATCCGTACAGTGGGGGTGTCGTACGGTGGGGGTTTACTCCCACCGCAACCAGTCCTTTAATTTATACGTAGCGGATGGACCAAGGCCCATTCGTACGGTGGGGACTTGCTCCCACCGCAACCGACCTAAGATTTTGGTGGATACCTAACGGTCAAATACCCCGTGCGGTATGGACACCAGCACGAACATGGCGGATGGACTAAAAACCCATCCGTACGGTGGGGGTCATGATGCTG
>DBRR01000031.1:48949-49080 GCA_002306055.1 Anaerolineaceae bacterium UBA1363
CACCGCAACCGACCTAAGATTTTGATGGAGACCTAACGGTCAAATCCCACGCGCAGCATGGACACCGGCAGGAACATGGCGGATGGACTAAAGCCCATCCGCACGGTGGGGGTCATGATGCTGGGAGTGAA
>DBRR01000001.1:0-38005 GCA_002306055.1 Anaerolineaceae bacterium UBA1363
ACTGATCTAAAAAGTGTATACCATCTGCTGACCCCCTCACACCGCGTGAAATGAGGCTTGTAGACTTTTGGATCGAACCTCTGATAAAATCACCCCAAGGAGATTAACATGACACAAAAACAATGGACAAAAACCCCGGAATTTAAGCTTGACCTGCGCAAAAAATACTCCGCCATCCTTAAGACCGACCTCGGCGATATCGAAGTCACACTCTTCGCCAATAAAGCCCCGAACACCGTCAACAACTTTGTCTTCCTCGCCCGTGAAGGCTACTACGACAACACCATTTTCCACCGCGTCATCCAAGACTTCATGGCTCAGGCTGGGGACCCCACTGGCACCGGTCGGGGCGGACCAGGCTATTCTTTCCGCGACGAATTCAGCGCTGGTCTGAAACATAACAAACCTGGCATCCTCTCCATGGCCAATGCCGGCCCTAATACCAATGGCTCACAATTCTTCATCACTCACGTCCCCACTCCCTGGCTGGACGGCAAACATACCATTTTTGGCGAAGTCACTAACGGTCTGGACGTCCTGTTCGCCATCCCCGAGCGCGATCCGATGCGCATTGGTTCACCCGCTGTGAAACTGCATACGATCGAAATCATCGAAGCCTGATTTCAACGGTAAAAGGAGAGATTCCATGGCATACCTGGCGCTTAACGGTTGTTCACTCACCCTCGAAGACCTTGTTCAAGCTGCAAGAGATCCCGCCACTGAGATTACCCTCGCCCCCGAAGCCATTCCCGGCATCCAACGAGCAGCGAATGCGGTTGCAAAATTCGTTAGCGAAGGACGCATCGCCTATGGCATCACCACCGGTTTTGGCGCTTTCAAAGATCGTCTGATCCCACCTGAAGACGTAGAGAAGTTACAGGAGAATATTATCCTCAGCCACGCTGTTGGAACCGGTCTTGAATTACCAGCAGAAGTTGTCCGTGCGATGATGATTATCCGCGCCAACACCCTTTCCAAGGGACATTCTGGCATTCGCCTTGAAACCCTCCAGCTCATGCTTTCTCTGCTCAACAAAAACATCCTGCCAATCATCCCATCGCGGGGTTCCTTGGGCGCCAGCGGCGACCTTGCTCCTCTTGCCCATATGGCGCTCCCTCTCATCGGGCAAGGCGAAGTGCGATTTCAGGGAAAAGTCAGACCTGCAGCCGAGGTTCTTCAGCAAAACGGGTTGAAACCCGTCAAGTTAGGTGCAAAAGAAGGGCTTGCCCTGACCAACGGCACCACGCTAATGACAGCTATTGGAGCTTTGCTGGTTTTCGACGCGGAAGTCGTATTGAAATCTGCCAACTGCGCAGCCGCACTCTCGCTTGAAGCCCAAAATGGTACTCTACGCGCCTATTCTGCCCAGATCCACGCCAGCCGTCCACAGGCGATGCAAGCTGAAACAGCAGCCAATCTGCTCGAATTGTTGGCTGGCAGCCAGCTCACCCGTCCGGACAACTCCAAAAACGTCCAGGATGCTTATACCCTGCGCTGCGTGCCGCAAGTGCACGGCGCGGTTCATTGTGCCATCAACTACACGCAGAATGTCATTGAAATCGAGCTTAACTCGGTTACGGATAACCCCTTGCTCTTCTTCGACGAACAGGACGATGTCACCATCCTTTCAGGCGGCAATTTCCATGGGGAACCTTTGGCGCTTGCGCTTGATTTCCTCTCCATAGCGATGACGGATCTCGGCAATATTTCCGAGCGCAGGATTGCCAAACTAATCGACAACCACCCCGAGCATTACCCTTCCTTCCTGGCTGCCCAGGGCGGGTTGAACTCAGGTTTCATGCTCCTGCAGTACACTGCTGCGGCTCTGTGCTCGGAAAACAAAACCCTTGCCCACCCCGACAGTGTGGATACCATCCCCTCTTCGGGTAACGTGGAAGATCACGTCAGCATGGGTGCCAATGCCGCCTTACACTGCCAGCAGATTGTCGAAAACGTGCGCACGGTCATCGCCATCGAGTTGATGAGTGCCGCGCAGGCGGTTGAGTTCAGGTTGAAGGCTAACCCCGGCCTGCGTCTCGGTCAGGGGACATCAAAGGCTTATCATGCCATCCGTGAAGTGGTCCCCTTCTTTGAACAGGATGCCTACTTCAAGCCCAGCATGGATGCAGTCGCTGAGATGGTTAAGCAAGGTAAGTTTTGTGCTGTATAAGGGTTAAAGTGATAAAGAGCTTACTGGCTCAGATGATTGAATTTACCAGACGCCTGCAATTCTAAATCCACACTTAGGGCAGGCGCTCTCGTTTAAATTCACAATTGTCTCCACATATCCCATCCGCCGTACAACGCGTTCACCGCAGCTTGGGCAGTTGGTGTCAGTGGAGGCAAGTAAATTCCCTCCGTACACGTACCGCAATCCTGCTTTTCGACCCACATCCATGGCGTGGAAGATCCTGTCCGGGGGTGTCGCAGCGATTTGCCTGAATTGCGGCTGCGGAAAGTAACGGCTGATGTGCCATGGAACATCCGGGCTGAGTTTCGTGGAGATAAACTCTGCCAGACCCTGTAGCTGAGGCCCATCATCGTTGATTCCAGGCACGAGTAATGTGGTCACTTCCAGCCAGATCCCAGCCTTCAGCAGCGCAACACAAGAATCCAACACCGGCTGCAGGTGCCCCCCAGTGTAATGCCGGTGAATATCATCATCAAAGGCTTTGATGTCCACGTTGGCTGCGTCCATCGTTGGAAGTGCCAACTCAAGCATTTCCGGGGTCATGTAACCATTGGTGACGTATACGTTTTTCAGTCCTGCGTCGTGCGCCAGCCGGCTGACCTCAAGGTTGTATTCAACAGACAGGGTAGGCTCTGTATAGGTAAAGGAGATGCTTTGGCTATCAGACGCAATCGCCGCCTGCACTACGCGCTCAGGGGCTACAAAACGCAGTGTGCCAGGTTCATTGATTGAGGAGATCTGCGAGATATCCGCGTTCTGGCACCATTGGCAGCGAAAGTTGCAGCCCGGGGCAGCGATCGAGTAACTTAAACTACCCGGCAGGAAGTGGTAGAGCGGCTTTTTTTCGATTGGGTCCACATGAGAGGCAATCAACCGTCCATAACTCAGGCTAAAGAGCTCTCCTCCGCGGTTTTCCCGCACCTTGCAGAGACCCCTTCGTCCCGGACGGATTAAGCACCTGTGCGCGCAAAGATCACATCGGACTTTTCCATCTTCCAGTTGCTTGAATAGCAGTGCGGGATGTTCTGTCATCACAACCTCCAGAAAAAGGAATCCTGGTCTGCCTTAGCAGACCAGGTTGTGTAAGAATTATGCTCCGTACTTCTCAAGCCTCCCCGCGAGTGCCAGTGCCATTGGCATCAGCTCCGTTGCGTCAAAACGCGAGCCAAGGCTGCCCTGGATGCAGGCGCGTTCACCAAAACTGGTGATACCATCCGGGCGGGCGTCCTTTGCATACAGCATGATTGGGATGGGGTGCCAGGAATGCGATTTCAGCTTGGCAGGGGTGGAATGGTCACCGGTTATGATCAGTACGTCCGGGTTCAAGGCCAGGATCCGCGGAAGGAGGGCATCCACTTCTTCAATGATGTGCACTTTGCCTTCGAAATTGCCATCTTCGCCATAGCTGTCTGTTTTCTTGATGTGTACGAAGAAGAAGTCGTAATCCGACCAGTTCTGTTCAAGCATGGTAATCTCATCCGCCATGGACTCAGCCGGCGGCATAACAGTCATGCCGACCACCTTCGAAACGCCGCGATACATCGGATACATCGCGATCGCGAGCGATTTGATCCCCCAGACTTCCGGGAATTTTGGCCAGGCTGGCAAGCCGGCAAAGCCTCGCAGCACAAAGCTGTTGGCAGGAAATTCATTTTTCAGGATTTCGTTTCCCTGACTCACAAATTCACGGATCAGTTCCGCTGTATGTTCTCCCGCGGGGCTGGTTGCAGCGGCAATGTGAGCTTTTTTACCGACTGCCTGTGGGTCGGTGTCCGAGACGTCGCCGCTCAGCCCTTCGCCCCGCAAAACGAAGACGAACCGATACTCTTTCTCAGGGGTCAGGAAAAGTTCCACCCCCGGGAGTTGTACCTTTTCCTTCAGCAAATTGCACAGCCGCTCACCCACCTCCGTTGGAATGCGTCCAGCCCGGCGATCGGTGATGACGCCATTTTCATCCACAGTGCAGAAGTTGCCCCGGGCTGCGACATCATTTGGACCCAGGTCAAAATCCACACCCAGTGCGCTCAAAACACCGCGTCCGATCTCGTATTTCACTGGATCATAGCCGAAGAGCCCCAGGTGGGCTTGTCCGCTGCCTGGAGTGATGCCGTAGGGAACAGAGTGATGCAAGCCAAGCGAGGATTTTTCCGCCAGCGCATCCATATTCGGTTTGTGGGCAGTTTCAAGCTCAGTCTTGCCTTCTGGTGTGAGTGGCAAGCCGCCAAGCCCGTCCATGACCAGCATCACAATTTTGCCCTTTGCGTCTTCTTTCAAAAGTGGTTTGATAAATTGGAAATCCATTCTCTCATCCTCCGGTTAGTTTTCGTTTTTATTGGACCAATTTCCATAGATTAATTATCTGGTCAGGTCCGTTTGGTTTTATGGATTAGTCTTCAGTTCTGTGTCATTCAACAGCTCGAGCATGTGGATAACCGCAGAGTTATCCAAATCGCCTTCTCCCAATGCCACCATGCCATTAAAAAGCTGGCTGTTGAGTGCTGTTCCAGGCAGAACAGCCTGGTAATCGCGTGCTGTGTCCATGACAATATTCAGGTCCTTTGCCTGCAAACTGGATTTAAAGCCCGGATTCCGGTTGCCAGCCAGCAGGCGCTGTGGTTTGACATCCAGCGTCCAGCATTGTGCCGCGCCACCTTTGATGGCTTCAATCACCCTGGCAACATCGACGCCAGATTTCTGTGCGAACAGCATCAGTTCTGCCTCTGCCACCATCTGTGCCGCAACCATGATCTGGTTGGCTGCCTTTGCCACCTGCCCTGCGCCAGCATCCCCCACGTGCGTGATCTTCTTTCCCATCGCTTCAAAGACAGGCATCACTTTTTCAAGCGCTTCTGCCTCCCCACCAACCATGATGGCGAGTGTGCCGTTTTTTGCACCAATGTCGCCACCGCTCACGGGTGCATCCAGAGCACTTACCCCAATCTCGTGGAAACGCTGGTAAATCTCACGGCTGGCAGAAGGTTTGATGGTTGAGTTATCCACCAGGATCATCCCCGGGTGTGAACCATCGATAACACCGTTCTCCCCAAAAAGAATTTGCAGAATGTCAGGAGTATCTGAGAGATTGGTAAAAACTATTTCGGTTCGGCTCGCAACTTCCGCTGGAGTCTCTGCCCATTGCGCCCCGGCTGCGATCAGGTCAGCAGCTTTGGAAGCTGTGCGGTTGTAGACTGTGAGCGGAAAACCTGCCTTGAGGATGTTCATTGCCATGGGTGCGCCCATGGTGCCAAGACCGATATAGCCAATTCTCATTTTTGTCATAGGGTACTCCTTCGCGCTAATTATAGCCAATTTGTGGGCACGAAACTGGGAGATGGAAGGTTTATTTCTGCCAATTTGCGTAAAACTGGCACAATCCGACAAGCGACCATTTTTGAAGATCGTTATTTCAAGGCAATAACAAGCCCCCTCTTTAGAACGCAGAGGTTTGTTATAAGAATGGTCTGTGATAGGGGCAGCACACCAGCTTTGAGGGGATTACTGGGTTAGGTTTACAGCTTTCCATGGCAGGGTCAGTTTTTGAAACACCAGAAGTTGCCTTTAAGTCCCCTTTGTTCGTTCTACACCCAGGGCTTGCCGGGCTTGACACCTGCATTAATTGTGGTATATTTACGTTGTTGTAATTGGTAGTTTGCTTTTCAAAATGCTAGTCATCCGGATCCAAACCCCCAGTAAATCAAACCAATTTAGTTTTTAGATTCAGAGAGGATCAATATATTATGGCAGAACGTCAAGTTGGAACCGTCAAATGGTTCAATAGTGAAAAGGGTTTTGGTTTCATTACCCCAGAGTCGGGTGCAAAGGATGTCTTCGTGCATTACAGCGCCATCACCGCTGCAGGTTACAAAAGCTTGCAGGAAAATCAGTCCGTGGAATTCACGGTCACTGCCGGCCCCAAAGGCCCCCAGGCTCAGGATGTAACCATTCTTTAGTTTTACTAAAGCAACATCTGAAAAGGCTGATCCTCACCGGATCAGCCTTTTTCTTTATTTCTTTTTCTTTATTTCTGATGTCAAGGCTAGATAGAAATGTCCTAATGCTGGCTAAATAGAAATGTCCTATTCGATCACAGGAGTAGGCTTGCCATTTAGTTTCTTTTCATAAGTCCTCCAAGGGTGATCAACGGGGGGAGATAAAGGCGTCCGGTCAGCCTGCTTCAAGTCAACCACAGGGGCAGGCTTGGCAGACTGATCCACTGGTTTCAGTTCCAATCTCACCCCATCCAACCAGGCAGAGACCAAGCCTTCGGCATTCACTGTCACCAGCACTTCACGCTTGGCGAGATAAACAGGATTGCGTTTGGTGACTACCTGGTAGGTGGTGCCATCATAGTGAAGCAAAAGGTCTTTGCTGAGGATGCGACTGTCGTGGATGGAAAAGATGAAATCCAGATCGATCTGAGGGTCAAGGGGCAGGTGATCGTCCAGCAGGGATGCGGGTTGAACCGCGAATCTCCGGTTGTAGTCCGCAATGAACTCAGGCAGATAGGCATTGGCTTCCGCATAAGTACCAATGTTTCTCAAGCGCAGTTCATTGACCAGACGGTCCTGACAGGTCTTGTTCGCCCGCTCAACCCTGCCTTTGGCCTGCGGCGAATTGGCACAGATGAGATCGACACCCAAGTGGTTCAACGCTCTCTGAAACTGGGTGATGCTGTCTTTGCGGCATGCCCCCGGATGGTTGTCTCTGAAAACGCTGAAACGGTCACTATAAAAGGCTGCTGGCACCCCCACCTGCTGAAAGTAGCGCTTACACAGCTCCCCATAGCTAAAGTAACTTTCTGTCTTGACGAACTCACCAGCCAGAATCTCACTGCCAGCATCGTCTACCAACAAGAGCAAGCAGCCCTTGGGACCGCGATCTTCCAACCAGGCATGATAAGAGCCATCGATTTGGACCAGTTCTCCCCGCCGTTCTCTGCGTTCCCGCGGCGGGTGAACCTGTTTGGGTTTCTGGGCCTTGGCAAGGTGCAGGTTCTCCCGGATCATCAGCTGGCGTAAGGTTTCTTTGCTCACCCTGATGCCAGTGGCTTCTGCCAACTTTTCCCGCATGAAGGTCGGCTTGAAACCCGCCATGATCGGTTGATGGATAAACTGCCTGATTTGTGTCACTACCTCTTCCTTCAAGCGTCGATTGCCTGGATTGCCGCGCTGCTGCGATACTAACCCCGCGTCACCGTCTTGTCGGTATCTCTTGAGAAGCCTCCTGACTTGTCTTTCACTGATACCCAGAGTTTCCGCGGCTGCTTTTTGCGTGATCCGCCCATCGATGGCTTTGTCCAAATAGGTCTTGCGTTTGAGTTCTTCTTGGGTCATTCTGATTGTCCATTTCATGTAGTCTATTTTCATACCTTTTAGGACATTTCTAAATGGCTACTTTAGGACATTATCATATTGCCACTACATTTTCTTTATTTCTGATCCGTGACAGAACCTATTTGAGGTATACTAACCACTTGGAAAATTAAACAAATTACTTCCGGAGGAAAAAGTGGATCCAATTATTAATGCTGTTCTCAAACCCAAGAGCATCGCCGTTATCGGTGCATCAACCAACCCCGATAAGATCGGTTACAAAGTCGTTGAAAACCTCAAAAACTGCGGTTATCAGGGCGCTGTCTATCCGATTAACCCCGACGCCAAAGAAATCGCAGGCTACAAATGCTACCCGAACATCAAGGATGTGCCTTTTGTAGTCGACACCGCGGTCATCACCGTGCCGGCAAAGGTCGTACCAAAGGTCGTCAAGGAATCTGGCGAAAAAGGCGTGAAAGGTTTGAGCATCATCACCTCCGGTTTCAGTGAAGTCGGCGACCACGCGCTTGAAGACGAAATCGTCCGAATCGCCCGCGAGTATGGCATGCGCATCATCGGTCCGAACATCATCGGCGTGCTCTCAAACAGCGACAAGATGAATGCCTCCTTCGCCAACTTCCTCCCGCTTGAAGGCAAGGCCGCTCTGGTCTCCCAAAGTGGTGCGCTTTTGATCGCCATGGACGCTGCCACCTACACCCGCCGTGTTGGCTTCGACAAGATGATCTCCATCGGCAACCAGGCAGACCTCGACTTCGCTGATTTGATCGCCTATCTAAACGAGGACGAAAACACCACCTGTATCACCCTCTACATTGAAGGTATCAAAGATGGTCCGCGCTTCATGGAAGAAGCCCGCAAGTGCACCAAACCGATCATCGCCCTCAAAGCTGGCTCTTCTGCCCACGGCGCTGCCGCTGCTGCATCCCACACCGGCTCGTTGGCTGGTAGTGCCAAGGTTTACGAAGCGGCTTTCGAGCAAGCTGGCGTTTCCCAGGCGCAAGATCTAAACGACATGTTCGATACCACCCTGGCGCTTTCCCTGCAGCCCACCATGAAAGGCGACAACCTCCTGATCGTCACCAATGGCGGTGGAGTTGGCGTTTTGGCAACCGACGCAGCCGAAAAATACGGTCTGCCCCTCAAGTTCGCTCCTGAAGATGTACAGGCTGAATTGCGCAAGCATATGCCCTCCTTCGGTTCTGCCAAGAACCCGGTAGATATCACTGGTCAGGCGGGTTTGGAAGGCTACTACGAAGGTGTCAAGTATGCCTATGCACACCCCTGGGTCGATGGAATGGTTGTGCTTTATTGCGAAACCTCCGTCACCAACCCGCAGGAAATCGCCGAAGCTATTTACAATGCCCTGCAGGAATCTGGTGCAAGTGGCAAACCTGTGGCTGTCTCCTTAATCGGTGGTGAGCGCTGTGAAGAAGCTATGAAATGGCTGATCGAGCGCGACATCCCTACCTACAACGCCCCCGATCTGGCTGTCAAGGCCATGGCGTCCCTGCGCAAACAAAACCAAATGCTGAAAACCGCTCACAATGGCATGTACAAACCCACCAATGTTGACAGCGAAAAAGCCCGTCAGATCATTGCCGCTGCCCGCGCCAAGGGTCGGGACGCCCTCACCGAAGTCGAAGCCAAGCATGTCTTCAAGGCTTACGGATTGCCCGTAACCTCGACGGACCTTGCTAAGACTGAAGAAGAGGCGATCCGCATGGCCCAGGAAATCGGTTTTCCGGTTGTAATGAAGATCGTCTCCCCCGATATCCTGCATAAGTCCGATGCTGGCGCCGTCAAAGTCAATATCAAGAACGAGGAGGGTGTCCGCGATGCCTGGAAGGTTATCATGGAGAACTCCTTGAATTACAAAGCCGACGCCGAGATTGACGGTGTCGCAGTGCAGGAAATGGCTCCCTGGGCAACCGAAGTGATTGTTGGCTCCGTCAACGATGCCACTTTTGGTCCGACTCTGATGTTTGGGCTCGGCGGCATCTTTGTTGAGGTCATGAAAGACGTGACATTCAAAGTTGCTCCGATCGACGAAGCCACCGCTCTGGACATGCAGTCTGAGATCAAAAGCTCCAAGATCCTGCAAGGCGCTCGCGGTGATTCACCCCGCGATCAGAAAGCGCTTGCAGATGTATTGGCGCACTACTCCTACATGGTCTACGATCTGCGGGATGAAATCGCTGAATCCGACGCCAACCCTGTCATTGTCTACGAAGAAGGCAAAGGCGTTGCGGTTGTGGATGCCCGCATTATTCTGACCAAGAAATAAACCTTCAACTTAATTCGTAATATCAAGCCACTGTTGGTAAAATCAGCAGTGGCTTTGATTATTAAGACTGGAGTGGATGCATGAGCGAGGTGAAAAAGAGTTTCCTGATTGACATGGACGGTGTTCTTGTACATGGATCAAAACCAATTCCAGGCGCCAAGAAATTTATCGAAACTTCATTGGATCAAAAACGCAAGTTCCTCGTTGTGACGAATAATGCGCTCTATACCACGCGCGATCTGGCTCACCTGCTGCAACTTGCAGGTTTGGATATCCCTGAAGACAACATCTACACCTCCGCAGTTGCGACCGCTGAATTCTTAGACGCCCAACTACCACAAGGCAAAGCATTTGTGATTGGTGAGGTCGGACTAACCGAAGCAATCCATCGTATCGGTTATGTGCAGACCCCGATGAACCCGGATTACGTGGTTTTAGGGGAGACGAAGAATTACAGTTTTGACCAGATAACGATTGCCATCCGCCTGATCAATGACGGTGCGAGATTCATTGCCACCAACCCGGATCTAACCGGACCAAGCGAGCAAGGCATTATACCGTCAACTGGCGCAATGGCTGCTCTGATTGAAGCTGCAACGGGTAAATCCCCTCTTTATATCGGCAAACCAAACCCCCTGATGATGCGTTCTGCCCTCAACCACCTCGGGGTACATTCCGAAAACAGTTACATGATCGGCGACAACATGCGCACTGATATCCTGGCTGGTATTTCAGCAGGCATGGAGACTATACTTGTGCTGACTGGCATGACGAAAGAAAACGACATCTCCAATTTTCCTTATCGACCGAAATATGTGTTTAACTCAATTGGAGACATCAACTTGGAGGATCTGGATTGATGGATCTTTCACGACGCGATTTTCTCAAATTCGGTGCTCTGACTTTAGGCACCGCAGCGATCTTCCCCAATGCTGAAGCTGGCGCAAGCTGGAGCAAGCCGCGTTTTATGCTGGTGGGCGAGAAATCCGGCGTAAGCATCTACAAGGAACCGGACGAGGCGAGTGTGATCCTCTACCAGCGCCAATACATGGATATTATTAACGTCTATGAAGAGGTGATCGGTCCGAATGGACCCGCCTGGAACCCGACCTGGTATCGCTGCTGGGGTGGATTCGTTTTTAGCGGGCTCCTCTACGAAGTCAAATATGAGTTAAACGAGCCATCAGAACCAAAACGTAGCACTGGTCAACTGGCTGAAATTACCGTTCCCTACACCCGCTCGCTCTACCATCAGGCCTACGATGGCTGGGTTCCGCTTTGGATGTACTATTACCGCTCAGCCCATTGGGTCGTTGACGTTGTGCAGGGACCAGATAAGCAACCCTGGTACAAAATCCAGGACGAGCTTGGACATACGGAAACGATTGTGCGGGCTGAACATATGCGTTTCATTGAAGATGAGGAATTTGCGCCAATTTCTCCGGACGTACCTGGCAGTGAGAAGTCAATTGACGTTTCGCTTCCCCTGCAGCGTCTGCAGGCTTTTGAAGGTGATAACCTGGTGAAAGAGTATAAGGTCTCAACTGGCTTCCCCACAGGTGAAGGACTATACGCAATCAAGACGAAAATGCCGTCCAAACACATGGGCGATGCCGTCCTGAGCAGTAACGTTCGCGAAAGGATCTGGATGGGAGTACCGTGGACCTGTTTCTTTGAGATGGAGATCGGGCTCGCAACGCATGGTACGTTCTGGCACTCAAATTTCGGCACACCCATGAGTGCCGGGTGTATCAACATGGCAAATGATGATGCTAAATGGGTTTACCGCTGGACTTTACCCCAGGCCGGACCCGAAGAGTGGGCCAAACACGGCTGGGGAACCTCCATCAGGGTCCACAAGTAATTACACGAATTCCTGAAAAACCTGGTTGCCAAGTAGCGCTCCACCCCTGGTTAGCACCAGATGAGGTCCATCGGGGAAGTTCCCCCACTCCGCAAGTTTCCTGGCAATAATTCGTTTTACCTCTTTTGAGAAAACATCCTGGATCGCTTCACCAAATCGGTTCCTGAATTCAAAGTCAGAAACGCCTTCCCTCGTAAGGCGCATACCCAACATCATTGTCTCCTGCTGCACGGTGTACGGATCCAACTTGATCGTTTCCACTGCAGCCGGGAAAGTGCCTTTGCCGTTGGATCTCAAATCGCTTATTTTGTGGATATAATCCTCTATTGAAGGCGTATTGGCTACGCGCACCCCATTAAGGCTGCCATATGCGCCTGCCCCCACCCCGAGGTAAGGCTGGTTCTTCCAATAGATCTTGTTATGCTTTGCCTCAAAGGCTTCGCCCCTTGCCCAGTTCGAGATTTCATAATGAGAGAAACCTTCCTGAACAAGGGTATCCATAGCCAACTCGTACATATCAGCGCTTAAGTCTTCTGAAACAGGTTGGATCTTGCCGGCCTGAACATCATCGTAGAGTCGCGTACCGGGTTCAAGTATCAAGGAGTAGAGTGAAAGGTGATCCGGTCGAAGGGCAACCGCCTGCTGCAGATTTGCCTGCCAGTCAGCAAGGCTTTGCCCCGGGATGCCGAATATCAGATCAAGGCTGATATTGGTAAATCCTACCCGGCGGGCTGAAAGAATGGCGTCGCTTGCCTGGAAGGGGTTGTGGATCCTGCCCAGAAGTGCGAGATCACGCTTAATGAAAGATTGGACACCGATGCTGAGTCTGTTGACTCCAGCTTCAAGCAATCTGGCAATGTACTCCGGGCTAAGCGTCCCGGGATTGGCTTCCAATGAAATTTCAGCCTTATCTGCCAAACCATATTCACTGCGTACACAGTCGATCAGGGCTTCGATCCACTCGACTTTCAATAAAGAAGGCGTTCCACCGCCAAAAAAGATAGTTTCCACCTGGTTCGGCAGATCCTGAAGAGTGGCTGCCTGGTGCTGTAATTCAGACATTAATGCAGCATAATATCCTGGCATTAATTCGTCTTTGCCAGCATACGTGATAAAATCACAATAATTACACCTTCTGCGACAGAAGGGAATATGGAGATAGATACCAAACATTGAGCCAATTTTACCAATTTCTGTTGGCTCGGTTATTAGAAGCTTATGAAAAAAATCCAAACTGAAAAAATTAGCCGAGGGACTCAGAACTGTCCCGTCTGCGGCACCCGGATCTCTGAAAGCGCTACTCGCTGCCTTGTCTGCGGTACAGCTCTTAATGGAACCGCCAGTGTAAAGAAAGAAAGCCCGATCGATTCCAAACGCATTCCCGAGGTAAAAGTAAGCCTGGGGGCGTTGATTGGATTGGGGATTTTGATTCTTGCTTTAGTTGGAGTGGTGATTTTTATGGTAATTAACCAGAATCGTGCTGGCACTCCAGCAGCTTTAGCCACCGAGGAACCGACCCAAACGGTCACTCCCACGATGACACTCAGCCCCACCAATACTCCGACGCTTCAACCGGAACCCACTTGGACGCCTTTACCTGACCTGGATTACGTGGTAAAAGCCAACGAAACCTGCACCGATATTGCTGCCCAATTCCAAGTGTCCGTACAAAGCATCATTCTTGCCAACAACCTGGGAACTGACTGCCTGCTCAGCGAGGGGCGCGCGCTGAAGATTCCCCAACCAACCCTGACCCCTTCTCCAGTGCCCACTGCGACCCCTGAGGCCATCGGGGTAGCAGCAGATATCTGCACCAACACGGTCTCGATCGTTGTCTCCTCCAGCGATACGCTTCAAGGGATTGCCTTAAATTACAACGTCTCAATGAAGGACATCCAGGATTTCAACAAATTATCTGGCACTACTATCCGCCAGGGTCAAACCCTCGTCATTCCCCTGTGCGACCGACTTCCTACTCCCGGTCCAACCTTGACCCCTACGCCGTTGCCACCATACCCGGCGCCAAACCTGCTTTTGCCGCGGTCCGGTGCTGCCTTCTCCGCAGCAGACGAAAGCGTAACCTTGCAATGGGCTGCAGTGGCAGCCTTACGCACGAATGAGGTTTATCGGGTAAAAGTGCAGGATCTTACTTCAGTCGAAGAAAAGATTCTGGTTGCCTATGTCACAGATACCAAGTACATCCTGCCTTCAACTTTTCGCCCAACAGATGGCAATCCCCACATCATCCAGTGGAGTGTGACCGTTGCTCGCCAAATAAACCAGGATAATGAGAATCCAATTTATGAAGAAGCCGGTGCGACGAGCGCGTTCAGGGTATTCAGTTGGATCGGAACCGGTGCACAGCCAACCACGTCACCTTAGGCGAGTTTAAAACCCGCACGACATCGTTTCGAGACAGCGCGTAGCAGAAATTGCTGCGGCTGCCCCCATCCCCGCCGAGGTGACAACCTGACGAAAATGCGGATCGGCAATCTCGCCTGCGGCAAAGACGCCCTTTTTGTTAGTCTCCATGAGTTCGTTGATCTTCAACGTGCCACCCGGTTCCATCTCAAGTTGCCCTTCAAAAAACTTGGTATTCGGGCTATGACCGATGAAAATGAAGATACCGTCAGTGGGAATGATGTTTTTTTCACCTGTCTTTACATTTTCAACCAGCAGTTCATCCACGCCTTCATGCCCCCTGATTTCTTTGACCACCGAATCCAAAAGAAAACTGATCTTTGGGTTGGTTCTGGCGCGATTTTCCAGGATCGGTCCAGCTCGGAAGGTGTCACGCCGGTGAATAATAGTCACACTGTGAGCAAAACGGGTCAGAAATATAGCTTCCTCGAGCGCGCTATCCCCACCGCCAACAACGTGAATATCCTTGTCCCTGTAGAACCGGCAATCACAAGTGCCGCAGTAAGAGACACCTCTCCCGATGAATTCTTCCTCACCGGGGACATTGAGCCTCTTGTTGTTTGCTCCCATGGCGATGATCAACGCGTCTGTTGTATAGTCTCCACCAGAGACACTTACAGTATAGGGATGTTTGGAAAGGTCAACCGCTTGAACTTCATCAAACAAAAATTCCGCGCCGAAGGCTTTTGCCTGTTCCTCAAAAAGCTGGCCAAGCTGCATTCCTCCGATCCCATTTGGGAATCCAGGATAGTTTTCGATTGCGTAGGTCAACGACGCCTGTCCATAAAGGACCATCCCGGTTATAACAAGGGGTTTTAGCTCTGCCCGGGCAGCATAAATCGCGGCGGATAGCCCTGCAGGTCCAGCGCCCAGGATAATCAATTGTCTATGTTCAATCAAGCCCATTTGTTTAATGTACCTTTCCAACCAAGAGATTGTCATCAGCGGAATAAGAATACTTATCAATCACGCTGACCATCTCATGATGTTGTTTGTTCGTGACGATTTTAGGGGAAATCACCACAAGCATGTCACTATTATCCTTGATAATGATGACATTTTCAATGTGTCGGTCATTACATAGCTTCAATATTTTATTTTGTGTGGCCAATAACCTGAAATCATTGCCTATGCTATCACAATTTTGAGCCAAATGGCATATAATCAGAAAAAATGTGAGGGAAGAACATGTCCAGAACCCAACAAGCAATCCAGGAGTTTGAAAACACAGAAGTTGAAAAGATGCGCGCCTTTGACGCCTTCTTGCGGATCCCGTCAGTCTCCGCAGACCCGGAGATGAAACCCCACATGCAACAAGCCGCTGAATTCTTAAAGTCTTATTTTGAGAACCTCGGCATGGATGAGGTCAGAATTTATCCGACCGACTTACACCCCGTTGTTTTTGCCGAGAAGCGCTCAAGCCTGCCTGCTGCAAAAACCCTCCTGATCTATGGCCATTACGATGTGCAGCCACCAGATCCATTGGATTCCTGGATAACACCCGCGTTTGAGCCAACTATTCGGGGTGAGAACCTTTATGCCCGGGGATCTTCGGACATGAAAGGTCAAATCATGGCGACCGTCTTCGCGCTTGAGAGTGTCTTAAAGACTGGAGAACTTCCGCTCAACATAAAGTTCATTCTCGAAGGCGAAGAGGAGATCGGTTCCCCATCCCTGGACGAATTTATCCGTGATAATGCCGATTTACTGAAATGTGACATGATCCTCAACCCGGATGCGGGCATGATCGACAAGGATCATCCTACCATTGTCTTCGGTTTGCGCGGACTGGTCTACTTTGAAGTGCGCATCGATGGTCCGAAAATGGATCTGCATTCCGGACTATTTGGTGGAAATGTGGCCAACCCTGCCAACGTTCTTGCAAAGATCATCGCCCAACTGCATAACCCGGATGGATCTGTAGCAATTCCCGGATTCTATGACCGTGTTCGACCTCTAACTGAAGAAGATCGTAAGAAAATCGCCATGAATCCGACCAGCGAAGCTGATTTTCTGGAAGTAACCGGCGCACCTGCATTAGCTGGCGAGCAAGGATATTCAATTCTTGAGCGCCAGGGAGCAAGACCAACTTTGGACGTGAACGGTCTCTATGCCGGTTTCATCGGCGAAGGTGCAAAAACCATCATTCCTGCTTATGCCAAAGCGAAAATCTCCTGCCGGCTGGTTCCAGACCAGGACCCTACTGAAATCTACGAACTTGCTGAAAAGTACATTCGCTCCCTCGTTCCTCCAACAGTGAAAGTCAGCTTCATCAAGCACTCAGGCGGACCCTCCTATCTGGCAGACGATGCTCCGGGATTGCCCAACTTGATCCAGGCTTTCAAGGAAACCTGGCAAAATGACGTGATCTTCAAGCGTGAAGGCGGAAGTATCCCCGTCGCGACGGTCATGCAGGAAGTGTTGGGTGTGAAATCGATCCTCACTGGGCTTGGACTGCCCGATGACGGGATCCATTCTCCCAATGAGCATCTCCACCTGCCCACCTGGCGAAAAGGTATAAAAGCCTATATCCGGTTCCTGACCAGCTTCGGGGCTTAAGCATGGCGGGTAATCAAAAAGAGTTAAGACTGCCTTCCTATGGTGGACAAGCTGTGATGGAAGGGGTCATGATGCGCGGCAAACAGCATGTTGCCATGGCTGTGCGCGCGCCGGATGGCCAGATCCTCACTTACGAGGAGACACTCCCCGCTCTTTACCGCTCAAAATGGATGAGTATTCCATTTCTGAGAGGCGTTTTAGGTTTGTGGGATTCTTTGAACCTGGGTATGCGCTTCCTTACCAAGTCCTCTAACATGGTTAACGGGGAAGAGGAACAAATCGAAGGCAAGGATCTCGTACTTGCGATTGTGTTGTCTCTTGGGCTGGGTATTGGTCTCTTTTTCCTTCTACCAGCCCTGGTTACAGGCTGGTTGGACGGACCGCTCGGAATCGACCGCTGGGGGACGCTTGGTACCTGGCTGAGCAACCTGCTGGAAGGGTTGATTCGTCTCACCCTCCTGGTGGTTTACCTTGCGGTGGTTGGCAGAATGCCGGAAATTCGACGGGTTTTTTCCTATCATGGCGCGGAACACAAAACCATCAACGCTTTTGAAGCCGGTGCGGAACTGACCCCGAAAAAAGTGAACGAATTTAGCCTTGTTCATCCGCGCTGTGGCACATCTTTTATGCTCACGCTGGTGTTGATCTCAATTCTGTTTTTCAGCCTGCTTGGTCCTTTACCCCTGCATTGGCGCTTGCTGACACGCATCCTGCTGCTACCGGTGGTTTCGGGACTGGCTTATGAATATATCCGTTTTGCTGCCAGGCATATGGATGACTCTGCACTTGTGCGCGCGTTGATCACGCCCAATCTCGCCTTGCAGAAGTTGACCACCCGTGAGCCCTCGGAAGACATGCTTGAGGTATCAATTAAAGCCTTCAACCTGATGTACGAGGCAGAACAGAAAGGCTCTGAAGTCACGTCCGCATGAAGCCATGGCAGCAGACACTGGCCGGCTTTTTGCTCGGGTTGGTTGTGGTGAGCGCCATCCTCCTGGTGGTTTCCCCGCAAAGAGGGCAACCACTGGTGCTCGTCACTCACACACCCAACCTGACGCCAGACCCTACCTCTACGCCCAAATTTATTCGTATCCACGTGACTGGTTTAGTCAACATTCCGGGCGTTTACACCCTCCCAGAAACTGCGCGGTTGGAAGACGCAATCCAAGCCGCAGGAGGACTGCTGGAAAAAGCTGATCCCCAGTCGCTCAATCTTGCAGCCGCGTTAGTGGATGGTCAGAGGTTATACATTCCACCAGCACAGGATGTGACATTGACGACTGACGATAGAGGATTGAGTCTAGAAACAACCCCATTAGTGAACATTAACACTGCCAGCTTTGCAGAACTTGACAGCCTGCCTGGAATCGGGGAGGTAAAAGCGCAGGCCATTCTTGATTACAGGCAGAAAAACGGCCTTTTCACCGCACTGGAGGATTTGATGAAAGTGGAAGGTATCAGTCAATCACTTTTCGAAAAGCTCGCGGGATTCATCACTCTCGGTGAATGAGGGAAGAGACAGAGACAGGTATAATAAAAACTATGAATATAAAAGAACGCTTACAAACAGACTTAGTCCAAGCCATGAAAACTCACGACGAAACCAAAAAGTGGGTAATCAAAATGATCAAAGCAGCCATTCAGCTGGCAGAAGTTGCCAAAGGGGAAGAACTTGACCAGGACGAAATCATGGCAATCATTCAGAAGGAAATCAAAACCCGCCAGGAAGCCAAGGCTGACGCTGAGAAGGCTCATCGTGAGGATCTGGTGATGCAGGCTGACCAGGAAATTGCCTGCTTAAAGACCTACCTGCCAGCACAATTGAACTCGGAAGAACTGAAAGAGCTGGTACGCAGCGTGATCGCAGAATGCAACGCGACCTCGATCAAAGACATGGGTGTTGTAATGAAGACTCTCCAACCTCTATTGGCAGGAAGAGCCAGCAATGCTGAAGCCAGCCAAGTGGTGCGGGAACTTCTGACAGGATAGTTGCATGGCAAGAAAGTCAACCACAGACAAATTAAGCGAAACAAGCACCTATGGAGTGATCAACGGTATCATTCTGGTAATTACATGCTTATTAGCCTTTGGTTGCCTTGTGTTGCCTGATATCCTGAGCGACCAAAACGAGGCAATCCGGATCGGTCAGGTTGCCCCACAGGAAATTACCGCTCCTTTTTCGATCACTTTTGAATCCAAAGTATTGACTGATCAGGCTCGCAAAGAAGCAGCAGCTGGAGTGGAACCGGTTTTTCTTCCAGCAGATCCAAACATCGCAAAAGCGCAGCTTGAAACCTTGAATAATGCTCTCTACTTCTTCACGTCCGTACGCAACGACAAATTTTCGACCAGGCAGCAAAAAATCAACGACATGCGTTCAGCTGACAAGCTTACGCTTAAGGATGAGGCTTACGAAGCCATTTTGAATCTCACGGACGAAGATTGGCAAGCCATTAGCGTGGAAGCAAATCGAGTGCTCGAGTTGGTTTTGCGCGACAGCATTCGCAACGACCAGATCGGTCGTACTCGCAGCAATCTACCGGCTGTTATCGATTTCGGATTCAAAAGCGATCAAACCCAGTTAATTACCATGATCGTCTCTCCCCTGATCGTCCCAACCAGTTTGTTCAGCGAAGAACTGACCCAGCAAGCCAGGGAGGCAGCTAGAAATAGCGTGGAACCAATCACCAGGCAGATTATGGCCGGCGAGGTCCTGGTGCGGCGGGGTCAAATTGTTGGGCCAGCTGACCTGGAAGCCCTGAATGTCTTCGGATTGGGTGAACCAGAGAACCGCAGCGATCTGTTGATCACCAGCGGAATCCTGGTTGCCATCTGCGGATTGATCTGTGCGATGTACTACAATCGTCAGCGAAAGATTCCAGTCCTGACAGAAACCAGGACGATCATCCTGGTGGCTGCATTCTTCCTGGTGTTTCTCGGACTGGCGCGTTTCCTGGTTATGGACCGTACCGTTATTCCCTGGATCTTTCCGATCGCAGCCTTTGGTTTGACCATTGCTATTGTTTTGCGGCTTGAGACTGGCATGCTTTTGAGCTTGTTATTGGCAGTTCTGACTGTCTTTGGTCATCCGAGAGACATGGAACTGGCTCTTTTTTACATCCTGCCAACCTTTGCTGGCATCTTTGTGATCGGGCGAGCGAGAAGGGTCAGCTCTTTTCTGGGTGCTGGCGCAGTTGTGAGCCTGGTCGGAACGGCGATTGTACTCATTTTCCGCATCGGCGATAACTTCACGGATTCGTGGGGGTTAGTTTCGCTCACAGCTTCAGCATTGTTAAATGGGCTTGCAGCTGGCGCTCTGACGATTCTGCTGGAATATATTTTCTCTTTTGTCCTGGATGTCCCCACTGCTCTGCAATTAATGGACATTTCCAGACCCGATCACCCTTTGATGCAGCATGTTCTTCAAACCATGCCTGGGTCTTACCAACACAGCCTGCAGGTTTCAAACCTGGCAGAACAGGCTGCTGAAGCCATCGGAGCGGACAGGCTTCTTGTCAGGGTTGGTGCACTCTACCACGACGTTGGAAAATCCGAGAACCCGGGTTTTTTCATCGAAAATCAAGTGCGCGGCAGTGTGGATCCCCACGATGATATCCCCCCGGAAGTTGCTGCTGCGACCATCATCAAGCACGTCACTGATGGGGTCGCCCTTGCCAAACGCTATCGCCTGCCATCCAGAGTGATTGACTTCATCCGGGAACACCATGGTACCTTGATGACGCGTTACCAGTATGGAAAAGCCCTGGCGAAAGCTGAAAATCCCGATGATGTCGATCCAACATTGTTTCGGTACCCTGGTCCAGCTCCCCGCTCAAAAGAGACTGCCATCCTGATGCTCGCTGATGGCACCGAAGCCAAGTCTCGTGCTGAGAATGCCAGAACAGACGAAGAAATTATAGAAGTTATCAATTCGGTTATAAACGCCTGCAAGGACGCTGGTCAACTTGACAATACCGACCTGACACTCAAAGACCTGAGCACCATTCGAGAATCGTTCTTCCATACACTTCAGCGTTCCTACCATCCGCGTATTAAATATCCTGAAACCCGGCGCGGAAAGACTGAACCTGTCCACATAACAAGTCAGACACAAACCCCTGTTGAGAAATAGCATGCTCACTATAAAATCACGCCAGGCAATCCGAAAAGAATTAGATATAAAACGATTACAAAGGGCCGGTTCAACCGCCTGCAACCTACTCGGGTTTGACACCCAACCACAAATCACACTTCAGCTCACTGATGATCGGACCATTCGGGAATTCAACCGTCAATATCGTGGCATTGACGAAGCCACGGATGTACTTTCCTTCGAAAATGCTTTCATTGATCCTGAAAGCGGCGAAACATATCTTGGTGACATCCTGATCTCATATGAAACAGCAAGAAGACAGGCAGATGCACGCGGATTGGATATGATGGCGGAGATTGAAATGTTGCTGGTACATGGCATATTGCACCTGGCTGGTATGGATCATGCTTCGCGCGCTGAATGGGAAGAGATGTCTGCTCTGCAGGATGCCATCCTTAAAGAGCTGAACAATCCGATTCGTAAAAGTATTCATGAACCCGTTTAGCTCTTGCGTTTTTGTTTGTAAAATCCCATATTTCTTACCCACCTAACAGGTTTTTTTATCATCGATCAGGCTGGAAGCAATTTGTCTGGTACAATCCATCCAGGCGATCGCACAGATCTTATTTTCGTGCGATTCTGTTCAACTCGCCAAATAAAAAGGAGACCTTAGGAGTATATATGCATAAAGATTTCTTGGACATCATCGATTACACCCCCGAAGAGCTACTTGCATTGCTCGATTTAGCCATTGAGCTGAAGAAAGAGTACAAGGAAGGTGGCAACCAGCCTACCCTGAAAGGTAAAGTGTTGGCAATGATTTTTCAGAAGCCTTCACTGCGTACACGCGTCAGTTTTGACATGGGCATGCGCCACCTTGGTGGGGACGCGCTTTACCTCTCACCAAATGAGATTGGTTTGGGCAAACGCGAATCCATTGCCGACATTGCCAGGGTACTCTCAGGCATGGTGCATGGCATCATGGCGCGCGTTTTTGAGCACCAACACGTGCTCGAGCTCGCCAAATGGGCATCAATTCCGGTTATCAATGGCCTAAGTGATTACAGTCACCCCTGCCAGGCCATGGCAGATATTATGACCGTCTATGAAGAATTCGGCAAAATCAAGGGTGTCAATATCACCTATGTGGGCGATGGCAATAACGTGGCTGTTTCGCTGATGCAAATCGCTGCCAAACTGGGCGCGAATTTCACGATCGCAAATCCCGTGGATTACGACATGCCAGCAAAAGCAATCGAAACTGTCAAACCGATTGCGGCTGCCAGCGGCAGCAAACTGACTTTTCTGCGTGATCCTCACGAAGCGGTTCATGGTGCCCAAGTAATCTATACGGATACCTGGACCAGCATGGGTCAGGAAGAAGAAAGCGCCAAACGTGAATTGGTTTTCCCTCCATACCAGGTTAACGAACAGTTGGTCGCGGAAGCAGATCCGGAAGTCATTGTTATGCACTGTCTGCCCGCTCACCGAAACCAGGAAATTACAGACGAAGTCGCCGATGGACCACACTCGCGCTTGTTTCCTCAGGCACACAATCGTCTGCATGCACAAAAAGCTATTCTGCAAACCCTACTAGGAGAGAAATAAATGAATACAAAAGAATACATTGAACTCGAAGATAAATACGGCGCAAAAAACTACAAACCGCTGGATGTCGTACTTACTGAGGGTAAAGGCGTTTGGGTTTGGGACGTGGAAGGCAAAAAATACCTGGACTGCCTGAGTGCCTATTCTGCTCTCAACCAAGGTCATTGCCATCCGCACATCGTCGAGGCGATGCTCGAACAAGCACAAAAACTTGCCTTGACCTCGCGCGCCTTCCGTAACGACAAGCTCGGTCTGTTCTACAAAAAACTGGTGGATCTCACCGGTTATGAGCGCGTGCTGCCAATGAACAGCGGCGCCGAAGCGGTTGAGTCGGCTATTAAGATTGCCCGCAAATGGGCTTACGTGACCAAGGGTGTGCCGAAGTATGAAGCCGAAATCATTGTCGCTGCTGGAAACTTCCACGGGCGTACTGTTACGATTGTGTCTTTCTCTACCGAAGATTTTTACAGAGAAGCTTTCGGACCCTTCACACCAGGGTTCAAGATTGTCACTTACGGCAACATCGAAGAGATGAAAGCTGCCATCACACCAAACACAGCTGCTGTCATGCTCGAGCCTATTCAGGGCGAAAATGGCGTTATTATTCCACCTGATGGCTACCTTAAAGCTGTCGCTGAGTTGTGTAAAGAAAACAACGTTTTGTTTATTGCAGACGAGATCCAGACTGGTCTTTGTCGAACTGGCAAGTGGTTCGCTGCGCAGCATGAAGGCGTTCGCCCTGATGTCACCATCATTGGCAAAGCCCTCTCAGGTGGTATGTATCCCATCTCGGCAGTACTGGCAGATGACCCAGTTTTGGGTCTTTTCCTGCCCGGCGAGCATGGTTCCACATTCGGCGGCAGCCCACTCGCCGCGGCTGTGGCTGTGGCAGCCCTTGAGGTTCTGGACGAAGAACACCTGGCAGAACGCGCAAACGAACTCGGCAATTATTTTATGTCGAAACTGCGCGAAATCGACGCGCCCATGGTGAAGGAAATCCGCGGACGTGGTTTGCTGATTGGGGTTGAGCTCTATCCCGAAGCTGGCGGCGCCCGCCGCTACTGTGAAATGCTGCAGGAAGCTGGCATCCTCGCCAAGGAAACACACGACCACGTGATCCGCTTTGCTCCTCCTCTGATCATCGAGAAAGAAACCCTCGACTGGGCAATCGAAATCATTGCGGATGTCTTGAAAAGATAAGGATTTAACTATGTACCGGTTTGCCAAGATCGTCGCCACGTTAGGTCCCAGCAGCTCAGATGAAGCCGTGCTGATAGAGATGGTGAAAGCAGGTATGGATGTCTGCCGTTTGAATTTTTCACACGGGTCCCACGAAGACCACGGCGAGAAAATCAAGCTGATCCGCAAAATCTCAAAAGATCTTGGCAAACCTGTGTCCATACTAATGGACCTCCAGGGTCCTAAGTTACGCATCGGCGTTTTACCGGATGGGGGTATAAAGCTCCGGTCAGGGCAAGAAGTCGCATTAAGTTCCCGTGAAGATCCACAGAACCTGCCGGAAGGAGTGGTTTTCATTCCTTTTGACGTCCCCAAACTTCATGAAGCACTTGTTCCTGGCAACCACATCCTCCTGGATGATGGGCAACTCGAATTTGAGGTCCTGCGCCTGGATGGCGAAAACATTTTTGCCAAAGTTATCCTTGGTGGAATCCTGAAATCCCATAAAGGCGTCAACCTTCCCGGTTCCAATCTCGACATTCCTGTGCTTACGCCCAAAGACCTCGAAGACATGAAGTTTGGACTCGAAGCTGGTGTTGACCTTGTCGCCATTTCATTTGTTAAAAAAGCATCTGACATCGAAATGGCGCGAGATACTATGCGCACCTTGATTGGTAATCGGCGGTTACCACCGATTATTGCCAAATTAGAGCGCCCTGAAGCCATCACCAATCTGGAAGAAATTATCAAAGTGACGGATGGTGTGATGGTTGCCCGCGGCGACCTGGGCGTGGAGATTTCACCCGCGCTGGTGCCTACCGTGCAAAAAGAGATCATCAAAAAAGCAAATAACTACGGCAAATTCGTGATCACAGCCACGCAAATGCTCGAGTCGATGATCAACAATCCCCGCCCTACCCGTGCTGAAGCTGCCGACGTTGCGAATGCCATCTTCGACGGTACCGATGCCGTCATGCTCTCAGCTGAATCTGCCGCCGGCAAATACCCGGTGCAGAGCATCCGCATGATGGCAGACATCATTCTGGAGTCTGAACGCCATTCAGTTGACTGGGGGCACCACAACATTCTTCAAGCCCATATCTTGAACAATGATGCCGTCGTCATCTCCCATGCCGCCCGCGACATGGCGCAAGATAAAAACGTATCCGCCATTGTGGTCTTCACCCGTTCCGGGATGTCTGCTCTTTGGATCAGTAAAACCAAACCAAACGTGCCAATTTTTGCATTCACCCCTGAAGCCAGCACCTACCAATGGCTGGGAATTTGCTGGGGCATTACGCCCTTCCGCGTTCCGCACGCCGACACCCTGGAAACCATGGTAACGCATGTTGAGACTGCACTGAGCGCCGCAACTCCGCTTAAAGGTGGCGACCAGGTTGTCATCATTTCTGGTTTTCCCGTTGGTGCATTTACCAGCCCCAATCTTGCGCTTCTCTACACACTTAAAGGTTAGTATTAAGCTGTATAACCGTCATTCCGAAGAACCCGCGAGTAGAAAATTGGAAATAAAAAAACCGGCCCTGCTCAGACCGGTTCTGTAAAATTTTCTTGTACTAATATAGTGAGATGTTTATTGCCTCAAGAGACTCCTTGCTCGGACGCAAGCGATCTGCAGTGAGGCGGTTAAGCGGTTCAGCAGGAAGATCGTACTGCTCCTGGATGGTAGGTGGAACCTCAGAGAAGTAAATCAACCCTGTAGCAAAGTAGTGATACTTGTAGGACTCAGTCAGCAGGTCAAGCGCAGCATTGAGATCGGTAGGGTCATAATCCTTATCGATCTTCTTCAGAACGATGTAGGATCCATCCGGCAGTTCGATTTCACGATATGTGCCTTCTTCAAAATTTTCAAGCTGCATATCTTCACGGCTGCTAAAAAATGTGATCCCCTGGATAGGTGCTTCATGTTCCCGACCCCACGAGTAAGACTGCAGCGCGTCATCGCGATTATTAAAAGTAACACATGGGCTGATGACGTCGATCACAGCGATGCCGGTTTGAGAAATAGCAGCTTTGATCAACTCTTTCATTTGTTTAACATCCCCAGAGAAGGTGCGAGCCACAAAAGACGCGCCACTAATAAGAGCTTCCATGCAAAGGTCAAGAGGAGGAAGCAAATTGACACCCTGGTGCTTCAGCACCAGGCCCTGGTCGGATGTGGCAGAGAATTGTCCCTTGGTGAGGCCATAACAGCCATTGTTTTCAATGATGTAAACCATGGGCACATTTCGTCTGATGACGTGTTTGAAATGCCCCATGCCTATACTGGCTGTGTCTCCGTCACCGGAGATACCAAGGATCTTAATCGAGGAATCACCAAAACTAGCACCAGTGGCCAGCGTTGGCATACGTCCATGTAAACCATTGAATCCGAACGAGCGGTCGAGGAAGTAGTTTGGGCTCTTGCTTGAGCAACCAATGCCGCTGATTTTCATCACTTTTTCCGGAGCAAGTCCGAGCTCCCAGATGGCTGCCTGGATCTGGTTTGAAATAGCATTATGACCGCAGCCAGGGCACAGGGTTGAAGGTTTTCCTTTATAGTCAGCTAGCGCAAGGCCTAGTCGATTTAGCTCAACAGTTTTTTCCATTATGTTTCTCCTTTGCGAAGACACTCTCAGCTGTCCATGCTGCGGGGAGAGGCAAACCGCCAATTTCCGAGATGGAAATCAATTTTTCAGAATATTCGGAAATCTCCAGCGAGAGGATCTGCCGCAGCTGCCCGTCGCGATTAAGCTCCACAACATAGTTTCGCGCATGGCTGGCAATAAACTCCCTCACATCGGTATTAGCAGGCAGGGAACGAACGCGCATATAATCCGCCTGGATGCCCATTTCAGCCAGGATGTCCTGAGCTTCAATCATGGCATCATGGGTGGAGCCCATACCGATAATTCCGATATCAGCGTCAGCCTTCGCCCTGCGAATTATTGGTCCGGGCAAGTCCTTGACCACACCATCCAGCTTCGCTCCGATGCGATTTAGCATATCGGACCAATTTTTTGGGTCTTCGCTGTAATTACCATACTCATCATGCCCGGTCCCGCGGGCAAAGTATGCTGCTTTCTTACTCATATTGCCAACTACGGTACGGTAAGGAATACCATCGCCATCAAGATCCTTATAACGCCCCCAGTCCTTGATTTGCTCAAGTTGTTCTTCCCAGATGATCTTGCCCCGTTCGATAGGCTGATTGGGATATTCAAAACGCTTGGTGACCCAGGAGTTCATGCCAAGATCAAGATCAGAAAGCACAAAAATTGGGGTTTGGTTCTTTTCAGCGATGTCAAGTGAGCGCCAGCCGAATTCGAAACACTCCGTAACCGTTCCTGGAATAAGGATCACGTGTTTTGTATCTCCGTGGCCGAGGGTGTAAAGCATGGAAAGATCGCCCTGGGCTGTGCGGGTGGGTAAACCAGTGCTCGGTCCAACGCGCTGCACGTCCCAAATAACCATCGGGGTTTCCGTGAAGTAAGCCAGACCGATGTTTTCTGTCATCAGGCTGATACCAGGACCAGAGGTCGATGTCATCGCCCGCAACCCTGCCCAGCCGGCTCCCAAAGCGGCACCAGCGGCAGCAAGCTCATCCTCGACTTGTAAAATCACACAGGTGTTCTTTCCAGTTTTCGGGTCTTTGCGCAACTTGCCTACGTGATCGATCGCTGATTCAACCAGGCTTGTTGCCGGGGTGATCGGATACCAGGCGCAAAACTGCAGACCACCATAGAGCGATCCAAGTGCAGCAGCATTATTGCCATCTGTCAGAATGTAGTCACGCAATTCTGGCAGTTGCTGCAGGTAATAGCGGTCCGTCTTCTCAATATTCTCAAGCGCGTATTGGAACCCAAGTTTAACGATATTAAAATTCGATTCAGCAACTGCTGGTTTACTGCGAAACTGGTGCTCAATAGTCGCTTTCAGGATCTCTTCGGGGATGCGAAGCACCTGGCCTACAATTCCAACATAAAGCATGTTCTCCATGTAACTCTGCAGATTTCGTGGCGCGTCCACTTGCTTCATCAGGGTCTTGATGGGCATGGGATAGATAATAACCTCTTTGTCCGTGATTTCGGGCTTTTCCAAGTGGTCAGCGTAGAACAATACCCCACCATTGCGGAGGTAAGAGACGTCCTTCTGGATGGTAGCTGGGTTCATCGCCACGACCATATCATCGTACTCTACCCGTCCGGTGTATCCACGAGCGGAAGCACGAATCACAAACCAGGTTGGCAAGCCTTTGATATTGGACGGGAAGATATTCTTCCCTGAGGTCAGGATCCCCATGCGGAACAACGCCCGATATAGGATGTTGTTCGCTGTGGCACTGCCGGATCCGTTAACGGTGCAGATGGTCATACATACTTCGTTGACAATCTGCTCATTGCCCTGCACGGAATCTTGCGTGGTATCTAGCATTACGACAATTTCTCCTTTTACTCGAACCTTTGGCGAAGGTCCGCTTTCTTGTATGTTTTCATCAAATCAAAATGGGTCACCAAGGCTTCATACCCTTTTTCATAAGCCTTACTTGCGATGGCATCAAGCATCTGGCGATGATAGCTCCAGACACTCTCAAGGTATTCATGGTCACGATAATAATTGATTTGGGATGCCTCATAGAGGTCCCAGTAGGTTTCGAGGACACTGTTGAGAACACGATTATTCAACGGCCGATAGATCGTCAAGTGAAACCTTCGGTGCTCCATGACTGGTATCACAACTGGGTGCTGATTAATTTTCCAATTGGCGCGCTCTTCGAGCTTTTGGAGCTCCTGGATATCAGTTTTCTCAAGCAAAGCACAGGCTTCATACCAGTAGGCAATTTCGAGCTTCCGCCGGAGTGATGCATATTCCTGGAAAAGCTCAGGATCGATCTGCAGACCATAGGTCATTGAAAGTGTAAGGGGACGGGTGAGGCAGAAATCATGTTTCTGTATACCGGTTCGTGTGCGCACCTCGACAAAACCCAGTTGCTTTGGGACTTCAAGCTGCTCTCGTACACTGGCTTTGGAGATGCCAAGTTGCGCGCTTAGCTCGGATATGCTGGGGATAGGTTCATCCTGACGGACGGCATCTGCGATATACTTGAGAACAGGACTTAGTTCGTTAACCATATTAATCCGATTAATAATATTAATTACTCTTTGATTGTACATGCAGATTTCAAATTAGTCAAGCAAAATTCTTTCCCCAGCTGTTGTGAGAAACCGTTTCCCTGGCAGAAACGGAAAAATAGATCAAAATATGTGTAAATACCTCCTAAATGATAAGCTTCGGGTAAAATAACGGTTTGATAACTTTTAGGTTATCGGATTAACCATGGCGATTAGTGAAGTCAGTATCCCATTTCGATACAAAACCAAACGTAGCAGTGCGGTTAGTTGGGTGGCATCCCATGCTTTACGCCACTGGTATATCTTCCTGGTGGGTATTATTGGAGCGATCGGCAATGCTGCCCTGGCTTCAGTTCCAGCGCTTCAATACGGTCTTGTTTTCGAAAACTTAACCAGCGGAAATCCCTCACCTTCGGTTTTTTTACGAGCAGGCGCAATTGTCGGAATTTCTCAGGTAAGCCGTGGTTTCCTGCAGTTTTTCCGCAATTTTGGTTTTGAGGTCACTGCCCAACGCATCGAGCGGGATGTGCGGGATGAGTTTTACATCAGTCTGCTCGGAAAGAGCATGACCTTCCATTCCTTGCAGTCCGTCGGCGATTTAATGGCGCGAGCCACCAACGACATACGCGAAGTCAATTATATTTTCAGTCCCGGACTTAACACGGTGCTGGGTTCAATCAACTTCCTTTTCATTCCCCTCGGCATTGCCGTGTCCATCCACCCTGTCCTGCTGCTGACGCCTGTCTTGTTCATCATTTTCTATTTTTTGTCGATAGCGCATTTCCTGAAAATCCTTGAACCTGTCACTCGCGAAGTTCGCTCGACTTTTGGCACGCTCAACAGTCGCCTGGCAGAAGACATCGACGGCGTTGAAACGGTCAAGGCGGCTTCCCAGGAACAAGCGGAGATCGATCGGTTCAAAGTCAACTCGCAAGCCTTTCGCAATGCTAATGTCAAACAGGGAGATATCGAAGCCCGCTTTATCCCGCTGCTTCTATTAGCTTTGGCGATGGGCTTTGGTTTGCTGCACGCACTGATACTGTACAGGCAAGGGCTGATTCCCTTAAGCAGTGTGATTACATTTTTCAGCGGTCTCTCGATGCTTGGCTTCCCAACAAACAGCTCCATCCGTTCTTATTCGCAGATTTCGCTTGGTCTCGCCAGCGCGCGCAGACTGCTTTCCACCATGAACAGCGAGAACAATCTCGACCAGAATGAATCCGGACACAGTGGTGTTATCAATGGCAAGGTTAATTTTGAGAATGTCAGCTTTGCGTATGATGGCAATAACCTAAATCTGCAGGATATTACTTTTCAAGTCAATCCCGGGCAGACTGTGGCGATAGTAGGGCAAACTGGTTCCGGGAAAACCAGCCTGGTGCGCCTGATCAACCGCACCTATGATCCCCTTTCTGGTAGCGTCAAAATTGACGGGATTGATCTGCGGGATTGGAAACTTGATAGTCTGCGGGGTCAAATCTCAATCATCGAACAGGATATTTTTCTATTTTCAAAGTCAGTTGCCGAAAATATCGCTTTTGGCAAACCAAACGCCACTCTTGACGAGATCATCATGGCAGCAAAAAAAGCCCAGGCAAATGGCTTTATTGAGGAATTACCGGAAGGTTATGATACGGTCATCGGCGAAAGAGGGGCAACCATTTCCGGCGGTCAGCGCCAGCGACTTGCGCTCGCAAGAGCCTTCCTGACGGATCCCAAGATCCTGATTTTGGACGACTCAACCAGCGCTATTGACAGCAAAACCGAAGACGAGATTCAACGTGCGATCAAATTGGCTTCAGAAGGCAGAACCACCTTCATCATCACCCACCGTCTCTCTCAGATTCGTTGGGCTGACTTGATCATCGTTATGCGTAAAGGGCGTATCTCTGCTATCGGCACTCATGATCAATTGATGGAAACCTCGAAATCCTACCGAAATATCTTCGCGGAGGCTAAAGAGTAATGGGCTTCCACCAAGGCCTTACCGCTGAACTCTACGATCGTCAATACAGCAATAAAGTCTTGCTCAGCCGCATCTGGGATTACGCAAAAAAATATCGCAAGTCTATTGTCTGGATGATGATTGCCATCATTCTGCAGGGCTCTTTTGCCGCCTTACCGCCCCTTCTGATCTCAAGGGTCCTTGATGAGGGTATTGCCGGCATACCAAACGAAACTGCGTTCACCATCCTGGTAGCGGGAGTTATCTTTCTGCAAGTCATGGATTTTGTATTCTATTATGTGATCAGACGGCTTTTAACACGCATCACTGCTGATATGAATCGTGATTTGTCCGTGGATGCCTTCGCTGCATCCATCGAGCAGGATCTTGCCTTTCACGACCGCCTGTCGTCCGGGCGCATTGTTTCCCGCATCACCACCGACACGAGCGATTTTTCCATGCTCATCCGCCTGACAATGGATGTAGCAGGAAGTATGGTCCAATCTATCGTCATCGCGATCATCTTGTTCAACACCGAATGGCGGCTCGCATTGGCCTTGATGGCGTTTGTTCCCATCGTGATGCTGGTAGTTTCTCAATTTCGCAAGCTGGCGAGGCGCGTGACCACCCAGGGCATGCGCGCTATGGCAAACGTGAACGCTACCATCAAAGAAACGATCAGCGGCATCTCTGTAGCCAAAAATTACCGCCAGGAAGAAAAAATCTACCAGGATTTCAAAGCCTCCAATAACACTTCTTACAAAGTTAACGTCCAGCGGGGTCTTGTGCTCTCGATCGTTTTTCCAATGATGCGTATCATCAGCGGTATTAGTATTGCGGTTCTGGTCTATTTCGGTGCGCTTAGCGTCACCCAGGGACTGATTACCGCCGGCTCTTGGTATATGTTCCTGCTGGCAAGCGATCGCT
The DNA here is from genome assembly GCA_002306055.1 of Anaerolineaceae bacterium UBA1363. Taxonomy (GTDB): domain Bacteria; phylum Chloroflexota; class Anaerolineae; order Anaerolineales; family Anaerolineaceae; genus Mesolinea. The sequence continues at coordinate 31,534 of DBRR01000001.1, forward strand.
TCCTAAATCCGATCTTGAGTATCACTTCCTACTGGACCCAGGTTCAAACGGGTCTTTCTGCCGCAGAACGCATTTTTGCTCTGATCGATTCAAAACATTCAGTCATTCAGAGTGACAATATCAAGGTTGACGGTCTTACCGGCAAAATTGATTTCAACCAGCTTAGTTTTAATTACCCGACCGGTGGAAACGTGCTCGACAATTTTGATCTCCACATTGCCCCCGGAGAAAATATTGCGATAGTAGGTCACACCGGCGCCGGGAAGTCTTCGATCGCCAGGCTGATCACCCGTTTTTATGAGTTCCAACAGGGTGAGCTGCTCATTGATGATCTGGATATCCGCAAGTTCGATCTGCCTGCCCTGCGCCGAAACATGGGTATTGTTACCCAAGTACCCTTCTTGTTTGATGGCACAGTTGAAGAAAATATCCGCTTTGCCGCGCCTAACATCAGCCGGGAAGAGATCACTCACCTCGCAAACCAAATCGGTAACGGAGAGTGGCTTGAAACCTTTTCGAATGGGCTTGACACCCAAGTTGGCGAGCGCGGCGCCCATATTTCCATGGGGCAGCGCCAATTAGTGGCTCTGATGCGCGTCCTGGCGCATAAACCCGCCATTTTCATCCTCGACGAAGCCACCGCCAGTATCGATCCTTTTACAGAATACCAGATCCAGCAAGCGCTTGGGTTGATCCTCCAACGCTCAACCAGCATCCTCATTGCTCATCGCCTTTCCACTGTGAGGTCTGCTGACCGCATCATCGTTCTCGATCATGGCACGATCATCGAAGAAGGCAACCACCAGGGATTGCTGGAGCAAGGGGGGCATTATGCGGAGCTCTACAACACCTATTTCCGCCACCAATCGCTGCAGTACGTTGAAGAAGCCGGGCAAATCCTTGGCAAAGCGAATACCGGCAAAATCGCAGCCTGAAATCCTCTATAATTAGCTCTGGAGAATCTATGGCAAAAGTAATTGTAGCGATGAGTGGCGGTGTGGACAGCGCAGTAACAGCGGCTTTGTTGATCAAGCAAGGTTACAATGTGGAAGGGCTAACCCTCCAGCTTTGGCATGCCAACCGAACCAATCAAAAGGGGCTCGAGTCAGCCAGGCAAGTAGCGGCTCAGTTAGGAATCCCATTCCACGTCGTGGACGCTCGCGAATCCTTCCAACGGGAGATCGTGGGCGCGTTCATCGCAAGCCACCTGGCTAATGAAACACCCAATCCATGCGTTCTCTGCAACCGTGCCGTCAAGTGGGCTCAGCTCATCAACTTTGCTGACGCACATGGGGCTGAATACGTGGCAACAGGTCATTATGCGCGCATATTTCAGACTCCTGATGGTAAATTTGAACTCTGGCGCGCCAGTGACCTGGCTAAAGACCAATCCTATGTGCTCAGCAATCTGACTCAGCGTGAGCTGCAGAGGTCGATTTTTCCCCTCAGTGAATTGCGAAAACCGGAAGTGCGGGCTATCGCGCAAAGCCTTGGTTTGACTGTGTCGGACACACCCGATAGCCAGGACTTGTGTTTCGTTGACCACGAAGATTACCCACAATTTCTGCGCGATTACGCCCCTGCCGCCACCCAACCTGGAGAAATCCGGACCATCAACGGGCAACTGCTCGGCCAGCACCAGGGGCTGGCTTTTTATACCATCGGGCAAAGGAAAGGCCTGCCTGCCTTTAGCGAAGCCCTGTACGTCCTTGAAAAGAAATCTGAAAGTAACACGCTGATCGTTGGCACAGCCAGCCAATTGGGAAGCAGTAGGTTTCTTGTACGTCCGGTAAACTGGATCAGCGGTGCAGCGCCCACTCTGCCTATAACTTGCGACGTGAAGATCAGGTATCGGGCAAATCCAGTGAACTCAACAGTATCCGCTTCTTCTGACGGCGGTGTGATGGTAGAGACCGATCAGCGCCTGCGGGATATTACTCCTGGGCAGAGCGCGGTATTCTACGAAGGCGAAAAGGTGCTCGGAGGCGGCATCATCCGGGCAGATGGAAGGTGAAGATATGAAAAGCAGCGAAATCCCCTTTTTGCAGTTTTCTGATGGCAAGTGGCAACCACAAACAAGTCAGATTCCCCTTGAGCAGGCAGTGACATTGATCGTCAACGGCAAACCGTGGATGGATATGCTCTGCACGCCTGCTCTAATCGCTGAACTGGCAGTTGGTTTCCTGTACAACGAAAGGTTGATTAACGCTGCCAAAGACGTTACACGCGTGCATGTCTGCGATACCGCCGATTTTGTTGAGATCGACACCGCTTCGCCCATCAATAAGCCCACAACCTGGATCAAAACCACAGGCTGCGGCGGTGGGCAAACGGCGCAGCGCCTCGAACAGCCAGAAGCGCCCGAGCTTTGCGAAGTCAGCTTGAGCGCTAAAGCAGTCGCCAGCCTGTTGGCTGAATTCATGCAAGTCCAGGATGCCCAGACCACCTCTCGCGGCGTTCACTGTTCGGCCATCTCAGATGGTGAACACATCCTGATGCTGGCTGATGACATTGGCAGGCACAACACTCTCGACAAACTGATGGGCTTCATCTTGCTGCAAAAACCATCTCTCAAACCGTCCATTTTGCTCACCACCGGTCGCATCAGCTCGGAAATGCTGCAAAAATCAGCTCGCATAGGTGTTTCCGTCGTGATCTCCCTCACCTCTCCGAATACCTTCACTGTCCAGTTGGCGAAGGATTGGGGCATGACGCTCATAGGCTATGCCAGAGGTTCACGTTTCAACGTTTACTCGCACCCGGAGCGTTTTTCAGACCTGGGGTGAAGTCTCATCAGGAGAATTTGCTTCTAACAGTAGGATGAACCGGCTTGACTATTCTCCACAAAACGCTACAATAAATTATGTCCGATGGGAAGAGCCCTGCTTGTGCAGGCACCGAAGGGGCAAGCCGACTATGGTGAAACTCTCAGGTAAACAAACCCTTAAACCCCTGAAATCAAAGATAACAGGGGCACAAAGTGTGCCTCTGTTCTAATTACAAGCTTAAAAGGAGCCAAAATGTTAGTGCCAGAAGATCTAAAATATCAGAAAACAGACGAGTGGGTCAAGGTTGAAAATGGTATTGCCACGATCGGCATTACCGACTTTGCGCAGGATTCTCTCTCCGACGTCGTCTTCGTTGAATTCGCCGTCGATCCCGATGATGAGGTAAGCGCCGGAGACAGCCTGGCAACGATCGAATCCGTCAAAGCCGCGGCTGAAGTCGTCTTTCCTGTTAGCGGCAAAATCCTCGAAGTCAATCAGGTCCTCACCGACACTCCCGAGCTGCTGAACTCCGAACCATACACTGGCGGGTGGCTTGCCAAAGTTCAGATCAGTGACGAGTCTGAGCTCGATAAACTGATGAATGCGGCTGAATACGCCGCTTACTGCCAGGACCGCTAAGCCTATGTTCACTCCACACACAAAAGCTGATGTGGAGGCAATGCTCAAAACCATCGGGGTTGGAAAAGTCGAGGACCTCTTCAACGTGGTCCCCGAGAAATACCGTTTCCCTGATTTGAACCTGCCAGAGCCGCTCTCCGAGATGGAAGCGGCTGCTGAATTGGACAGCATCGCCTCAGCCAACGCCACCACCCGCGATTTTATCTGTTTCCTGGGTGCCGGCGCATACCAACACTACATCCCCGCAGCGGTTGATAACCTCCTGCAGCGCGGTGAGTTTTATACGTCTTACACCCCTTACCAACCCGAAATTTCCCAGGGCACTCTCCAGGCGATTTTCGAGTTTCAAAGCCTGATCAGCCTGCTCACCGGCATGGACGTCAGCAACGCTTCTCACTATGACGGCGCTACTGCCGCCGCTGAAGCAGTAATCCTGGCGAACCATCACTTCCGCGGCAAGCGCTCCAAGGTTTTACTTTCCCGCGCGATCAATCCCCAATATCGGGAAGTCATCCGCGGCTATATGCAAGCCAATGCTGCCCTTCACATCGTTGGGGATGATCCCGAAACAGGCATCGAACCCGATTTGAAGAACCTGATAGCCCAAATCGATCTGGACACGTCTCTGGTGATGGTGCAGTACCCCGATTTCTTCGGCCGCATCATTGACTACAAGCCGCTCATCGAAGCTGCTCACGCCCAGGGAGCGCTGGTCGCGGTCGTGGTAAACCCCACCGCATTAGCCCTCCTGACCCCTCCTGGTGAAATTGGCGCCGATATCGTGGTTGGCGAAGGTCAGCCGCTCGGCATTCCGCTTTCTTATGGCGGTCCTTACCTTGGTTTCTTTGCGGTCAAGAATCCTTTATTACGCAAGATTTCCGGGCGTTTGGTCGGCGAATCCGTGGACACTCAGGGTGAACTGGCTTACGTCCTGACCCTCACCGCCCGCGAACAGCACATCCGACGCGAGAAAGCCACCTCCAATATCTGCTCCAACCAGGGGCTCATGGCTCTGGCTGCCACAATTTACATGACTTTATTGGGCAAAACTGGCTTCCAGCAGGTAGCGAACCTCTGCTATCAGAACGCGCACTACACCGCCAACACCGTTCAGGAAGTTCCCGGTTTCAGCCTTCCTTTTAAGGCAACGCCCTTCTTCCATGAGTTCGTCGTCCAGGCTGACCAGGACGTTCCCGAGCTTTTGGTGCACCTGCAGGATCACGGCATCCTCGGCGGTTACGACCTCAGCCAGGACTACCCCGAACTCGAAGGCTGCCTGCTGATGGCAGTTACCGAGATGAATTCACGCGAAGATATCGACTATCTGACCGACGTTTTGAGTGAGGTGGAACATGCGTGAGCCAACCATTTTTGAGCTTTCTTCGCCCGGGCGCACCGGCGTCACCTTCCAGGAACCCGATGTTCCATTGACCGATATTCCCCAGGAATTCGCCCGCGCGAACCTCCCCTTCCCGGAAATCTCGGAGCTCGGCGTGGTGCGTCATTTCACCAAGCTCTCCCAGAAGAACTACGCCATCGACCTTGGTTTCTATCCCCTGGGTTCCTGTACCATGAAGTACAACCCCAAGATCAATGAAGCCATCGCTCGTTACCCAGGTTTTGCAGCCACCCACCCTCTGCAGCCTGAAGATACAGTGCAGGGTAATCTCTACCTGATGTACACCTTGCAAAACTGGCTGGCTGAGATCGGCGGTTTCGCGGATACCACGCTGGAGCCTGCCGCGGGTGCCCAGGGCGAGCTGGTCGGCACGATGATCATCGCCAGGTACCATAAAGACCGCGGTGACCTCAAACGCACCCGGATCCTCATCCCCGACTCTGCTCACGGCACCAACCCTGCCTCCTCGGCTATGCTCGGCTTTGACCCCGTGCAGCTGCCTTCGGATGAGCGCGGCAATGTGGACCTCAAAGCGCTTCGTGAGCTCTGCGATGATAGGCTTGCCGGATTGATGTTCACCAACCCCAACACGCTGGGCTTGTTCGACGAAAACACCGCCGAAGTCATCCGCATCGTTCACGAGGCGGGCGGCCTGGTTTACGGCGACGGTGCCAACATGAACGCCCTCCTGGGTGTATTTAAGCCTGGCAATTGCGGGATCGATGTGATGCACTTCAATCTCCACAAGACCTTCTCCACCCCCCATGGCGGCGGCGGTCCCGGGAGCGGTGCAGTCATGGTCTGCGAAAAGCTGGTTGACTATCTGCCCGATCCGCATGTGGTGATGACCGATCCTGGTGATGAGGAGACCGCTCCAACCTATGGATTTGCGCGCCCTAAGAAATCCATCGGGCGCGTGAAAGCCTTCCACGGTCATTTTGGCATGCTCGTCCGGGCTTACACGTACATCGCGATGCTGGGGCAGGATGGCTTGCGGGATGTGGCTGAAAAAGCCGTCCTGAATGCCAATTACCTGCAGGCAAAGCTGAAAGGCAGCTACACCCTGCCCTATGACCGCTCTTGCATGCATGAATTCGTGCTCGAGGGCTACTGGAAGGATGTGCCGGACATTCGCGCCCTGGATATCGCCAAACGGCTGATGGATTACGATTTCCATCCACCCACAAATTACTTCCCGCTGATCGTGCACGAAGCCTTGATGATCGAACCGACCGAGACGGAAAGCATTGAGACGCTGGACCAGTTCGCCGACGCGATGGTAAAGATCGCCGAAGAAGCCCGCACCCAGCCGGAGCTGCTCAAGAACGCCCCGCATAACACGCCTGTGAAACGCGCGGACGAACTCAAAGCCGCCAAAGATCTCGTTTTCTGCTGCTACCCTGCGGGCGATTGGGATAGGAACAAGTAACCGATTGACGGGCTTTAGCTAACCCATTCCTTTTACTCTCTGAGGCTGATCATTTGCTAGATCAGCCTCTTTGTTTGTCATTGCGACTGCTTGCGTACAGAGTAGGAGCGCAGCTAAACAGTAATCTGCTTACCCTGCCTTCCCTTTTGGGGAACCCGTGACAAGTCAGGGCAGATGAGGATTGGTTGCGGTGGATGAGGTGCTCACCAGCCTTCCCCCCAGAGGAACCCGTGACAA
>DBRR01000001.1:38089-38279 GCA_002306055.1 Anaerolineaceae bacterium UBA1363
CCAGAGGAACCCGTGACAAGTCAGGGCAGGTGGGGACCGCTTGCGGTGGATGAGGTGCTCACCAGCCTTCCCCCCGGGGGAAGGGGGACCGCTTGCGGTGGATGAGGGCTATGTGGGCAATGTTTACCCTCGCCCCGGCTTCGCCGACCCTCTCCCAGGAGAGGGCTGTAGTCGCCTCCCCCCAGAGGAA
>DBRR01000006.1:0-71317 GCA_002306055.1 Anaerolineaceae bacterium UBA1363
CTGAAAGTGTATGGTCGCTAGAAGCGGATTGGAAGGAGTGTATTCGATCATTACCTTTAAACAAATGAGGGCAAAAGAATCGAATATAGCTTTTGTCAGAAGAGTTTGCTGTCTTAGGTAACAATCTCCTGGCAGCAGATGACCATGACTTAAATGTTTGATATTTATCTATGAACAGAAGTAGCCGAGAACATCTGAATGATTTTTGATACTCAAGACTTAGCCGTGGCTGAGATGCACTTCAATGATACAGGGAAAACGCGCTCAGAGCCCACTCAAACCGGCAAATTGATCGGAGATTAACTCAGGGTAATGATTCTAAGTGATTGCTTTCCTAGCGTTATCAGATTAGAAAGTGAATATCTAATCCCGTCTTTGGATCAGAGGGGAGATCAAGCTACGTGTCAAGACAGTACGAGCCTTTACCAACAAATAGCATTTTTGTAGTGTGTCTCCTAATTGCTGAAGGGGTTTGTAGGGATTGAGTGACCGGATCTTTTGAAGACGGAAAACCCCTTGGTATTATTTGGTAAAGCGATCAATTACTATTTCACAACCACCTGATATTAGAATACAGATACTTTGTCAGTAGGTAACATCAAATTGGACTCTCAAACAGATTAGATTTTATTTACGAATAATTTACAATATTGAGAAGGTGACTTAGTGAAAAAAAGCAAAGGATCTGTGCCTCAAAAATATGTGAAAAAGCCAGTACTGCATTTGTACCTAATGTTTCTCCTACTATCTTCCATTGACACAAATTCGTTTAGGACCGAGAATTTCCATGTTGACTCTAAAGATGCTATTGGAGCAAAATATCAGAGGATTGGTATGATGAACCAAGGGGGTGATATAACTGCCATTGCTTATACAATATACCTCCCGTTAATTGCGGACGGCAGCCTACCTCCAACTAATTTCAACAAGCACGCGCCTGCCAATAGCAGCACGGGCGCCAGCCTCACCCCAGTTCTAAGTTGGAACACCAGCGCCAGAGCCACAAAATACGAATACTGCTACGACACGACAAATGATAGCGCCTGCAGCAACTGGGTCTCAACCGGCACCAACACCTACGCCGGTCTATCCGGACTGCAGGAGGGCACGACCTACTACTGGCAGGCCAGGTCCTGGAATGGGACTTATGGGCCCACCTATGCCAACGGCAGCGCCAGAGCTTACTGGTCCTTCACGACCGCGATCCTGTCCCCAGGGGCGTTTAACAAGCACGCGCCTGCCAATGGCGCAATCGGGGTCAGTCTCTCGCCAGTTCTAAGCTGGAACACCAGCGCCAGAGCCACTAAATACGAATACTGCTACGACACGACAAATGATAACGCCTGCAGCAACTGGGTCTCAACCGGCACCAACACCTATGCCGGTCTATCCGGACTGGAGGAGGGCACGACCTACTACTGGCAGGTTCGGTCCTGGAATGGCACCTACGGTCCCACCTACGCCAACGGCAGCGCCAGTGCCCACTGGTCCTTCACGACTGTGGTTTTGCAGCCTGGGGCGTTCAACAAGTACGCGCCTGTCAACGGCTCGACCAGGATGATCCTCACACCAGCCTTAATTTGGACCGCGAGCGCCAGGGCAACCCACTACGAATACTGTTACGACACAACAAATGATGGAAAATGTTCGAATTGGATCTCCACGGGCACGAACAGAAGCGTGGGTTTGCCGACGCTTCAATCATCAACCACCTACTACTGGCAAGTCCGGTCCTGGAATGGCATCTACGGTCCGGCTTACGCCAACGGCAGCAGCGCGTCCTTCTGGTCATTTAGAACCTTGGATCCGGGTGTTCATGTGTTGGATAATTGTTCGATGTATGCGACTACCAACGCTAATGTCCACTTGGTATGTGAGATATACAATAACACCTCCTCCAACATAGAGAACGTCAAGCTTTACATCGATATCTTCAATTCGCTTGGGGGCTTAGTCGATACCGATTATGCCTATGCTCCTGTTGATATTGTTCACATTCGCGGGAAAGCCTGTATCGATATCTCATTCCCCCGACCTTCCGATCCGGATTTTTATGTTGAACTGGGAAATTTAAGCTGGGATGACACCAGCCAATCAAGGCCTTATCTTACACTCTCAAATCATTCCGGGAACGCAGGAGGTTCCTCGTATACAGTCCTGGGGATACTGACGAACAACTTATCTCAGACGGTCTATTCCGTGAAAGCAGTCGATAGTTTGTATCTCAGCAGTGGGTACATCATTGGATGTGATTACAGCTTTATCAATAAAGTTCCGCATGACCTCTCCCCGGGTCAATCGAATTCCTTTGAAATCACAACCTCCCTCCCGGATCCATCTTCTGTTGTGAGATACGCGATTCAAACCAAAAGTTCGTTATTTGGAACAGCTTCAGAACAGGCGACAAAGGGTGAGGAGCATATTGTCAGCTTATCCAAAATCTATCATCTGATGGATCTTCAGTCGTTGATGGAAGAAGCTGAGAACATGGTTGGTGAGAGGGGTCTTGGGGAGTAATGGTTTCTTGAACTCTAGTAACTTGTTTTGCTGGTCCCTGATTGTAATTTGGGTAATGGCTTGATATTTGGAACGCTCGGTTTTAGGTAGAGGTCCTACGATGCAATTGACCTTAGCGTTTGTTTTATGTCAGGTGATAAAGTGTGGAGACCTTCAGTCAACCAAGCGTGCTCAACCAGGAGACCAGTACGATCAAAGGAGATACTTATCCAGAAAGTAATCATCGTAGGCTGGACATGGTGCCCCTTAACGTGTTGCTCTTTCACCCCCGCTTTTTTGACCTGGCTACAAAATAAACCGCTACACCAGCGATCCCAACTGCTAATAGCCATAGCCAGGCGCCACTACCATTACCGTTCTCGGCATCCTCTACAATTGTTGTAAACGCGGTAAAAGTGGGTTGGTTAGTGGCGGTGGGGCTCAGGGTTGGGCTGGGGGTGGGGGTTGGCAGTGGGGTCTTCGTCGGCGGCAGAGGTGTGAAGGTGGCGGTCGCCGGCGGGGTGACCTGCAGCAGCAGTCTCTCCCCGGGGTAGATCACGCTCGACGTGTTGAGGTAATTCCACGCCATCAGGTCAGTCGCGGAGATCCCATACAAACTGGCGATCCAGGCCAGGTTCTGCCCTTCGGTCACTATGTGGTAATACCTGCCATCTGATGCCGGGGTGAGCTTCTGCAGCGGGGTGAGAGGCACTGGAGTGGGCGTGGGGGTTTGATCCGGACCTTTGATCAGCAGTTTCTGCCCGATCTGAAGTGGTGTTTCCATGGTGATGCCATTGAGCTCCACCAACCTGTTGACCGAGACCCCGTAGGCCTCGCCGATTTTTGACAGGTTCTGGTACGCCTCCACCACGTGCACAATCCGCCCATCGCTGTGAGGGGTAGCGATAATCACATTCCCCATGGGTGTGGGGGTTGCCGGCGCGCGAGAATTCGGACCGGCAATCTGCAGCTCATCTCCGGTCTGCAGCACGTAGCTTTCGGGCAGGTTATTCCAGCGCAAAATGTCCTTGATCGTCACCCCATAAGCCACCGCGATCGACCAAAAGCTCTGTCCCGGTTTGACGATATGCAGGTAGTTTCCGTTTTCGTCAGGCTCCACCAACTCGACCGGGGTCACGATACCGGGCACAAATGGTGTTTGCCCGGGGATGGGGGTTCCTCCGCTGGGAGGGGCGGCTTCGCAGGGTACGCCAGAGATATAGGCGGCTTGCAGGATGAAATAGGTCATGCCGTTACTGGCTTTGGCAGTGCCTGCGCCGACATGGCAGTAGTAAGGCTGGGTGGCAGGGCGCATATGGTCATAATCCGCCCACATCAGCATGATCTGATCGATGGTGGCGCTGTCGCTGGCGACCGCAAAGTTCTCCGTGGCGAAAACAGTCCCTCCCCCGCCATACCCTGCCGCTGCCAGGCGCCCTTTAACGTCACCAATGTGCCACGAGAGCAATCCGTCCGCCATGATTTGGGCGGTGCCTTGCGCCACGGCGTCAATGATGGGATGTTCGATCAAGGCCGGCAGCCCGTTGGACATACGCAGGACGTTCATCGCCGCGATAAGCTCGTAGGCGCTTACGCTCTGCAGGGGTGCCTCGGCGTCTTTTGCTTCTGTTGCCAGGTTCGGCTTGGCGGCACTGACTGCCAGAAGCAGCAGGCACAGGAAAAAGAGGGTGATCTTCCGCAACTTTTGCATGTGATTTATATACCATAAATTGCGGAAGGTGATCTTTTGAGCACCCAATGACAAAGCGGTTGCGGGACGAGACGGGGTAGTTGTAGGGCGAGATTGAGGACGATATGGCCTATGTCAAGACACACGTTTGAACGTCCTCAATCCGCCGTAAACGATTTGCGCGGGGGTGTTTAAGGCGGATTGGAGGCACGGCCGAGTTACATTCCATCAATGCATCTAGTGCTTCCAATCTTGCCCTACAACAAGCCGATTTGATGGGGGCTCGTTAAATGCAAAAAATCACCCGAAATAACGTGACCTCTGGTCACTGCGAGCCCCGAATGATTGACTCTCTTAACCGGGACGCGTGAAAGGGGCGTGGCAATCTGATTTTTTTTGTTTATGTGAAAGAACAAAGGTAGATCGCCACGCTTCGCTCGCGATGACGAAGAATCCGGTCTATGATCTCGCCGGCGTCCTCATCCGCCGTTTGCAATTCGAAATTATTATATTTTCATCCCATCAGCGTTTTTGAAACTTCTGGTGGGGGCGAAGCATTCTACACGAACGGGTTGGAATTGCGAGTCATTGGCATGTTGGATTGCTTCGCCCCTACGTCTGAATATCATCAATCCCAAATCAATGGGTGTAACTATCTGATTTTTGTTTTTGGCGTGTTGGAACAAAGGCAGATCGCCACGGTCGCTTCGCTCCCTCGCGATGACGATGTTGCGGAAGGTATTGTTGATGGCGGATTGGAAGCACGGAGAGGTCACATACTATTTATGTGTGTGGTGCTTCCAAGCTCGCCCTACGAAAAATGCCGGGTTGATGGAGTGTCGCGAAGCACAAAATGCGTAACCTGACCACACACGGAACGGGACAAGCCGCGTTCCCTACGGAACAAATTGGGTTGATGGAGTGTTGCGAGGCGCAAAATGCGTAACTTGACCACACAAGGAACGGGACAAGCCGCGTTCCCTACGGAACAAATCGGGTTGATGGAGTGTTGCGAGGCGCAAAATGCGTAACCTGACCACACACGGAACGGGACGAGCCGCCTTCCCTACGGAACAAATCGGGTTGACGAAATGTTGTGAAGCACAAAATACGCAGCCTGACCTCACAAGGAACGGGACGAGCCGCATTCCCTGCGGAACAAATCGGGTTGAAAATCGCATCCAGCCTACGAAATCTATCGTACAATTGATAATTATGAAACTCGTCGTTCAAATCCCTGCCTACAACGAAGCTAACCAGTTGCCTGTCGTACTTTCCGAGATCCCGCGACAGTTCTCCGGTGTCGACGAAGTGATCGTGCTGGTAATTGATGACGGCTCCACGGACAACACTGCAAAGGTGGCGCTGGAAAACGGCGCGGATTATGTCTTGAGGCATCGCCGCAACCGTGGTCTTTCGCGTGCTTTCATCAGTGGTGTGCAATTCGCGCTAGCCCTTGGAGCGGACATCATTGTCAACACCGACGCAGACAACCAATATCCCGGCAGCGAAATCAGCAAGTTGATTGCCCCAATCCTTGCCGACCAGGCAGATCTCGTGATTGGCGACCGTCAAACACTGGCTAACGAGCATTTCACCAAAGGCAAGCGCCTGATGGAGCATCTCGGCAGTTCCATTATGCGGCAGGTCTCGAAAACCGATGTGCCGGACGCGGTCAGCGGGTTCAGGGCGTTCTCGCGCTATGCCGCCCTGCGCTTCCAGGTCTACAACCCCTACTCTTACACCCTTGAAACACTCATTCAAGCCGGCAAAGGCCTGATGAAAATCGAAAGCGTGCCAATCGAGACCAACTCTGCCTTGCGTGAATCACGCCTGCATAAAGGCATCTTTAACTTTATCTGGCGGCAGGGCGGCGTGATCATCCGTTCCTACGTGCTCTACCAGCCCCTGCGGACCTTCATAAGCACGGGCTCCGTGTTTCTTTTGGCTGGATTGATCCTCCTGGGGCGTTTCCTGATCAGCTATCTCTTCCTCGACTTGGGCTCCCGTTACATCCAGTCAGTTTCCATTGGCGGCACGCTGCTGACTGCCGGTATCACACTGATCATGTTTGGCTTCCTGGGGGATGCCGTGCGGGCAAACCGCCAGGTAGCTGAAGAAACGATGATCAGCCAGCGGGATCAAGCGCGCCTGCCGCAGCCGGCTGACCTGCGCGAATTTCAGGGGCATCCGATTTATTCAGTCAGTAATCCTCCTGCCTTCAACTCTCTCGAGTGAAGCAATCTTAAATTATTAAAATTTTCCGATCAGCCAAATCGCTGTGCTATACTCATAATTCACAAGGCGTTTTGATGCGCTCAGGAATTGATTAATGTCATTTGTTCATCTGCATGTTCACTCTGCTTACTCTGTGCTTGACGGCTTTGGCAGCCCGTCGGCATTAGTCAAACGCGCCAAAGAACTGGGCATGCCTGCCCTCGCGCTGACCGACCATGGCACCATGTTTGGCACGCTGGATTTCTTCCAGGCAGCCACCGCGGAAGGCATCAAACCGATCATCGGGCTTGAGACTTACCTTGCTCCGCGCAGTATGCACGACAAGGACGTCTCGCGCGATAAGTACTCCTCTCACCTGGTTCTGCTGGCGGAGAACATGACCGGCTATCGCAATCTGCTTTCGATCGCGTCCGCTTCGCAACTTGAGGGCTTCTATTACCATCCCCGTATCGATAAGCCTTACCTTGCCGCTCATTCTGAAGGGCTGATTGCCTTATCCGCCTGCCTGTCAGGAGAGCTTTCCCGCGCTTTGCTGGATAACGACCCGGAGCGGGCTGAACGCAGCCTGGCATGGTACCTGGATGTGTTTGGCAAAGACCGCTATTTTCTTGAGCTGCAAGATCACGATATTTCCGAGCTCTACCGTGTCAACCGCGGTTTGATCGACCTTTCCCAAAAGAAGGGTGCGAGATTAGTTGCCACCAACGATGTGCACTATGTGCGGCGTGAGGATGCCGAGCTGCAGGATATCCTGCTCTGCATCCAGACCGGAAAATTGCTCAGCGATCGCAACCGCATGCGCATGAACAACGAGACTTACTACTTGCGCAGCCCGGAAGAGATGCAAAATCTGTTCTCCCAGGTGCCCGAAGCGATCAGCAACACCCTCGAAATTGCCGAGAGATGCAGCATTGATCTGACGCGCAAGGGATATCACCTGCCTCAGTTTGAAGTGCCAGCCGGACAAACCGCCTCCACCTTCCTGCGAGAACTTTGCCAGGAAGGCTTAAGGCGCAACGTTCCGGATCAGGCTGACAGCGAGGAATTTCAAAAGCGCCTGGATTATGAGCTGAGCGTTATCAACCAGATGGGATTTGCGGAATACTTCCTGATCGTCTGGGATTTGTGCCGTTTCTCGCGCGAGAAAAACATCTGGTACAACGTACGCGGATCGGGTAATGGCTCGCTGGTGGCTTTCGCGTTGGATATCACCTCTGTGGAGCCGCTCAGCCACGGCCTGCTGTTTGAACGCTTCTTGAACCCGGACCGCGTCACTATGCCGGATATTGACCTGGATTTCCAGGATGATCGCCGCGCGGAAGTAATGGAATACTGCAATCAAAAATACGGCGCTGATCGTGTGGCTCAGATTATTACCTTCGGCACCATGGCAGCCCGCGGCGCAGTGCGCGATGTGGGAAGGGTGATGGGCATCCCCCTGGCGGACGTGGACAGGGTCGCCAAGCTGATTCCGGGTCCGGTGCAGGGCAAGAACGTGCCTATCACTGAATCGCTCAAGTCTTCCCCTGAATTGCGGGCAGTGTATGAATCCTCTGACCAAATGAAAACGCTGCTCGATATTGCCGGGCGAATGGAAGGAAGCCTGCGAAACGTAGGCACGCATGCTGCTGGCGTGATCATCAGTGATAAACCACTGACTGAATACCTTCCGCTGCACCGACCGACGAGCAACAGTGATGAGCTGCCGATTAAATCCGTGGCGCAATACGACATGGACGGCATCAACTACCTCGGTCTGCTCAAGGTGGATTTCCTGGGGTTGGTGACCCTCACGATTATGTCCAAAGCCTGCGAATATATCGCCCAGCGTCATGGCATTCAGCTCACCCTCAGCACCATCCCGATTGATGACCCCGAGGTCTATCAATTCATCAGCGAAGGTCACACGGTTGGTCTCTTCCAACTGGAAGGCAACGGCATGACCCGTTACCTGATGCAAATGCAACCGAAGACCATCCATCACGTGATCGCCATGGTAGCGCTCTTCCGCCCTGGTCCAATGGAAAGCATCCCTGAATATATCGCCAACATGCACGGCGAAAAGCCGGTGGTCTACCAGCACGAAAAGCTGGAGCCCATCCTGCGCGAGACTTATGGACACGCGGTTTACCAGGAACAGATCATGATCGCCGCCATGCAACTGGCAGGCTATACTCCCGGAGAATCGGACGATTTACGTTCGGCAATCTCGAAAAAGAAGGTCAAGGAAGTCAAAAAGCACCGCGAAAAGTTCATTAAAGGCGCGGTAAAAAATGGCATTGAGCGACAAACCGCTGAAGATATCTTTGGCCATTGGGAAGCCTTTGCACACTACGGTTTCAATAAAAGCCATGCCACAAATTACGGCATGATTGCAGTCAAAACCGGATACCTGAAATATCACTATCCGGTCGAGTATATGACAGCGCTGCTCTCTGCCTGGAAGAACGACAACGAAAAATGCTCCATGTATGTTTCGGAATGCCACAACATGGGCATAGAAGTGCTGCCGCCAGATGTCAACAATAGCGGCTATGATTTCACCATTGAGGAGCACACTGAAGGACGCGCTCGCATCCGATTCGGACTGGGGGCGATCAAAAACGTAGGCCAGGGACCGGTGGAAACGATCATTCAGGCTCGCGGTCACCAGGCTTTTTCGGACCTGAATGACTTTATCCGGCGGGTCGACCTGCGCCAGGTAGGCAAGCGTCCGTTGGAATGCCTGATCAAGGTGGGCGCATTGGATTCCTTCGGTCCACGTAAGGCGCTGCTGCGCTCAATTGACCAGATGGTCAATGTTTCTGCCAGCAATATCAAGGCGATCGAAATGGGTCAGCTCGACCTGTTTGGTGGCGGAACGGTGGCTCTGCCCCATGTGATCCTGCCCACCAACGTGCATGTGGACACCAACGAACAACTCGGGTGGGAGAAAGAACTACTTGGCCTCTACGTTTCCGACCATCCGTTGAGTTCATACATGTCGCAGATCGCCGATAAGATCAGCCACAGCTCCAATCAGCTGGCTGAGGTCGAAACAAACAGCAAGGTTACCATCGGCGGACTGGTCAAACGTGTTCAGCCGATCCTGACAAAAAAGAACCAAAATATGGCTTTTGTCACCATTGAGGACCAGTTCGGCGAAGTGGATCTGGTGATGTTCCCGCCGGTGTGGGAACGCGACAACCGCATGGTGGAGCAGGGCAGCCTGCTGGTGGTGGAGGGCAAGCTGCAGCACCAGGAACGCGGCACTTCTGTTTTGGTCGATCGTGTCAGCCGGATCGGGATGGATGACACAGCCGGGGAATTGTTTAACCAAAACAGCGGCAAACAATATGAGCGCTTGCTTGAAAACTACCTGCCTGATATTCGCCTTCTGTCGCGTTATCAAGTTGGAGAGGCTGCGGAAGCGAACCGGGTTGAAGAGCCCCAACAGTTGGACGATTTTGAAGAGGAGGAAAATGAACTCTGGCGGGTAGGTTTGGATCTGGATGATGATAATCAAGCAGGCACATTTTCAGTTGAAGAACCTGAAATACTTGAGCATCCGCCCCAACTTGAGAATGAGATCCCAGATCCAATCCCTGAAGCTGAAGCGCAAACACCATTGCCACCACAGGCTCCAGCAAACTACCAACCAGCGGCTGATTCGGTGAGCGTGGTCGAGAGGCGTGTGTTGGTGGTGCAGATTGCCAAGGACGAACCCCCGGACCGCATCACCCGAAAGGTCCACCAGTTGCATGGCTGGTTGGGTTCTCATCCCGGCGAGGACCAGTTTGCTTTTCAGTTCTTTGCTGAAGGAAGTTGGCGCGAATATGTGTTTCCGAATGAAAGTGTACAAATCAGCCAAAGCCTGCTTGATCAGTTGAATGGACTTGTGGAAGAAGGCAGTTTCTTTATTCGTACAGAAAGGTTTGAAATCAGGGATGAATGATCATCAACACATTTTCCAGCCTGCCACAGTTTTGCGGATCAACGCCATCGGCGCGCCAGGTGAGCGGACCTTCTTCCTGCAGGGTGGTGATGCAGATAACCTCGTTACCCTCCTGATCGAGAAGGTTCAAATCCAAATGATTGCCGTTGGGGCGATCAGGATAATTGATGGAATAGAAGCCGATCAAACAGAGGATGAAAAATCGCGCGGGGATTATGACGAGGCAGAGATGGAGCTGGTCTTGCCAGTGGACCCGCTTTTCAGGGTTGATGAGGTCGCATTGGGTTACGACAAGGAAAAGGATCTGCTTCTGCTGCAAGTGGCAGAGGGTGGGGTTGAAGAAGAACGCCAGCAGGTGATGTTTTGGGTCACCCGCGACAAGATGCGCAGGCTGGCGCACTGGGCACTTGAACTGGCAAGCCGCGGCAGGTCCGACGACCCCCTGCAGCCAAATAAGGATGGCGGAAACGGCTTCCACCACGGCAACAACGGTCATAAATTCTGATTTAGATCTTTTAGCTCCAATGGAAATTCAAACCATCTTGCGCGTTTTGGAGAGGGGCGAAGTAAGGCTCCAGGAGCGGTTTCTGGAAAGTTCCAATGCTACTTTTTTTGTAACTTGCCTGCTTGAGGAAGAAATCCTCCAGGCTGTTTATAAACCCGAGGCTGGGCAGACCGAACTTTATGACTTTGAACCTGCCACTCTGCCCCGCCGGGAAGTAGCCGCTTGGTTGGTGTGCCGGGCAGCAGGTTGGGATTTTGTGCCGCCAACCATACACCGAAAAGATGGGTTGCCTTTTGGGGCGGGATCGTTACAGTTATATATCGAGCATTACCCCCAAATGCACTACCTTGCCCTTGAAGAAAATGAACGGGCTTCATTCCGAAAGGTCGCCCTGTTTGACCTGGTCGTCAATAATGCCGATCGCAAGTCCGGGCATCTCCTTTTTGGGGAAGATGGACGCTGGTGGGCGATTGATCAGGCCCTGTGTTTTAATGCCATGCCAAAGTTGCGTACCGTAATTTGGGACTTTATTGGCGAGCCCTTTAGCGAAGAAGAAGTGACCGCTTTGCGCAGACTTGAACTGGCGCTGCAGCCAAACGCTGAACTGAGCCAGAGCCTGAGAGGCTTGCTGAGAGAGGACGAAATAGCCGCAATGCGCCGGAGGCTGCAGGTCTTACTCAAGCAAGGTGTGTTTCCCGAGCCTGAACCCGGTCATCGCCCTGTCCCCTGGCCGCTTGTTTGAATGGTTTTTGCGCCATCCTCAATGACCGCTGACCCGCAAAGCACCTCATGCGCAGAGACACCTCATGCGCAGAGAGAGACAAACGCGCGGAATGGAATTGGCTATAATTGAAAATCAAAGGAATTACAGGTGTACCATGAGAGAAATACGTTTAGCACTGGTAGGATTTGGAAACGTCGGGCAAGCCTTTGCTCGCTTGTTAATTGATAAGCAGCATACGCTGGAAGTTGATTATGGCATCACTCCCGTGGTTACCGGCATTATCACAGGTCGACATGCCTCCTGCATCAATCCAACGGGAATCGACCTGGAGCAGGCTTTGTCTTTGATCTCTCAGGGGCGTCCCCTTACTGAACTTGACACCTTCAGCTTTTCGGGAGACACATTGGAATTTATCCATTCCTGTCCGGCAGACGTGATGATTGAAACCACACCGGTCAACCCCATCAGCGGACAGCCTGCCTTGAGCCATCTCCGCCAGGCCCTCGAGCACGGCATGCATATCATCACCGCCAACAAAGGTCCCGTGGTTTATGGCTATCATGAGCTTAAAGAACTTGCCGCCAGGCAGCGGCTTGGCTTTCGTTTTGAGTCAGCTGTAATGGACGGCGCGCCGATTTTCTCCCTCTTCCGCCATCCGCTGCGAGGCGCGCGTCTGCTGGGTTTTAGTGGCATCCTCAACTCCTGCACCAACCTGCTGCTCGAACGAATGGAGCAGGGTGAAACGCTTGAAGAAGCCATCGCTTATGGGGCATCCATTGGCATCACTGAAACCGACCCCAGCAACGATGTGGACGGATGGGACGCGGCAATCAAAGTAGCAGCGCTTTCTACCGTGCTGATGGATCATCCTCTCACGCCCGTGGAAATTGATCGGGAAGGCATCCGCGGAATTACAAGGGGAATGATTGCTGAGGCAGAAGCGGCTGGCGAACGCTGGAAGTTGGTCTGCAAAGCTTACTGGCAGGATGGAAACTTTATGGCCCGGGTGCGACCCGAACGGGTTGGCCCAGGATCGCCGCTCTATAGCGTGGGCGGCACCTCTTCTTTCGTTAATTTTGAGCTTGACGTGCTGCCTGGACTGGGCGTGCTTGAATCGAACCCCAGCCCAAAAACCACCGCCTTTGGAATGCTCGCTGACCTGATCGACCTGGTGGGGGAGCAGGCATGATTCAAGTTTTTCTTGGGATAGGCACCAACCTTGGTGACCGGGAGCGCAACCTCCAGGAAGCACGCGCGGCTCTAAGCCAAAGGCTGGAGATCCTCAAGGAATCATCCATCTACCAAACTGCTCCCTGGGGCTATCTGGACCAACCCGCCTTTCTCAACCAGGTGATTGAAGCTCAAACCGATTTGAGTTCGTTGAACCTGCTGGATTTTCTCAAGCAAACCGAAAAACAATTGGGGCGGCAGGCGAACTTCCGCTTTGGACCAAGACTGATTGACCTGGACATCCTGTTTTATGGGAATCGGATCATCCAGACTCCCCGTCTGCAGGTACCGCATCCGCGTTTGACGGAGCGTGCTTTTGTGCTCAAACCACTGGCAGAGATCGCGCCGGAATTTGTCCATCCACAGAATAAGCAGACCGTCACCCAATTGCTTGCAGCTTTACCGGATTTGGGAGGGGTGCAGAAATGCAGATAGGGCTGGCGTTCGCGGCGCTGCTCTTGCCGGGGTTGGCTTGGTGGCTGTGGTTTGGCGACCGCCGCAAAGATGGCGCGCAGGCGCTGGCTGAGATCATCACTATCAGCGCCAGTTTCATCGCTCTTGGAACGCTTGGCTTCTATACCGTTCGGCTGAAAGTCACTCCCCTATCGCTCGGGATCGTGCTCGGTTTGTGTTTTGGGATTGCCATTGCCGGGCTCATTCGCAGAGGCAAAGGCGCGTTCAATAAAACCTGGCTGTTTGCCCTGCTTGGTCTGTCAGTTGCCCTGGTCTGGCGCTTTTGGCAGGCGCGGGATTTGGTTTTCCCTAATTGGGTCGATTCTCAACACCACGTCCTGATTATTCGAAAAATGATCGAATTTGGAGGACTGCCAAGCACGCTCGAGCCCTACCTGCCTGGACCGTTTTACTATCACTTTGGATTTCATGCCGTTGGCGCTCTGTTTTCAGTGCTCAGCGGGCTTGACCCGGCTACCAGCGTTTTGATGCTGGGGCAGGCGATCAGCGCGTGTGTCGGTCTGGCGGTCTACGCACTGGCAAAGCAGCTCGGCAAAGATTGGCGTATTGGGTTGCTGGCGGCGGTATTTGTCACTTTTGTGACAAAAATGCCCGGCTATTACCTCAGTTGGGGGCGCTACACCTTATTAATGGGTGCGATGATCATGCCCGTGGCGATGGCGGAAGCAATTCGGGCATGGGACAATCACGACCACTGGTGGCAATTGGCAGGTCTCAGCCTGCTCACTGCCGGCACCCTGCTCAGCCATTACTTTACGGCTTTCTTGTTCGTCCTGTTCCTTGCCTTGCTGGGCATCCAATGGCTTGTGGAGACCATCAGGTCAAAATCAGCCAACTGGAAGCCTATCGCAAGCGTTGCAATTGCAACATTCACGGGGCTGATTCTGGCTTCGCGCTGGTATTATCGCATTTTTGTCTACTCAAGCGCGGCTTCCAGGCCTGTTTTTCAGGTGATGGAAGCTGAGACCCTCAAGGCATCCTGGGATTACCTCTTGTACCTGGTCGGTCCAACCAGCGGATATATATTAATTGGGCTTGGCCTGATTGGCTTGCTTTGGTCAGTTTTCAAAACCGAAAAAGTCCATTTTCAACTTTGGGCAATCCTTGTCATGTTCTTTGCGCTTCCCACCGGTTTTCGCCTGATGAACTTCAGGAATGATTATTTTGCCCTGGTTGCCTTTATTCCGATTGCGATAACGTCTGCCTTTGGTATTGTGCTGCTTTTTGGGCGATTCATAAAGCGGAAAAACCTCGCCAGCTTTCTGATCATGTTGATTGGTGCGGCGCTGAGTGTTGGTGGAGCGTGGCAGAACGCGCGGGCGGTCAATCCAGAAACCATCCTTGCGACCCGATCGGACCTTGAAGCGCTGGAATGGATCAAAACCCACACCCCTGAAGACGCACGCTTTTTTGTGAATACAACGAATTGGGGATTTGACGTCTACCGTGGTGTAGATGGTGGGGGTTGGATATTGCCAATAACCGGACGTTGGAGTCTTGCTCCAACCATATTTTATCCCATGGTTGCAGACAGGGATTTTGTCCGGAGTGTTACCGAACTGGGAATGAGGGCAAGCACTATCACTGATTGTGGGGATGACTTCTGGCTGCTGGTGAACGATGCCAGTCTTGATTATCTATACATCAAAGAAGGTGTTGGCGGTTTGCAGCCTGATGACTTGATTTCTTGTGATGGGGTTGATCAACTCATCAACATTGAAGATGTTCACATCTACTTAATTACGAAACCAGGTAACACACCTTGAAGGGTATAATTTTTAATGAATTCTCGCTGGATTGAGAGAGCGTATGACTTGGGTTGAATTGCGAACATTGCTCACGATCTTCATTATGTTAATTGTCCCCGGATGGGCAATTTTGTCAGTGACCAATCTTTGGCGGCGATTTGAGGCAATTGAGCGCTGTATCCTTGCCGTTGGGCTGAGCATCGCGTTTTATCCCTTCGTATACTATCTCACCCGGGCAATCCTCCCGTCAGTGCGCATTGGGCAAAACAAACTCATCGTGCTTCTGGCAGGGCTTTTTGCCCTCACCGCCTGGACCCTCAGAAAAAACTGGCGCGAACAATTCAAGCTTGGAAAATACGCGGGACCTTTTCTTTTCATTCTCGCGCTGACCCTCCTAACCCGGTTTTGGCTGGCGCATAATTATCCTTACCCTGCCTGGACCGACTCACTACATCATATGCTGATCACAGACCTGGTCGCCACAACTGGCAAGCTCCCATTCGACCTTCAACCGTACGCGCCGACCACTTTGGACCAGTATCACCTGGGACTTTACGCGCTCACTGGCAGCCTGCAGGTGCTTGCGGATATTCCCGCTCATCAAGCACTCTTGTGGATGGCGCAGGCTCTCAACGGTTTATGCGGTTTGGGAGTCTTCCTTTTCTTGTCGAAGAGGGTCTCTCCTTTGGCAGGTCTTGCAGGCATGGCTGTAGTTGGTCTGTTCAGTTTTCAGCCGGCTCTGTACTTTAGCTGGGGCAGATTTACGCAAGTTTCTTCTCAAACCATCTTGTTAATCGCGGCTTTTGCCACCTGGGAAGCGATCAGGGCGTGGAAAGGGGATTGGAAAGGGAACCGCAACTCTGCACTAGCACTAACAGGCATTTCCGCACTGCTCATCGCAGGGGTGTTCCTGTTACATTTCAGGGCAGCAGCTTTCCTTCTCCCTTTGCTTGTCATCCTCTGTATTTACGAGTTCGCTGTGGCTCTCAAGACCAAAATGCATGCAATGAGGATGGTGATCGGAATCGCCGCCATTGCACTTGTAAGTGTCGTCTTGATCCTGCCAGCATTGGTTCCCGCGATGGAATTTTACGTTGATCAAAGGTCTACGCCAGCCGAAACGGCTGATTTAGAACCATCAAAAGGCTTGGAAGAGAATCAATACTTTTCCAATTACAACATCGACTCACTTTATGCGATTGGAGCAAAAAAGTGGCTGATCGGATTGACCTTGCTGAGTATGCTGGTGGGGCTGCTGCGGAAAAACAGGGTTGTCATCTTCATGATGACCGCCTGGATCCTGGCGTTGTTTGGCATAGGACTACTTTATCGTCTGAATATCCCGCTGCTGGCTTTTACGAACATGACTGGCATGATGATCATGCTCTACTTGCCAATTGGCGTGATCGTTGGAGTGCTTGCAGAAGACTTATGGCAATTATTCTCCCTGGAAAAACATGAAAATTGGAGAACTGGACTTCAATGGGCTGTGTTATTTCTGGCGGTAGTAGCTGCTATTTACCGGCTTGGTGAGGTTGAGGGCTTCCGCCAGTTTATGACCCCGGCAGACGAGAAAGCCATGGATTGGATTGAGAAAAACACCCCGAAAGAGGCTGTTTTTGCTGTTCATACCTACTATTGGCTGCCTGACTCTCCACATGGTTCTGATGCGGGCTATTTCATTCCTTACTATGCCAAACGGAAAACCACCACCAGCACGATGCTTTCAGGTTTAGGGCCTGGTCATGAAGAAATCTTGGTTGGATCGGAAGCCGTGATGAGCCTTTATTCAGCTTCCCCCGACATTGGCGCCCTGTGCGAACTGGGCGTGGATTATCTTTACGATGGGGCAAAAGATCCATTCGATGGGAATCAGTTTAATATCCCTGCGATTTCCCAGTTTGAAAGCATGCAGGCAATCTACGAGGATGGCGGCGTTTCAATCTACAAACTGTGTGATTGATAGCAGGCATAAGGTAAAATTTATAGGTTAAGAAATGCCTTTTCGAAAGCATGTAAAGTTCATTACAGGTAGAGTTTTCATCCATCAATCGCTATGGTGTAAGACCAGTATACTTAACGGATAAGCGAAAGTGACAACAAATTCGAAAAAAATCGTTTTAATTGGTCCGATGCCGCCTTATCGTGGGGGTATTGCACGTTTCACAGCTTCTTTGGCAGAAGAACTAATGGATATAGGTCACGATGTCAAAGTAATTTCTTATCGAAAACAATATCCGAAATTACTTTATCCTGGCAAAACCGAGAAGGACTATAGTCAAAATATATCTGCAGTACGCACAGAATTTTTGTTTAGCCCCTTGAACTTGGAGGATTGGAATGAGACATTTAAACAAATAAAATGTTTTCAACCCGACCTTGTAATTTATCAATGGTGGACTACCTTTTGGGCGCCAGCTACCTCATGGCTTATTCATCAGGTGAACAAAGCTGGGATAAATATAAAAATCCTGGTTCACAATGCCTTTCCGCATGATTCAACTTGGCTGGACGCAAAACTTACTGCTTGGGCATTGAGGGATGCCAGTTCTTTTGTGACTATGACGGAGGCACAAGCCAATCGCTTACGCAGCGTAGTAAGCTCCCAGGCCGAAATCCTTACAGCCCCACATCCGGTCTACCGTCAATTTCCCAATAGTGGTTTAAGTAAAGTTGAAGTACGGAAAAAACTCGGATTGCCGTTGGAAGTTCCTATTGCTTTATTTTTTGGGTTTGTTCGCCCATATAAGGGATTAAGAATTTTGATTGATGCCATGGGAATACTCAAGAGTAAGGGTTCGAGAATTCATTTGGTAGTTGCCGGAGAATTTTGGGATGATCAGGACGTTTATGAAAACCAAATTGCTGAATTAGGAATCAAGGACATGGTGACAATTCGAGCTGATTACATTCCAGATTCGGAAGCCGGATTATATTTTGAATCTGCTGACTTATTCGTCGCACCATATATAGGTGGAACTCAGAGCGGTTCTATCAAACAGGCTATGGGTTACGGGCTGCCAATGGTCGTGACTGATGTGATGACTGATCACCTTGTTCTGGATTATCCTGGGGGTTTAAGTGTTGTGAAAAGTGGAGACCCTGAGGCGTTTGCAGAAAAAATCAAAGAGATGTTGCTCAGCAAGTTTGATACAAAATCGAAGAACGGCAATGTCCTAAGTAATTCCTGGCAGCCTCTCTTAGATGTGTTGTTAAGGGTTTGAGTAAGAAAGCATATTTGCCTGAAGTCGACCATGGATGAAAGAAATTATAGAAACTTGGGTAAATCAGTCGTTGTTGTTGGGATAACAGCGGCACTCTCCCAATTGTTGTCTATAGGCTACTTAGTGTTTTTGGCACGATGGATTGGACCTGAAACTTACGGCTTGCACGTCGCCATCTTCAACCTTTGCGCAATCAGTGCGTTTGTTGTTAATTGGGGATTGGACACTTGGTTGTTGAAAAAAACTTCGGACGACCAACTCTCCAGTATGAATGTGCTGAGAATTGTCCTAGTGCTTAAGCTGAGTTTTGGAGCCCTCTGGGCAGTAATGTTATTCACCATCGCACCACTACTCAAGCCTGAAATTTTCCTTAGGAATCTATTAATTTTAGCGATATTAAGCACTCTATTTGAGTCTCTGACTAATTCCATTTATACGGTTCTTCTAACCACTGATCGATTCAAACAATCGTCAGCAATCCTTTTACTTGGCAGATTGTCTCGATTAGGTTCGCTGGTAGGGCTATATTTGTTGTCCATCAACAATCTGAGCATCATTATCTCTCTCAGAACCTTGATCGATTTGTTTGTTCTGATTATTGCTGGGCTGATTTTTGGATTAAGGTTCACTGATTGGAAAATTGCACCAGAAGGACTTAAGAACGCATTTACTAACGCATTGCCCTTTCATGCTTCTGACATAATCAACATTGTTTTCCATCATATCGATGTTACCTTAGTGACATTTTTGTCCAAGAGTCTGACGACGATTAGCAGTTACTCGTTGATGATTAGCTTATACAATGTGATAAATACCATCATCCTGTCCTTAATGAATGTGGTAGTACCCTCCTTGTCAAAAGAGCAAAATCAGTCTGCACATGCACAGAGAAAAACATTGGTATGGACCATATTTGGGTTTTTCCTCTTGGGGTCGGCTGGATGGTTGGCCATTACCTTGTTTGGCCGGGAGGTGATTCACCTGATTCTCGGAAATCAATATGTGATGGCTGCTGATTTTATCTCCAAAACGGCTGTAATTGTGCTGATAAATTCTCTTAATGTCGGTTTGACAGTGACTATAATTGTCAATAATAGGCAAAAAAAACGAATTGTGCCTCAAATCGTGTCGCTTGTCTTCAAGGTGGTCGCCAGCCTTTTGCTCTTTCCTATTTGGCAGATTGAGGGTTTACGGTGGGTCTATATAATCAGTGAAATCGTGTTGTCTTTTGGCTATTTTCTTGTAGTTTCGGGTGTTTTAAAAGACCTTTTTATATCAAAAATAGTAGGAAAGAAATCTGGTGACAAACTAAATATCGCCTTGATCACCTTCAATCAAGAGGGAAAAGGTACCTATCTGAGAGCTTATTTTCTTGGTGAAGAATTGATCAAGTTAGGGCATAAGGTCACGATTTTAGCTGCAGACATTGACGGTAATCACACCCACGAACGAATTGAGAATGGGATGAAGATAGTAACTTTTCCCCGTTTCTTCAAAGGATTTTTTCTTTCGGGATGGGGATTCGGAGAGTTAATACATAGATTGTATTGGATTAGGGACAACGAGTTTGACCTGGTACATGCATTTGAATGCAGACCGACTACTTATTTTCCGGCAAGGCAGTTGCAGAAACGGGGAGCCGCTTTTTTTACCGATTGGGCCGACTGGTTGGGAAAGGGTGGTTCTGTAGAAGAAAGACCGAATGGCATAAAGAAAAACTTATTGAAATTATTTGAAACCTATTTCGAAAACAAGCGCTTTCAGAACAGTGATGGGATTACAGCCATTTGTTCCACGCTTGTCAATGAATGTATTAAAAGAGGATATCCTCAAGAAAAGGTGTTATTGTTGCCAAATGGTCTGAGTGATCCCTACATTCAGTCTTTCCCAATTGACGTGGCTCGTACCGAAAAACGCCTGCCGCAAAAAGATTTGATAATAGGTTATCTCGGTTCGGGTTTCGAAAAGGATATAGACCTGATGTATTCTTCATTCCGTACCTTGAAAAAAATGGTCGGAGACGTGAAATTGTTGCATATTGGAAGATCAAATTACCATACTGAAACGGATGAGGCTGTCATTTGTACCGGATCAGTTAGCTATGAAGAAATTTCTTTGTTTTTATCAGCTTGTGATATTTTCTGGTTTCCGTTAAGGAGGACCCCTGCAAATTTTGGCAGGTTTCCTTTAAAATTTAGCGACTACCTGACCGTTGGCAGACCAATCGTCAGCACAGATGTTGGTGACTTGGCAGAATGGATAAGGTCGTTGCAAGTGGGTCTTATCGGAATGGATAACCCGGAAAGCATTAGTAAAATTGTTTTAGAAATTGCTCATTCTTGTGAACAAAAAAGTGTAATGGGTGCGAATGCCATCCAGGCCAGCAAAAAATTCGAATTTAGTTGGGAAAAACGGGCTGAAGAACTGCAAGACTTTTATTTCTCTCAGATTGCGAGAACCAGGGAATTAAATAATCATGGAATCGATGAAGTGCAAGTGTTGCAGTAATGTTGGACTAGACCTTCTTTACGATGGCAAAGACCGGTTGCATGGTGTGCAAGGTGATTTTGCTTTGTTCAGTTGCCCTAATTGCGGTGTAGTTACCGTCCGACCACAACTTTCGAATGAAGAAATGGAACGATACTACCCACAGGATTACATATCTTTCCCTAATCCGATCGAAAAGGAAAAATCGACACTCAAGCGTCTTGACCGGCAATTCGGGGTATTTAAACGACGCAAAAAAATTGAACGACACACAGGAAAGAAACAGGGCAAGATCCTTGATGTCGGGTGTGCGACAGGTGTGTTCCTAAAAGAAATGCAAAACCATGGTTGGGAAACATTTGGTGTAGAACCTTCGGTTTATGCAGCTGGTATTGCCGTGGATCAACTGGGGTTAAATGTATTTAATGGATATCTGAATAAAGCAGAATTTGAGGATAATTTTTTTGATGTCATAACTCTTTGGGATGTTTTTGAACATCTTCCTGACCCCGTTGAGACATTGCGGATCATAAAACGCATCCTGAAACCAGATGGAAGCCTTGTGATAACCATGCCGAATACAGATTCATGGGAATGCAGGATTTTTAAGCAGTATTGGGCGGGATGGGATGTTCCGAGGCATTGCCACATTTTCTCGCCGAATGCCATCGAGAATTTACTCAAAGCCCAAGGGATGCACATTGAAAGTTTGATAAGTTTCACGGGCATGTTAGGGGCAATTAGGATTTCTTTGGATTTTTGGTTGCAAGAGAGTAAATTTTCTGAGAAGACCAGACAATTGGTTAAGAATGTCTATTATTCACCGATTATCAGGTTGCTTCTCTACCCGTATATAATAGTATCTACTATGTTGAACAAGAGTACGAGCATGACTATCTTTGCATCAAATAACCCTTCTTCGAAGAAATAATCCTTTTTTACTATCCCTTTTTTGTAGGAAAACGACTTTGATAAAGAAAATAATCCAAACGAGTTATTGAATTAGGCCGGGAATCCCATAGAATATAGATAAATATTCTAATGGAGGATCCTATGTTCAAAAAGTTTTTAGCAGTACTATTCGTTTTAGCTTTGACTTTTGGTATAGTCGCCACACCTGCTCATGCTGCAGTACCTGTTACTTATGAGTCAAGTATTCAAGTGCGCAACCTGACTAGTACCGCAGGCACTATAACCCTTACTTTCTACGACCTGAGCGGCACAATTGTCGGCACACCCCTGACCGATTCCATCGCTGCCAATGAAACTAAGAGCTACTATCGAAGCACAATGCCCGTGGCTTCAGGCTTCAACGGCTCTGTTGTTATTTCTTCTGATGTGCAGATCGCTGCAATGTCCAACCTTGTGGGACTCGACGCTGCTGCTACTCCAATTAGCTATGCAGCTTATTCTGGTTTCAGCGGAGGATCCACTTCAGCCTATTTGCCTACACTTTTCAAAGACAATTATGGCTACAATACCTTCTTCTATGTCCAGAACACTGGCGCTGCAAGTACTGCAGTTAATATTGCATATTCTGATGGTACAACCGCTAATATCGCTGAAATTGCACCAGGGCAATCGGTTATCGTAAGTCAGAAAACTGAAACTCATGCTCCAAAAGTCTTCTCAGCAACGCTAACTTCAACTGCAGCACCAATTGCTGTAACTGTTGTTGAAGAAGGCTCAACTCTATTCTCATATACTGGGTTCGGTTCTGGTGCGGTTAATCCTCTAATGCCTCTGATCAACCAGAACAACTATGGATATTTCACTGGTGTTCAAATAATGAATACTGGTACTGCGTCCACTGTTGTAACGGTTAGTTATACACCGTCGATGAGCGGCACAGCTTGTTATGAGACCCGTACTCTTGCTGCAGGCACCTCTAAGACCTTCTCGCAGTATGTGTTCTATGAAAGCCAGGATGAATCCGGTGATCCTGCTTTCGATACAGATTGCGAGATGGGTGAGACATTCATCGGATCTGCAAAGGTCACTGCTAATACAACTGCAGCCCCGCTTGTAGCCGTCGTAAACCAGCTTCAGCCAACACAAACCAAGGGCGGTGCTTATGTAGCCTTTGATCCTGCTCAGGGCGGCTCTAAGATTGTATATCCGTTGATCATGGACAGAAACTACGGGTACTTCACCAGCCATAGTATCGTCAACGTTGGTACTACTGAGATCGCTGCTGGCGCGTTGAGTTGCCTCTTTACCGGTACCGACAAGACTGGCCCTGTTAGTAAAACCATCAGCAATGATGCGGCTATTCCGGTTGATGCAAGCTGGACTCTAAACCACGAAGGTCTACTGGGTGACGGCTTTGTCGGTGGTGCAACCTGCACAGGACCTGCTGGCGCATTGCTTGTTGGTTCATCCAACCAACTGGGTGCCACCGCAGGTGTTGATACTCTGCTGGTT
This sequence comes from Anaerolineaceae bacterium UBA1363, assembly GCA_002306055.1. Classification (GTDB taxonomy): domain Bacteria; phylum Chloroflexota; class Anaerolineae; order Anaerolineales; family Anaerolineaceae; genus Mesolinea. The sequence continues at coordinate 23,175 of DBRR01000006.1, forward strand.
TCAGAAGGTTTTATTGTCGATTAGCAGACCGATCCCCAAGATTTACAGAGGCTGGCAATTGCCAGCCTCTGTTTATACATCAACTAGGGGTTTGAATTGCTACTAATGAGGATTCTCCCATGATGACGTAATTAAGTCAGATAAGGAGTAAATTCAAATTGGTTTTGAACCCCACTTTTTTGTAGCCGTCCAACATTTCATGTCAACATTTCAGCTTCTGTAATATTACTCGGAGTATAATTGCTACAAAGGATTTGACAATGAAAAGACTCATTAATTTTTTGATATCACTTTTTGCATTGATGTTTTTGTTGACTACTTGCACGACGAATAAGCTTGATTTGTCGAAATCGACTGAAGAGACACTACAATTGACGAGTGATATTATTGCGATACCGACAATCCCAATAGCAGCCCAAGGCAAAGGAGTTGTTTGTGGTTTTCTTCTTGATAAAAAAACCAATCTACCTCCACAAGCTTCTCTCTTCCTTTCAAAAAATATTGCTGCTGGTAGGGAGGATGTACCTGCGATGATGTCTTTTTCTTACCAGACCAATCCAAGAGCTGAGATGAATGAGGCAGGGTATTTTTGTTTTGAAGATGTCGAGCCTGGGGTTTATGCTCTGACTTTATGGACTCCACCAGGTAACACACAGTTTATCGAGAACGCAGATGGCCAGGACTATCTATGGATAGTAGTGGAGTCTGGGTCAGTCATCGATCTGGGTCATCTTTCCAATTAGCGTGATCAACTATCAGAATCACCAACAGTGAACTCTACAATAGCAGTAATTATTGTTGCTTGGAATAATTATCTTGACACTCAGGAATGTATAGAATCTATTCTTGATCAGCGATTTGTTGAAAAAAAAATCTTTTTGGTTGACAATGGTTCTAATATTGAATCACTGGTCAATCTTAGTATTAAATACCCAGAGATTAACTACATTCGATCAGAGTCAAATCTTGGTTTTGCTGCAGGTTATAATCTGGGACTGCGAAAAGCTCTGATGGAGGATTTTGAATATTTTCTAATAATCAACAACGACACCAAGGCTGACCAATTCATGCTATATCAGTTACTCGTAGCGTGTCAAGATGAAAACGTGGGATTGACAGCTCCTATCATTTACTACTACGATACCCCTGACCTTGTCTGGTCTAGTGGTGGGTTCTTTAACAATTTTTTATTAATGCCGTTGGAGTCGCATAACAAGAAAAATAAAATTTCCTGCCCGACTGAGCGAACATTTATTTCTGGGTGTTGTTACCTTCTAAAACGGGACCTGTTGGAACAAGTTGGATTATTTGATGAACGTTTTTTTCTTTATTTTGAGGATCTGGACTTTTGCAAGAGAATTAATGAATCCAATTGGAAAATGAAGGTAATTCCTGCTGCCAAGCTGTGGCACAAGGTTTCGCAGAGCAGTGGGGGACCAGATAGTGAAAGAGAGCGCTACCAGTATGGTCTGTCAAGCGGACTCTATTTCCGAAAGCATGTCAGCGTTGTCAATGCAATCCCAATTATTCTGTTTCGCCTTGGAAGTGCATTAAAGACGACAGTGAAATTGCTGCTTCGCGGAGAGACCAAAGCAATATCAGGTTATTTCAAGGGAATTTACAAAGGTTTAATAGCGGAGCAGTGACAGGAAGAGTAATATTTATTTATAGTTATTTGACAATTCCTGGAAGTGAGATGGAATAAATCATCTTGTAACCCAGTAGTTGATCAGTATTTGTGCCGTCGGTTTTAATGCCGCCGAAGATAAATAACTCTCCGCCAATGACCGAACATTGTGAGTCTTTTGAGTTCAGGGAGTCATTGTGGCCAATAGGGATCCAAGCATCTTCTTGGGCATCATAAATAAAGAATTGAGTGCTTTCTTCGCTCACAACCGCTGTATAAATTTCTCCGAGAAGTTCAAACAGACAGGAAACTGAACCGGTTACTGGTAAACTCGCCCCCTCTTCCCAAGGATTTTCACCAGGTAGGTCGCGGTCTGGGAAATAGCTCAACATATCAATTTGTGAAGCTCTTTGTTCCGTCTTCCCCATAAGAACAATTCTGTTTTCAATTTGGACCGCAGTCGCCGAAGTAAGTGGGTGAGGTAATTTAGTTAATTCTGACCATTTGTCTTGTTCTGGATTATATTTGAGAGTGATGTCGCTTGCTTGCGACCCATCCCAACCTCCAAAAAGATACAGACTACCCCCGAAGGTTGCTAGGGCGTAATCGCTTAATCCTGTCGGTAGACTTGCTTTTTCTTCCCAAAGATTCCGCCTAGGATCGAAAACTTCTAATTTGTCCGTAACTACACCGTCTTCAGTTTTCCCACCAGGTACAAATATTTTCTCGCCAACCACGACGGCGGTTGATTCGGTCACTGGGGTGGGTTTGTCCTGCAAGGTTGTCCAGCTATGGGTGGCTTGCGAATACGCCTCAACTTTACTTGAGACTCCGTTGTCTGAGGTGCCAGCGATAACATAAATGTTTGATTCATAAGTAGTGGCAGCCATATTTGATCTTGATGTTGGGAGAGGGTCATAGGCAATCCAGCGATCTTCGGCAGTGAAATCGACCATAAGAGTTGAGGTGGGTCTTGTTGGATTGCTTGTTTGGCTTACCATAAATATAACAAATGCGAAGATGATAACAGCCAATATAATCATGACCAAAATGGAATTCTTGTTTATGAAAGCCTTTTTTTTACTTGGCAAACTATCGAGAACGATGTAATCGTCTATCGGTTCCTGACTGTTTGGCGGAAGAGCGGGGCTTACAATGCCATTTTCGATCGCGTAAAGGGTAGCTTCCGTGCGAGATGTTACATTTATTTTTTGAAATATCCTGCCAATATGCACTTTGACCGTGTTGACGCTGATATTAAGGTCAACGGCGATCTCTTTATTACTCTTCCCCTGTCCTACGAGTTGTAAGACCTCTATTTCGCGGTCACTTAGCAAATTGTCATCCATGTTGTCTATTCTTGCGTTACCAGTTCCTTAATTTTAGTCTTAACTGAAACCTCTCGGCCTAAAAAACTAAGCTCTAAAACAGTCATATACGGCCCTATCATTTTACCGCTTTGGGGAGCAAATTGCTTGCTGCTTTGGTACTCCAGCCCTGAGTAACCCGTTGTACCGTTCGATTTTTGCTTGCTTAACGGGTTGTCACTTCTGTAAAAAACCAGCTAAAGATCAGGCAATTACCCGCTTGGTAGCTGAAGTATAAACCAAAACAGATCCTAACCAAAATCAACGCGATATGATCAGTGGGAATATCCGGCTCCAGGGTCCTTGTTTGAAGGCGTTACCACTTACATAGTTGGTCCTGCCAGTACCGCCATACCACGAGGCTTCCTCGGTCAGGCGCGGGCGGCCGCCCTGAGTGCCGGCATCCCAGTTGATATCCACATCTCTGAAGGTAATATCCATCGCTTTCCCAAAGCAGTAATTTGTGCAAGTATTGAGCGTTGCTTGTTCGACCACCATAAAATGCACGTGATGCCCGGTGCTGGCGCCTGTGTCGTCCACGTTCGCAATTTTCATGCCCTGCCAAACATACGCGCCTCTGATTTTTACGCTGGCAGGGATACTGTTTTTGGCGATGTGCATATAAATCTGGTAGGTCCAGGGGTTAGTGCTGCGGTCTTGCAGGGTGATGCTGTTCGTGCAGCCGGAGTCGCCGTTGTTGCAGGTGTCGCGCCAATGATAGACATAGCCACCCTTGGCTGCCAGCAATTCAAACATGCTTCCATCAGCAAAATCGAACGCGTGGGTGCAATAATTCTTCGGATTACAGGAGTTATGTCCTACCGACCAGGTCAGGCGTTTCGATAGTCCTGCCCGCCAAGGTAATTTGTAACCTCCATATACCACCGAGGTCGGCCCGTCTTTTGGGTCAGCTTCAAAATTGAAGCGGTCTGCGACTTCGTCATCTTTAAAATCGGTGGTCAGGAAGAAGGTGTTAAACTCTGGGTCCGAAGTGAGATGCAAGGTCCAACTGCCGGCGGCTTCATCCCATACTGCCAAAACGATTTCCGGCTCCCTGGCAAGCGTCTCACCCGTTTCGGGGTCATTCTCAGCCATCCACAATAAAGCCTGAGTTCCGTTCTCATTAAAATGGATGTCGTCCAAGGTCCAGTTATCTTCGCCGATGTTGTGAATCAGCTGTGGCAATTGGGTATAGAGCAGAGTTTCGAGCGGTGTTTGCTGCTCGAGTGGAGGAGTTGGGATAATGATATCTTTGGGGGACTCAATCGAATTGTCACTGAAAATCAAATAAATCGCCACCGCCGCCAGGAAAAAAATGGGGATCCACAGCTTGGTGGCATGGCTCTTCCGCGGCGATGGCTCAGTATTTGGAGTGTAGGTTTGATTACTCATAAGTCCACCTTATGCTATAGATAATATTCAAGGTTTATGTTGCAAGTATCTTGCCAGAGCCCATCTGGTCTCCTTTGCCTGCACCTGCCGGTTGAATAAGGTCGGAAATTTGATTCAGACCTGGCTTTGGCTGTGAACGAGTTCAACTTACCCTGAAAAATCATTAATGTGCTCTAATCGAGCCACTTCGGAGAGGTGGTCTCTCCCAGCCCAATTCCGGTCCCTGACGCAAACAGGCGGTTCGGATCCAGCCCGCAAACCTCCTTTTGCGATATACTAAGGGAGTCAAACTGCCATGCTCACCCAATATGGCAGAATAAAACTTATCAGGAGGATGTGCATGCCACCCAAGGGATGGGTAGAAGTTAACGAATTGTATTGTAAGGCTTGTGAAACCTGCGTCATCGATTGCCCAACGCAAGCGCTCGCAATCGACTTGAGCCGACTGACTGCGAAGGGCTATCACCCCGCTTTTATGCTTCACCCCGAAGACTGCACCGGCTGCGGTATTTGCGCGGTGGTTTGCCCCGATGCAGCCATCACGGTCTACCGCGGTGTGCGCCCTGGCACCAAAAAAGAAGGCGAGGTTGCATAATGGCACTTGAAATGATCAAAGGAAACATTGCTATTGCTGAGGCAGCGATGCGGGCTGGTTTGGTCTCGTACTTTGGCTACCCCATCACTCCCCAAACCGAGCTGCTCGAGCATCTCAGCGCGCGCCTGCCCGAACTGGGGCGTGCTTTCGTGCAGGCTGAAAGCGAACTGGGCGCGATCAACATGGTCTACGGCGCAGCCTGCACAGGCTTGCGCACCATGACCTCCAGCTCCAGCCCTGGCGTCAGCCTGATGCAGGAAGGTCTCTCGTACATCTCCGGCACGGAACTTCCTGTCGTCATTGTGGACGTTGTCCGCGGCGGTCCCGGGCTGGGAAACATTGCTCCCTCCCAGGCTGACTATACTCAGTTGGTCCATGGCGGCGGTCATGGCGAGTATCACCTGATCGTGCTTGCCCCTGCCTCTGTGCAAGAAGCTGTCGACCTGACTGGTATGGCTTTCGACATTGCTGAAAAATACCGCATGGTGGTCTGCTTGCTGCTGGACGGCTCCCTGGGTCAGATGATGGAACCCGTAGAACTGCCCGAGTTCAAGCCTGTGCGCACCACGCCGCCAGCCTGGGCTGTTGGCAGCCCTGATTCCCAAGAGCGCGTTGTGAAGACCTCAATCAACATTGACCCCCCCACCCAGGAACGCTTCAACGTCAAGATGATGACTCGTTGGCAGGAAGTCGAAAAGAACGAAGTGCGTTACAAGGGCTATTATTTGGAAGATGCCGAATATGTCGTGGTTGGTTTTGGCACTGCCGGTCGCATCGCCCTCTCCGCGGTGCGTGCTGCCCGCGAACAGGGTCACAAGATTGGTCTGCTGCGCCCAATCAGTCTCTCGCCTTTCCCCACCAAGGCGGTTGACGAACTGGCTGACAGGGTCAAAGGTTTCCTGGTGGTAGAAATGAGCAATGGCCAGATGCTGGATGATATCACGTCTATTGTTGCCCGCCGGGTGCCCGTGGAATTCTACGGACGCATGGGCGGCATGGTTCCTTATCCTGACGAAATTGCCAGTGCTATCAATGACCTGGTGCAAGGCGAGCATGATGTAAACGTGGACGCACGCGGAAAATGGCTGGCTAAAATGCGCGAGCTCGTAGGAACAGGAGAGTAGATCATGACAGAAACAGATGTGAAAGTTGTCTATAAGCGTCCGCTTGGTTTCACTGACCGCACCACGCATTATTGCCCGGGCTGTACCCACGGCGTTGCCCATCGGCTGATCGCGGAAGTACTTGAAGAAATGGGCGAGTTGAAGAATACCATTGGCGTTGCCCCTGTGGGATGTGCCGTTTTTGCCTACAATTACTTCAATTTTGATTTTGTTGAAGCTGCCCACGGTCGCGCGCCTGCCATGGCTACCGGTATCAAGCGCACCTTACCCACCAAGACCGTCTTCACCTACCAGGGTGATGGCGATCTTGCTTCAATGGGCATGGGCGAGATCATTGCAGCCGCATCCCGCGGAGAGCAGATCACGGTCATTTTCATCAACAATACCAACTACGGCATGACCGGCGGTCAGATGGCTCCAACCACTCTGCCCGGTCAAAAAACTTCTTCTTCTCCCCTCGGGCGTGACGTGGAAACCCAGGGTTACCCCATTCGTACGGCTGAACTGCTTGCCACGCTGGACGGCGCCGCGTATGTGGCACGCCGCACTCTGCATGACGTTCGTGGTATTCGCATGGCCAAACGCGCCATCCGCACCGCTTTTGAAGTGCAAAAACAGGGCCTGGGCTTCTCGATGGTTGAGTTGCTCTCCATCTGCCCCACCAACTGGGGCATGAACACCGAAAACTCCCGCAAGTGGCTGGCTGAGCATATGCTACCCTACTATCCCGTCGGTGATTACAAGGTCTCTACCGCTGTAAGCGAAATGAAGATTGGAGGAAATTAGCATGCAGGCTGAAATTATCATTTCGGGGTTTGGCGGTCAGGGCACGCTTTATGCTGGGCAGGTTTTGGCGTATGCCGCGATGGATGAGGGTAAACATGTTACCTGGATCCCCTCCTACGGTCCTGAGATGCGCGGCGGCACAGCCAACTGCACTGTTGTGATCTCGGATGACGAGATCGGTGCGCCGACTGCTCTCCACCCCACGGCTGTGATCGCGATGAACCTCCCCTCCCTCGACAAGTACGAACCCATGATCAAGCCGGGCGGCTACCTGATCGTGAATGAGGATATGGTCAATCGCCCGGCTGTTCGCGACGACATCCATGTCCTGATGGTGCCCGCGAATAAGATCGCCCAGGAAATTGGCAATGAACGCGCCGCCAACATGGTGCTGCTGGGTGCCCTGGAAGGGAACATGCATTTGCTCAAGGAGGGCGCCCTCGAACGCGCCCTTGAAGATCACACCGCTGCCCGCCTGAAGAAATTCATCGCGATGAATATCGAGGCTCTGCACCGCGGAGCCGAGTACCTGGCAGCATAGCTTTTCATTGTTCTGAGTAAAAGACGCTCAAATTGCTTGAGCGTCTTTTTTTTGCCTCCGGTCTTTTAACATTTTTATAGGGAACGCGGCTTGTCCCGTTCCAATTTATGTGTCAACCATGTTTTTGTAGGGAACGTGGCCCTGCCCTGGTAGCGAAGCGGATAGGGTGTCCCGTTCCAATTTACGTACGGAACGGCGCAAGGCCGTTCCCTACGTCGAACGAGATCTTCGTCATCGCGATCTATAGCCTTCCCCTTTGGGGAAAGGTCGAAGATCCGCGGAACGGAGTGAAGGGGAGTGACCGCTTGCGGTGGATGAGGTGCGCCTGTGCCCGCGACCTGTGCGCGCCGTGAAACGGACGGGTAAGCAGGGTATGCCGATCTGATTTTGTCTGTTTTGGGGAATGCAGTGACAGATCATCAAAGAACAAGAACCGGAAACTTCCGTAGTAATCAAAGATTGCTCGAGTTTCTTTTTTTGCCTCCGGTATAATACGTTCAACTATGGATGCCGTCTACGAACCTCCCCGCCGTGCAAGCCTCAACTTTACCTTGAGCCTCGGGTTCCTTGCCTTGGTGGGCGCGCTCGTGCTGCTGATCCTTGGCTCGGGCAATACCGTGCGTGATCCAAACCTGCTCTTCATCATCCTGGCGGTGCTGCTGTTGGTTGTTGGGTTCTTCTTCAGTTACCGCGCGTTCCTGATCCTCACCACCCGCTATTTTCTCAAACCCTCGTCGCTTGAGCTCCACTGGGGTTTCCAACGTGAGATCATCCCTTTAGACCTGGTCGAGTGGGCGCATCCGGTATCTGATTTTGACTCTCCCATGCCCTTGCCCGGTTTTCTGCTGCCGTGGCAATACTACGGCAAGCGCAATATCCGCGGTCTTGGTGCGGTGGAGTTTGCTGCCACAGACAAGCCCAATATGGTCCTCATCCGGGCTGGCGACCGCCACTTTGTGATTTCACCAGCAGATGCCCATGCTTTTGCGCAGGATTTCGAGAATGTGTCCATGCTGGGCGTGGCGGAACCGATCGAGCCGGTATCCCAAAACCTGCGGTCCATGCTCGGGGAAATATTCCAGGATGCAACCGCAAAGAAACTACTGATAGCCGGGTTGTTGGGCGTTCTGCTCCTGACGGCGGTTACCTTTACGCTCAGCGCCACCAGGCTGACTGTCACCTGGACAACGCTTGAACAGGTGCCTTCCAACCGCTTGCTGTTGTTATCGCTGGTGGGCGTGCTGGACTGGCTGCTGAACACTTTGCTGGGAGCTTACTTTTTCCTGCAGAGTTTGCTGGAAAAACGCTGGATATACCTCGTATGGGGATGGAGCGTCCTGATCAGCCTGATCCTCGCCCTTGCGGCTGTCTTCATGAGCCTCGGAAATGCGTAGGAAATCTTTCGGTCTTGCTGGTCTCCGATTATTTGATCGTGCTGGTTCCCTGATACTCGTCCACTTCATGGCGGGTACAGGCCGAGCACGGTTAGTTGACCGAAGGTCTCAGTTGTTCATAATTTGACTGAATAGTGGTTCATAACATAATCACTGCACGCATGATCTGTTCCTGTCACGAAGTGGGTGGGTATTAAATCGCTGACAAAATCAGAGTTTGAGAAGCTCAGTAAGAAGTTTTTTAATCTGTATGCTAGGGATCAAATGGATGTTTACGTTCGAAAAGTAAAAAAAAGAGAGGAGAAATCTTATCAAAGATATTTGAAAAAGGGTATAATTGTTACGATATGCTGTATGAAAACATAGAAGTTAGGAGAATGTATGCTAAAAAGGTAAGTAATATTCCTAATCTTCTTGATTATTCGAAAAGCTTAAGAGAGCAAGCTATCCAAGCATTCGAACTCCGAAATGCTTACAGAACCGAGGCTAGAAATATGATGGAAGATCAGGCAGCAAGAGCTATTCTAGATAAGGTAAAGCCCAACTTAACTTTTGATGAAATGATAAAGCATAAGACCTTAGACAAGCATTTAACATTGGAGGAAGCGTATCGTGATATAATTAAGTCAGCTTCAACCACGAATAAGGAAGTAGACGACCGTCTTAAAAAGGAATAAATATGTTTACCTATAAATATTCTCCAAGGGCTAACATCCAGCAATTCAAAAAAGCGCAACAGTATCTTGAGCACACTCTTAACTTGAAAGCTATAAGAGAAGTAGTTGATGTGGATGGTTCAAGGGTTAAGTGTTACAAATTTAACGGAAAAGACTTGTTTGTGATTTTAGATGTTGACTTTGATTCGATTATTGTCAAATCAGAAATTAATATTCCCGCATTTCTACGAAGACCTAGGATTAGAAAGCTTGTAGGTAGTACTAAACTCACTTCAGTCAAAGCAAGAAAAGAAGAATCATCGGCAATGACAAAGTCTCATGAAACCTGGGTAAAAAGAACAAGATTAAATCAATTAAGATTCGCCTCGGATTAGTTACCTTAATACTGAGTTGATTTTTTAGGATGGGGGAAAACCTCAGCATTTTGTGGATAGCTGATACAATTTGTTCATGAACACGCTTTATTATGGGGATAATCTGGATATACTGCAGCGGTATATCAAAGACGAGTCGGTTGACTTGGTCTATCTGGACCCGCCTTTTAATTCCAACGCGAACTACAATGTGCTGTTTGCCCAAAAGGATGGGTCGCAATCGAGCGCGCAGATCCAGGCGTTTGAAGATACCTGGCAGTGGGACCAGAACGCCATCCAGACCTACACGCGCGAGGTGGAAAAAGGCGGACCGGTCGCGGATGCGCTGAGGGCGTTCAACCTGATCCTGGGTTCCAGCAACATGATGGCTTACCTGACGATGATGGCGCCGAGGTTGCAGGAACTGAGGCGTGTTTTAAAGCCAACTGGCAGCTTGTATCTGCACTGCGACCCGACGGCGAGCCATTATTTGAAGGTGCTGCTGGATATGGTGTTTGGGGTGGAGAATTATCGCAATGAAATTACTTGGAAGCGAACGAGCTCGCACAACACAACAACAAGGAAATTTGGTGATATTACAGATACGATTCTTTTCTATACCAAGAGTAACAATTATCTCTTCATTCCTCCGAGACAGGCTCATTCAGAATCATACCTTAACCAGTTCTACCGGTTTCAAGAACTAGATGGTCGTCGTTATCGCCTTCATTTAGTAGAACGAAACCAGGCTTTAGGAGTTCGTCCCAACCTAATCTATGAATATAACGGGTACACTCCTAAATGGGGTTGGATGATGGAGCAGGTCAAACTCGAAAAGTTGGATAAAGAGGGGAAGCTTGTATGGAGTTCGAACGGACGCCCAAGCCGCAAAATTTATCTAGACGAGGTAAAACAACCTGTAATAGCTAACTTATGGGACGATATTCCACCCATTAGTGCCCAATCCGCGGAACGCCTCGGTTATCCCACTCAAAAACCTCTCGCCCTGCTTGAACGCATCATCAACGCTTCCAGCAATCCGGGCGATGTGGTGTTGGATCCCTTCTGCGGCTGCGGTACGGCGATTGCTGCCGCTCAAAAGCTTGGCAGGAAATGGATCGGGATCGACATTACCCATCTTGCGATTGGTCTGATCAAGAGGCGCATGGAAGATGCTTTTGGAGATGCTCTCGAATACGAAGTGATTGGCGAACCCACAACCATTGATGAAGCTAAAACCCTGGCAGAACAGGATAAATATCAGTTCCAATGGTGGGCGCTTGGCTTGGTGGGTGCAAGGCCTGCTGACCAGAAAAAAGGTTCGGACCACGGCATTGATGGGCGGCTCTACTTCCATGATGACAATTCCGGCAAGACCAAGCAAGTCGTTCTATCTGTGAAGGGCGGGCAGCATGTGAACGTCAGCCACATCCGCGATTTGATCGGGGTGCTGGAACGGGAGAAGGCGGAGATCGGGGTTTACATCTGCCTTGAAGAAGCCACAAAGCCCATGCGCGCGGAGGCTGCCCAGGCAGGCTATTATCACTCCGAGACCTGGAACAGGGATTATCCGAGAGTACAGATCCTGACCATTAAAGAACTCTTGGATGGAAAGCAGATCGACATGCCCCCGATTCAGCAGGTGAATCAGACCTTCAGACGCGCGAAGCGAGAAAAAGGGAAAGACACAAGCCAGTTGGGACTGTTGGATTAGAAAAGAATCCCGCAGGGGGTCTGATGATAACGATAAAGAAAGGTTCTTGATTTTCTTCGGTCTCCCTTCTTTGATCGTGCCGGTCTGTTCGTGCCGGTCTCCCTTCTCATGATCGTGCCGGTTTCCTAACCGAGCACGTTTAGTTGACCGAAGGTCTCATCTGTCAATCATCTTTTAAACACATGACTGAACAGTCACAATTGTTTACTTTCTGCAGAGGGTCTGGCGATTCCTGCAATCTGAGCAAAACATTGGGAGACCTCCCGGTCAGATCCTGCGCGCGGCCAGGAGGCCGGCGCAATCGTGAGTGACTAATCCTGCGCGCAGTCCCACAGGGAGGCTTCGCGCCCAGGAGGCCGGCGCAATCAGCAACCCTCCGATCGTGCCGGGCTCCCGATACTCGTCCCCTTCGTGGCGGGCACAGGCCGAGCATGGTTAGTTGACCGAAGGTCTTTCGCAATCACTACTTAAATGAGTTGTGATTTGAAGTTAGAATCCTGCATAATGTCAGGAAATTGCTGCAATCTGAGCAAAACATTGGGAGACCTAACGGTCAGATCGTGCGCGCGGCCAGGAGACCGGCGCGATCGTGAGTGACTAATCCTGCGCGCGCTCCCACAGGGAGGCTTCGCACCCAGGAGGCCGGCGCAATCAGCCAGAACTACAGGAGGCCTACCAGTCAGCCCCTGCGCACGGTCAAGAGACCGGCGCGATCGAGGTTTACAAATCCTACACGAAGCCAGGAGGTCAGCGCAATCAGTGTAAAAATTCATAAATTTGTATCACTGATTCAATTTTCCTTGACTCTCGTTGGCTATGCTATAATTTTACGCTGGTGGGGTGTCTTTTCGCCCTGCGTTAAGCTTATGAAAACGACCGGAACCTTACCAATTTATCGCCGGGGCAAAGCTTTGCTTGCAGCCGGAGTGTTGGTAGCCCTGGTTTTGATGATCAATGCCTGCGGTTCCGGTGGGGGCAGACCTCCAAGAGGGTCAAATTACCAGATGCTCAGCCCCTGGGCATCCGCCACTCCCACCGCAACCGTGAAGCCCAGCGCCACCGCCACTCCGGATGTCTGGCCTACCTTCGCGCCGCCCAGCAGCCCCGCTGCCACCGCCATTCCACCTGCCGCACCCCGGCTGGAGCTGGATGAGGACGTGAAGATCTGGCTGCTCCTGGGCACGGAGGCGGAAAAACCCTTCAGCGGTCGCACGGATGCCATCCATCTGCTGCTGATCAATGAGCGGCTGTCCAAGGCGAGCGTCATCTCGATCCCGGGCAGCCTGTTTGTTTATCTCCCCGGCCACACGATGCAGCGACTCAACACGGCTTTTGCCCTGGGCGGCATGGAACTTGTGCGCGACACACTCGCATACAATTTCGGCATCCGCCCCGACAAGTTCGTCCTGGTCCATCCAACCGAGTTCAAATGGTTGGTGGATGACCTGGGCAGTTTGGATGTGAGCGTGCTCTTTCCGATCCGGGATGCGTGTGGGGGGGTGCCCGCCGGCACGCACCGGATGAATGGCGACAAGGTGTATTGTTATGTTTCGTATGATGACGGTGATGAGGTCAATCGCACCCGCCGTCAGCAGCAGGTCTTGCAGTTGCTCTTTACCAAATTAGTTCAAAATGGCAGATTAGCCCGGTTGCCGGTTTTGTATGCTTCTTACCAGGATCATCTCGAAACCGACATCTCCCTGGTGGATCTCCTTCTCCGCGTTCCTCTGGCGCTGCGTTTGGGCGATCCGGATCGGGTGAGTTACTTTGTGCTGGGATGGGAGCAGCTGCGCCAATGGGAATTGCCTGATAACACCCAAACCGTAGTCTTACTTCCGCGCGAAGAGGAGGTGGCAGAGGTGTTTGACCAGGCATTGACGGCGATCAGTGAACCCTCCCCACTTGGGGAAATTGTGCTGACGTACGAAGCCCAGGTGACCATTGCTGTCGCGCTTACGCAAACCTCCCAGGCGACAGCGTATGTGCCGGTTTGGCCGACCAGCACGCTCATCGGGCAGCCTACAGCGAGCGCGACTCAACCCGGGCAGCCAACCGCGACGCGCACACCAACTCGGCCTGGTCAGCCAACCGCGACCCGCACACCAACTCAGCCTGGTCAGCCGACTGCAACCCGCGCACCAACTGCCACGTATTCTGAACCTTATCCGATACCGACCGCGGTTTTCTATACCCCAACACCGCCCGCGTATCCGTAAAATTTAAAAAGGAGAAGATGTTTAGACAGACCAAGCATCAGCATTTACCCCCACTCCTCAGAGTCCTGATGGTGTGTGGTCTTTTGCTGGGTCTGATCGGAACTGCTCCTGCAGAGTCAATTTCACTGCCCTCCGCCGGCGTTAAACGCTCGGTTACAATCGAAGTCGACTACACCATCTACGAGTGGTGGCTGCTTTCATGGAAAACCTCCGAAATTGTCTGCCAGGTTTACACCGAGCACGAATCCTGGCCGGATGCTTCCGAAGTGCTTTATTACTGTGGATCCACCATTCAAAAGCAGTGGTTGGGGACCAGTGCCTGCGTTTTCGACGAAAATGTCACCAATACCCAGGAATGCAAGGGGTTATATCTTCATAAGGCAAGTGTCACCCCCTCCAAGCGCAAGGTGGAAATCAGCCTGCCTTCACCAGAAGTGTTTGTTTCAATTTCCGGCTGCAATAAGGAACCAGGGCAACCCAATTGCACCACACTCCCCTATTTGCGTCTGCAGGCGCTGGAGCCGCTCCCCAACGAACAAATCATTCAAATCCTTGGCACTGTAAACGGCGCCGGTTTTAGCTGCCCGGGCAGCGCGTGCGACTTGCCGCTCAGCCCGACTGGCATGGAAGGCGTTTTGGTTGAGTTCTGGGCGGAATCGAGTTATGGTGATTCCAGCGATCACTACACCGCGCAGGTGCGCGTGATACCATGGGGCGATTTTGCCAATCCCGATCAACCCGCAACCGATAAACCCAGTTATTATGTGGATGTGCTCAGTTCCCAGTGGATGGGAGAAGGTCAGTCCACCTGTTCCGAGATTTGGCAGTCCTTCCTGCCGGTGGATGGGCCGCCCTCATGGCTCAAGACGCCCGAACTGGCGGATGAATTGGTGTCGACGAACGAGTATTTCCTCCTGGCGGGTTTGCTCATCAAGCAGGGCTTGGTGGAAGCCACTTCTTGCCCTGCAGGCGGGCTTGAAACGAATGGCGCTGCCAATGCTTGCGGTATGGAAGCTGCCCAAGGGGTGGTGGATGATTGGCAAAACCAGTTTGACTCGGAAATACTGCGGGTTGCGAACGATACTGGTGTGCCAGCCCAATTGATGAAAAACATCTTCAGCCGCGAAAGCCAATTCTGGCCTGGCATCTATGAAAAAGTCCGCGAGGCGGGGCTGGGGCACCTGAGCGATATTGGCGCGGATGCGGTGCTGCTCTGGAACCCTGCTTTCTATAGTCAGTTTTGCCCGCTGATTCTGGCAGACGAAACCTGCCAGCGTGGGTTTGGCAACCTCGATCCTGCTGAGCAGGAAATGCTGCGCGGAGCCCTCGTCCAGAAGGTCAATGCTGCCTGTCCGGATTGCCCGGTGGGGATCGACCTGACCCAGGCGAACTTCAGCATCAGCATCTTTGCGCGCAGCATCCTGGCAAATTGCGAGCAGGTGCGCCAGATTGTTTACAACAGCACTGGGCGCCAGCCTGGCCAGGTCGCGCAGTATGAGGATTTGTGGAAGTTCACTTTGCTGAATTACAACGCGGGTCCGGGCTGCCTGGGCAACGCTATGCAGCGCACCATCAATAATGGCAATCCGCTAACCTGGGAAAACGTTTCCTATAATTTGCAGGAGGCCTGCCGTGCCGGGATCGCCTACGTGGATGACGTCTCAACCATGCCCCAGCCAGACCAGGGCAGCATCAACGACCTGTTGAGCACACCCGAACCCAGCACCTACCTGCCCACACCCACAGTCCAGCCGACACCGCGTCCGATTATTGTCACCCCCACACCTGGACCGACTGCGACTACCGGACCAGCCCCCACCGGCACCCCTTATCCCTGATCCTTCTCAGAGCAGGGGTTAAGCTTTCCCTGAACGTAACTCTTCAAGCTGCGCTTCCAGTTCAGCCCGCTTTTCAACACCGGCCTGCTCAACTTCATAACGCACATTCTTGACGTAGTCGCAGATCTTAGCTTTTAATTCTTTACCTGAATAAGGCGCGTACAGACGGGCTAACGTGCTGCCTACCAGCCCGCCAAGCACTGCACCAAATAACCAACTGGAACTTTTGCTCATTTCATGGTCCTTTCGACATTTTCTACTTCTATTATAAGGGATTGCTGACTGCTGATAACAATGCTTGTGTTTTGAAGATAGGTAAAACATGGTTTTCTATCCAGTTGGGGCTCCATGCATATATCCGTCAGACAAAATGTTAATATCCTTCTATCAAATAATTATTATGCTTTAGTCACGTTAATTATGCTAGTTATTCAAATAATAAGGAGTGAATATGGGAAAAATCATCGGAATTGACCTGGGAACTACTAACAGTGTCGTCTCGATTATTGAAGGCGGATCCCCCACTGTGATCCCGACCTCAGAAGGGTCGCGTTTACTGCCTTCGGTTGTGGCGTTTAATAAAAACGGTGAAAGGCTGGTTGGCATTCCTGCCAAGCGTCAGGCGATTGTCAATCCTGAGAATACCGTTTATTCAGTGAAGCGTTTTATGGGACGCCGCTATGACGAAGTGGCACAGGAACGTGGGATGGTTTCGTTTAAAGTTGTTGCTGGTCCCAGTGGCGACGCGCGCATCCAGATCCCCGTTACGGGGCAGACGTATACCCCGCAGGAGATTTCTGCGATGGTGCTGGCCAAACTAAAGGCCGATGCTGAAGCCTACCTGGGCGAAAAAATCACCCAGGCTGTTATCACTGTGCCGGCTTACTTCAACGACAGCCAGCGTCAGGCAACCAAAGATGCAGGCAAGATCGCTGGATTGGAAGTGATGCGCATCATCAACGAGCCAACTGCGTCCGCGCTGGCTTACGGCCTCGACAAGAAAGAGAATGAGATCATCCTGGTCTTTGACCTGGGCGGTGGTACGTTTGACGTTTCACTGCTCGAAGTTGGCGGCGGCGTGGTGGAAGTGAAAGCCACCAATGGCGACACCCACCTTGGCGGCGATGACTGGGATAACGCAATCGTTAACTGGGCAGCGGAAGAATTCCGCAAAGATCAGGGTATTGATCTGCGCCAGGATCGCCAGGCACTCCAGCGTCTGCGCGAAGCGGCAGAAAAAGCCAAGATTGAACTCAGCTCTGTAATGGAAACCGAGATTAACCTGCCATATATCACTGCTGATGCCAGCGGACCCAAGCACCTGCTGCTGAAACTCACTCGTGCCAAATTTGAACAGATGACGGAAGACCTGCTTAAGCGCTGTCTGCCCCCCTTCCAGGCTGTCATGAAAGATGCCGGGGTGAGTATCGATCGCATTAATGAGGTAGTCCTCGTTGGTGGAGCCACGCGTATGCCGATGGTGCAGGAATTGGTTAAAAAGCAGACCAATGGCAAGGAGCCTAATAAGAGCGTTAACCCGGATGAGGTTGTTTCCATTGGAGCAGCTATTCAAGGTGGCGTGCTTGCTGGCGACGTCAAGGACGTGCTGCTGCTGGATGTGACCCCACTCTCGCTGGGTGTGGAAACCTTGGGCGGTGTTATGACTCGTTTGATTGAGCGCAACACCACGATACCGGTCAAGAAAACCGAAACCTTCTCGACCGCAGAAGATAACCAAACAGCCGTTGATATCCATGTGCTGCAAGGTGAACGCCCGATGGCGGCTGACAACATGACCCTTGGTCGCTTCCGCTTGGATGGCATTCCGCCGGCGCTGCGCGGCATTCCGCAAGTGGAAGTCACTTTTGATATTGATGCCAATGGCATCCTGAACGTGACCGCGAAGGATAAAGCCAGCGGCAAGGAACAAAGTGTCACCATCACCGCTTCGACTAACCTGAGCAAGGCGGATGTGGAGCGCATGGTGCGCGAAGCCTCGCAAAACAAAGCGGAAGATGAACGCAAAAAGGCACTGATCGAAGCCCGGAACATGGGCGACAACCTGGCGTATCAGTCCGAAAAGACCTTGAAGGAACTGGGCGAGAAGGTGGACGTTTCCTTGCGCAACGACGCCGAAGCCAAGATCCAGGTGCTGCGAGGGGCAATCACTGGTGAAGACGTCAGCGCCATCACCAACGCCAGCAATGCCTTGCAGGAAGTGATGCAGAAGATTGGCAGCGCTGCCTATCAGCAAGCCGGACCTGCTGGAGGTGGTCAGCCTGGGGCTGGAAATGACGGCCAGCACGGTCAGTCGCAAGGCAATGACGAGGACGTTGTGGAAGGTGAATTCCACGAAGCCTAAAAGATCCTTTTGAGATGAAAAGAGCCTGTTCGTTTTTTGAACAGGCTCTTTTTTAATCAGTTGTAGGTCGGAATGAGCCCGCCTCGAACCCTTGTTGAGGCTATGTACCTGTTCGGGCTCACTCCGACAATGTCGAAATTGTTGGCTCCGACGTAAATCATATTGGCTGTAGGGCGAGATTGAACGCACCGACCGGTTCCATAAATATAATCACATGGGGCGTTCAATCCGCCAATGGGAAGGGTTTGTGGCGATTCGGCGGATTGAGGGCACACTACGTTCGTCCATCACATTGTTCACGGTGCCCTCAATCTCGCCCTTGTATATTAAGACTCAGAAAGACGTGATAATTGAATGACATCGATCAGGAAGGTGAGGGTGAATCCGGTTTCGCCCTGTGGACTTGATCCAGTAACGTAGATAAGATCCCCTCACCTTTTTTTCACAAAGATCGGACGGTATCTGAAGCCTCTCTAAGATATGAAATGGACGAGATGAGCTTGCATTCACAAGGATGATCCAATGGATGCGCCTGACCGATGCTAAACATAGTTTACAGAAAAGAGGTACAGAATGTCAAATATATTAGGTATCGACGTCTCCAAGGATAAGCTTGACCTGGTTCTGCTCAATGAGAAGGGCAAGTTCCATAAGGTAATTAGCAACGATCCGGCTGGTTTCAAAACGCTGGATCAATGGCTGATCAGCCGACATATCGACCGGGTACACGTTTGCCTGGAAGCCACCGGACAATATGGGGACGAGGTCAGCGAGTATCTTTACGCACAAGGCCATGACGTCAGTGTGGTCAATCCAGCTCGCATCAAACGTTATGGGGAAAGCAAGCTGCACCGCAATAAGACGGATAAGGCGGATGCTGACCTGATTGCCGAGTTTTGTCTGAAGGAGAAACCTGCTCTCTGGGAGCCTCTCAGCCCCGATTTGAAGCATCTAAGGGCACTTGTGAGGCGTTTGATTGATTTGCAGGCTAATTACCAACAGGAAGAAAACCGCTTGTCGAGTGGCGAGAAGGATGCCTGGGTTATCCAGGATCTATCCGGCCATGCAGAGTACTTGAAAGCACGCATCCAAGCCACTGAAGAAGAGATCCAAAACTTCATCAACCAGACACCTGGCCTGAAGGCAAAGCAGGATCTTTTGGTTTCCATTCCTGGAGTTGGCAAGAAATCCTCTGCCAGATTATTGGCTGAACTTGGGGAGATCAGCGGCTTTGAAAATGCGCCACAATTAGCTGCTTATGCCGGTCTCAATCCAAAGGGCTTTAGTTCAGGCTCATCCGTGCACAAGAAAACTCGTATCTCCAAACAAGGCCGCAGCGAATTGCGTGCCTGTCTGTATATGCCAGCCATTGTGGCAATGACACACAATCCCGTGGTCCGGGCTTTGAAAGAACGCTTGCAAAAGAAACAGCTCCCCACCATGGCAATTGTTGTGGCTTGCATGCGAAAGTTGTTGCACATTGTTTATGGTGTTTTGAAGTCTCAGATGCCTTTTGATCCTGATTATGACCGCCAATTCAATTATTCAGCTTGACTTTCAAGACGGTATCTACGGGCACTATGTCGCGCCCTACAAGCCGAATTGATTATTATTCAGGTTTTCTGGGAGACCGTGCGGTCAAAATCCTCGCGCGGTTGGGAGACTGCCGAGAACGGAGCTTGGTTCAGTATTGTGGGTTGCCCATACATTATAATTAGCCCATGATCAAACTCCTGCACTTTGCTGATGCCCATATCGACATGGCCAACTACGGCCAGCACGACGCCGTCACCGGACTTCCACAACGTGTGGTGGATTTCTTGAAATCTCTGGACTTCATCGTCGACACTGCCATCAGCGAAAAGGTCGACCTGGTCATTTTCGCTGGCGACACCTACCGCGACCGTTCACCAGCGCCGACTTTCCAGCGTGAGTGGGGCAAACGCATCATGCGCCTTTCACGCGCGAAGATCCCGACTCTGCTGCTTATAGGCAACCACGATGTCTCCCCCTCGCAGTATCGCGCGCATGCCATCCAGGAGTTTGACACGCTCAGTCCGGATTATATTCACGTTGTCAGCTCCCTCAAGTTGCTCAGCCCGAAAGATCTCGATGGCGTACCGGTTCAGGTGGTTGCCATCCCCTGGATAACGCGTTCTGGAATATTGGCGTCTCTGACAGCGGACTCTTCCAACGAGGAAAACCCCCAGGAACTGATTGAAAAGGCATTGAGTGATTGGCTAAATCAGACCATTTCGAATCTTGACCCCAGTCTTCCAACCATTCTGACCGCGCATGCTTCGATTGCCGGGGCAAAGTTTGGCAGCGAGAAAACTGTCAAAATCGGTCGGGATGTCGTCCTGCCGCCTGGCTTGGTGGCAAATCCAGCGCTGGATTACGTGGCGCTGGGGCACATTCACCGCTACCAGGATCTCAACCAAGGATCGCATCCACCGGTGGTGTATCCAGGTTCAATTGAACGCGTGGATTTTGGGGAGATCAATGAAGGTAAGGGTTTCATCATCGCTGAGATTGAAAAGGGTCAAACAAATTACCGCTGGCAGCAGCTGCCTATCCGGCGTTTTCTGGATTATTGGGTTGAACTGGATGATCTGCTGGGTGTCAATGAAAAAATCATGGCGGCATTGCCGGCAAGTGAAGAGCTGACAGACGCAATTGCACGGTTGACGCTCGTGTACCCAAGCGACCTGGAAACCTTGATCGATGAAGCACGAATTCATGAACACTTTAAAAGCGCCTTTGCTTTTCAGCTGGTCAAGAAACCCATTTCCGAGGCGCGAACACGGCTTGGCGACAGCTTTGAAGCCAGCAGTATGAGCCCCGCGGAATTGCTGGAGGTCTACTGGAAACAGCAGCACATCGAGGATAAAGCCGAGCGCGATCGCCTGCAGAAACTGGCTGAGGAAATTATTGTCCAGTCACAGACCCAATAACGTTATCCCCAGAATTTCAGACCAAACTGAGTTATAAGGACAATCCGGTCATGTTTTACGGCGTCCACTCATCGTGGATAATTGCTGACAAGTAATAAGCACCGTCCCCGCTCTGCTGGAAACCCAGGCGCAGCGATTGCCAGTCCAGGTAGCCATAGGCTTCTGTTCCCGGTTGGAAATACTCAACGTAATGCCCATCCGGGTAAACCTCGGCAAAGTTATCAATGGTGTTGCTGGCTTTTCGCGAGGGATCCAGCAAGAGCCCCCACTCCTGAGCAGGGGTTTGGCTGGTGACGTACTCAGGCCAATACTCCGCAACGGTAAGGTTTATGTCCATTCCGCTGCCTGCCTGCACACCCCAGTGGTAGATTTCCTGATCGCTTCCGAATGCAGCCACCTGTTCTCTGGTGAAGACCAGGTCCTTGTCCACGTTGATATAGCCATATGGAGAGATCCGCACACCAAGTTCGGGGTGAATGAAAGCCGCCAGTGCGGCAAAATCTTGACTCTGCAGGAGTGGCAGGATTTCAGCAGCCAGACCTTCAAAAGTATCTTTAACGGGCTCCAGCGGGCAAATCGTGCTTTCAAAGCTGGCTATTTGGGTTGAAAGAGCATTATTTTGCTCCTGAGCAGCCAACAGCTGGTCTGAAAGCAATTGGTTTTGCTGCCTTAGTTGCTCAAGTTCGGTACTTTCGCTCGGGGCAGCCACCACGCAGCCTGTCAACATCAGAATGAATACGATCAAAAAGGAAAAAAGTTTCTTGTTCATGGTTCCTCCGGATTGGGCGCAGAATTACACCTATTGTACTTAAGACGGAATCTCGGGCAAAATGTTCCAAGACAGCCGGATTGAAAACATATGAAACAAAGCCTTCTGTTTCTACTTTTGCACGGTTTGATCTTATGGCAGTTCGCTGAAGCGGATCGCATCCAGCATGCGTGCCAGGCGAACGGTCTCCCTTACGTCGTGCACCCGCAGAATGTCGGCGCCGTGCAGCACGCCCCAGGCGTTCGCGGCCAGGCTGCCCTCCAGGCGTTCGCCTTGCGGCAAATTGAGCGTGTGCCCAATAAAACCTTTGCGAGAAACTCCCAGCAGGATCGGGAAGCCCAATTCGCGCAGCTCGTCAATATGCTTGAGCAGGAATAGGTTTTGCTCGATAGTCTTACCAAAACCGATCCCGGGATCGATGATGATTTTGTCTGGGCTTACGCCTGCATCAATCGCCGACTCAGCAGCTTCTGCCAGCCAGTTCCGCACCTCGGTGACGATGTCTTCATACCTCACACCCTCATAACGTCCGCCGAGCTCGCTTGTGACTACCTGTGCGCCTTGCGTGCGATTATGCATCAGGATTGCGGTTGCACCTGCCTCGGCTACCGTACCCGCCATGGCTGGGTCATACCGAAAAGCCCAGATGTCATTGATGATGTGTGCGCCTTCTGCCAGGCAGACCCGGGCGGTTTCAGCTTTGTAGGTATCAATCGAGAGGATGACGTTCGGCATCTCTTCGCGTAAGGCTCTCACCACTGGCAACATCCGGCTCAGTTCCTCATCCACACTGATTGCTGTTGCGCCAGGGCGAGTGGATTCTGCGCCCAGGTCGAGAATGTCACAGCCATCCTGGATGAAGTGCTCCGCCTGCAGCAGTGCTGTGCGGATGTAGTCGCGTTCTCTGAGCAGTCCATCGCCCGAGAAGCTGTCCGGGGTGATGTTGATGATGCCCATGATATAGGTTTTTTTGCCGAGTTCTGGTAGCAGTTCATTTTTCATATTCACCTCAGGGAATGGTTGCGTGCGCTTCTACGAATAATTTCATTTCTGCAATCTCCCCTTGTATGGCATAAATTCTAAAATTGAATGTAATGGAGCCACTGGTGGAGAGCGGAACTTCTGCCTCCCAACGGCGCAGCCCAAGCACCTGTCCGTTGGAGTCGTAAACCACCCCTAAAACCCAAACGTAGTCTGCCTCCCCTTCCGGTATGGTCACTTTGCCTGCTGCTTCCGCAAAGCCCGTGCCGTCAGCAATGACAGGCGGCTCTGTTGCGATTTTTGCTTCCAGGTAGCGCGTATCATCCGGCATCACTGGCAGCCAATCCAATATCTGAGCACTGATTTCAAAGCTTTCCGGGACAGGTGAAGGGAAGTAAGCTACGGCGGGTATCGTCTGCTGGGCTGGCAGGATGTTGAGCGGCAGAATGCCGTCCATCTCCAGCGTGGTCGCGTTGGCATCGGTGAGCGTGAAGCGGACGGATGGATTTTCCACGGGGGACTGGCTGAGGTTTTCAAGCTGAGCGAAGCAGTAAGCGCCTCCAAGCGCGTCCCGGTAACAGACTGGTGCCATGGCCAGGCGAAGCGGACTGAAGGGGTCTGGCGTTTGGGTGGGGGTTTCCTGGCTGGCATTGGCTAAAGGCGGCGTAGGCGTGATCGGGATGATCAGCACCGTTCCAACGCTCATCAAATTGGGGATCACGGTCGGGTTGGCGGCTTTGAGCGCGTCCAGCGAGATGCCGTATCTCAACGCTACACCAAACATGTCGTCTTTTTCGGTGACGGTGTAAGTGACCGGTGCAGGCGTTGGAGTGAGGGTGGGGGTGAGGGTGGGGGTTGGCGCAAGCGTATTGGTCGGACGAGGTGTGACGCTGGGGTTAAGCGCAATTACGGATGTGTTTGTCGGTAGTGGGACGATCGTAGGCAGACTGACATCCCCCGGCATGCAGCCTGCCAAAGCCAGGGCAAAAAAAGCCAACCAGATTAACAAGCCAAGTTTCCACTTCATTTTTTGCATTATACACCGCCGCCAGAAACTCCATTTTAGGTCTGGGATCAATCCGGTATAGGCAGAACAGCTGTGGCTTCCATCCAGTCCACGATGGCTTCCACCGCCTTGGGGAGGTCGTTATCGCTCACATCAACGCGCAAAACAGGCAGCCAGGTTCGGTAAATTTCAAGTGTCTTTTTTCTCCAAGCGCGAAGTTATTCAACCCGCGCTCCCAAGGGTAGTTGGTGAAAGTGCACTATTCTGCTGAAATCAGAGGAGAGTGATAGCGGTACTTTCGCGGACCAGTAGAACGGGGGTGATCATTCAGCCCAAGGGCAATTTCCGTCTTGGATGAAGGACTCGCGACGTCCAGGATAACTTTCGACGTAAGCTTGGATATGGATTTCCTTTCTGGCAGGGTAATAGTATTGGACAAGAAAGTCGAAACAAACGCGGTTCAATTCACATTCCACAAAGTACCCCAAACTACACATGATTGGGTACAATCCAAGTATGACACAACAAAAACGACCTCAAATCCTCCTGACGAATGACGATTCAATCAATTCACCCGGGCTGTGGGCAGCTGCGGAAGCGCTTTCGGACCTCGGGTTCGTCCATGTGGTTGCGCCGAGTGTGCAGCAGACATCGATGGGGCGGGCTCTTCCGCGCGACACGGACGGTCAAATCCGCCCGCAAAAGTTGTTGGTGCACGGAAAAGAGTGGGAAGTGTATGGCGTGGGCGCAACTCCAGCTCAGGCCGTGCTGCATGGCATGTTGGAAGTGATGGGGTTCCCACCGGATCTGTTGGTGTCGGGTATCAACTACGGAGAAAACCTGGCATCGGGGATCACGGTGAGCGGCACTGTTGGTGCGGCGCTTGAAGGGGCTTCGATGGGGATCCCCGCCCTGGCCGTTTCACTGCAGACTCCGATAACAGAGCATTTTGACCTCTCGGATCGGGTTGACTTCTCAGTGGCAGCCTGGTTCACCCGCTTTTTTGCTGAGAAACTCCTGTTAAAGAAAATGCCCTTCGATGTGGATGTGCTTAAGGTCGATATACCCTCTGGAGCAACTCCAGAAACACCCTGGGTGGTGACGCGTCAATCCCGTCAGCGGTATTTTTACGCGAAACCGAAAGATCCTTCCATCAATGAAGGTTCACGGAACATGGGATATGAGGTGCGCGTTGATAAGGAAAGTCTGGAAGAGGATGGAGATCTGAAGACTGTGATTGTGGACGGGAAGGTATCAGTGACACCAATTAGCCTGGACTTGACCTCGCGGGTGGATCTGCACGATTTTAGACGGTTACTGGAATCTTAATAACCCCGGTTGTTTCAACCATGAAAGAGTTCAAAACGCCTAAATATTGAAGCGTATCTCGATGATGTCGCCATCTTCGATGATGTAATTCTTGCCCTCGACGCGCAAGCGGCCTTTGTTACGGGCTTCGGCGGTGCTGCCGTAAGTGATCATGTCCTGGAAGGAGAGAATTTCCGCGCGGATGAAGCCCTTTTCCATGTCGGAATGGATGACGCCGGCAGCTTCACGAGCGTTGGCGCCTCTGCGCAGCGTCCAGGCATGGACTTCCTTCTCCCCGGCGGTAAAAAATGAGTGTACTCCCAGGAGATCATACGAGAGCTTGATCAAGCGCGACATGCTCGGCTCGGCGATGCCGTATTCCTCCAGAAAGATGGCAGCATCGGCAGGGTCAAGCGCGATAATATCCGCCTCGAGCTTGGCGGGTAGATGTACCACTTGTGTGTGCGGGTGAGGACTGGTGTAGTCCAAAGCGGGCTGGTCCTCAGACTGATTAAACACCACAATTTGCGGTTTGCGGCTGAGGAAGCCAAAACTCGAAAGGATTTTGTCCTCTTCGGGGGTAAATTCGTAATGGCGCAGGGGTAGTTCCTGGTTGAGTACTGCCTGCAATCGCTCAAAGAGGTCGATTTCAGCCTGAATGACATCACGCGGGCGGCTCACACCGCGCCGAAATTCTTCTTTTAGCCTTTCAAGGCGGCGTTCGACCATCACCAGATCGTTGAGAATGAACTCGGTATCCATCGTCTGAATATCGCGCAGGGGATTAACGCTGCCGGCGAGATGGGGAACGCTGGCATTTTCGAACTGGCGTACAACATGCAGAAAACCATCCATTTGCGCGAGCTGATTGACCATCACTCCAGGCAAACCGGCACGACCCGCACTGCCATCGAGGCCAGCAATGTCGGCATAGGTGACCTTGGCACGCACGATCTTCTTGGGGTGATAGATCTCGCAGAGCTGATCCACCCGCGGATCAGGCACATCCACCACGGAAGTGTGAACTTCCATCTGACCGGTGGACATGTCCGTCGGGATGTCAGCGCCCGTAAGTGCTTTGTAGAGAGTAGTTTTGCCTGATTGAGGCAGGCCGATGATTCCAAGTTGCATGGTGACTCCAAAAAGATAATAAAGGATTATACCGCAGCGGTTGAACAGATCATGCCAGGACTATGTTCAAACTGCCTGGATAATGTTTGGAAAAAAGTCGTTTTTCTGCATGATACAATCAAAAAGTACCTTCTAATCTTGTTTGGAGGAAGAATGAATAAGAATAGATTCTTGATTAGTATCGTGATGATGCTTGGCCTGAGCGCCTGCTCGCTCCCGCGGTTGGTAAAAAATGATCCAACTGCGACGCCAAAGCCGAGCCAAATAACGTCTCTGCCGACCAGGCAAGCAGAACCGACAGCAGTAGAGCCAACCGCCACTGTTCCGGCTATCCCGACAGACATCTCAACAGAAGCTTTTCTGCCTGTAATTCCTGCTGACCTGGTGGGTAGCGTGAGTGTAGGTGAAAGCTTATTAAGTGAGACTTTTGATCAAAACGGGTTGTGGAATACCAGCAATGAGGCGGAGTATAGCTCGGAATTGGTCGATGGCGTTTACCGCATGAACCTGAACACGGCAAATTGGATGGTTTGGTCGGCATCCAACAATGTGGCGAGTGACAATATCATCATGGATCTCGACACCGAATTGATTAGTGGATCGGTGGAGAATAACCACGGCATGATCTGCCGCTATCTTGACGATGAGAACTTCTACATGCTGACGATCGGTAATGATGGCTGGGTCGAGATTATGAAGATCTATCAAGGCGAACTGACATCCCTTTTTGGTAGGTTCGTGGATGCTCAGATCGATCCGGTCAGGAACCACTTGCAGGGTTTTTGCATCGGTGATCGGATCATTCTATATGTCAATGGCGAATCGGTGGCTAAGGTGCATGACGGGGACCTGGTGTCTGGCGATGTTGGATTGGCAATTGGTAGTTATGAGGAGCCGCAAGTGTCGATCGGCTTTGATAATTTCTTTGTATATGAAGCCGAAGGGGACTTCACCACAAGCCTCACTCCAGAACCGGTGGAGGAGGAAGCGCTTTTTCCCGACCTGGTGAGTGACTGGAAGGAGAGTTACTCGGACAATTTTGACACTCCCGATCAGGGAAACTGGACAGTTTTTAATGAATCCGGGTTGGTATCCGAGTGGCGGAACGGTAGATTTGCTTTTGATTTCAGCGAGTCCATGATTACAGCTACTTCACCCACAAATGACCTGGATCTGAATGATGTGATTGTGCAAGTGGAAGTCTACCGCGTAGGGGATGTGCTTGAAAACGACATGGGTTTGGTATGCCGCTACCAGGACCAGGATAACTATTACAGCCTGAGTTTTGGCACTGATAACTATGTGTCAATCAACAAATATGTAGCCGGAACATGGACTCCGTTGTTCAATGAATTTGCGGATGCCGACCTGTCTGCGGAATATCATAAGGTGGCAATCAGCTGTATTGGCACGGAACTTTCCCTTTATATTGACGAGCAGTTAATGGCGAGGGTCAATGACAGCGATTTTTCGACGGGAGATGTTGGTATCATATCAGGCACCTACGAAGAGGTACCAGTCGTGCTCGAATTTGACAACTTCTTGGTGTATACGCCAAAGTAACCCAAGATATCTACTGTCCTCCCGGAAACCCAGGAGGGCTTATTTATTTAATTGCAACTACAGTACCTGTTTCTGCCAGGTCGAGGTCTGTGCTTTTTTTTGCGATTACAAGCGAATTACAAGCGAATGTTTGCTTGACCAGCAGAGGGAATTGCGGTTATACTACTGCAACGAGCCGGAGTGGCGGAACAGGCAGACGCGCACGACTCAAAATCGTGTACCTTCGGGTATGTGGGTTCGATTCCCACCTTCGGCAAGAAAATAGCCCTTCAATTGAGGGGCTATTCTTTTTTTATTAGTCTGCTGCGTGGAGATTGACGATAATCATGACCGAATCCTTTCTGTTAAGGTGCAGACCAATCCTATGCCAGCCTGGGGTGTAAAACACCAAGTGAATAGCACAGTTGGAATCGGTCAATGGATCAGATCATGAGGTTACCATTCCCACTTCTTGTGGAACACAAAGTATGTCAAAAAAGGCTGGATTTATGCTAAAAATGAATGATTCTGGAAATGTTAACAAAAAAAACCGTTGACAGGTAAACGAAAGATATTAGAATACTCATAAATATATTATCCTACTGGCACCGGCCTCAGGGGACCGGCGCAGAAGGATCGCCAGTAAGCCAGGGAGCAAATTAGTGGCGATCCTTTTTTATTTGTTGGGATGGAAGAAAACCACGCTGACCCCGTCCCCGCCTTCCTTTTCCCCACCGTTTTCCCAGCGATGAACGTAAGCTGAATGATCTAGCAGATCGCGCACTGCCTGGCGCACTGCGCCAGTACCTCGCCCGTGAATGATCCTTCCAAAGGGCATTCCGGAGGTGAAACCTTGTTCCAGGTAGCGTTCGGCACGGTCGAGCGCGTCATCCACGCGTTGACCGCGCAGGTCAAGCTCGAGTCCAGGCGAATTGACCCCTGGGATGGCAGTGCTACCGGTGGTTACAGGAGCAAGCTGAGGTGGAACGTCGTTTTCTTCAAGCGGTTGAACCCTGCGCTCGACCTCGTAGGACTTGGCGCGCACACGCAAAGCGCCAATTTGCAGCTCAAGATCCTCACCGTCCACACTGCTCACCACTCCTTCAGCGCCGAGTTTGCGTACAAGCACTCTGTCACCCACTTTGAGGGCTCCACTGAGACCTTTGGCTTTTGGCTGCCGGTGCTTTTTACGGAAATTTTGTTCCTGCTTTTGCTCAACTACCTCGAATTTCTCTTCAATTTCGGCTAACTGCGCCTGTTTTGCTGGCGATTGGCGCAAGCGGGTCAACTCATGCCTGAGAGTGTTCAATTCTTCGCGTAAAGATGCGAGTTCACTTTCAAGCTGCGATTGATAGGCGTCAAGCAGTTTGGCTTTTTCCGCTTCCAGCTGCTCAAGGCGGGCATTGATCTGGTTTCGGCTGGCTTCGGCTTCTTTACGAGCTTTTTCGGCAGCTTCGTAGCTGGCGGCTGCCAGGTTTCGCTGACGGTGGATCTCCTCAAGCAGGTCATCCGCGTGCAGTTCAGTCGGATCAATTTCCTGGCGGGCAGCAGCAATGATGGCGGGGTCGAGACCCAATCGGTCGGCAATGGCGAGCGCATTGGAACGCCCAGGCAGACCGATCACAAGGCGGTAGGTAGGACGAAGCGTTTCGAGGTCAAACTCCAGGCTGGCATTGGTGACACCTTTGGTAGAGTGAGCGTAAGCCTTGAGCTCGGGGTAGTGAGTGGCAACAACGGAGGTGATGCGGCGCTGGAGCATAAAGTCCAGGACGGCGCGCGCCAGGGCGGAGCCTTCCTGGGGATCCGTGCCAGCGCCAAGTTCGTCTAGCAGAACGAGTGAACGATGGTCAGCATGTTTAAGGATGCGCACGAGTTGGGTAATATGCCCTGAAAAAGTCGAGAGGGATTGCTCAATCGACTGCTCATCGCCGATATCCGCAAACACATCCCGGAAGATGCTCAAGCGGGAACCGGATTGGGCAGGGATTTGCAGCCCGGCTTGAGCCATTAACACCATGAGACCAACCGTCTTCAGGGTGACAGTCTTGCCGCCTGTGTTGGGACCGGTGAGCACTACCGAAAAGGTCTGGCGGTCCAGTTCAAAGTCGATTGGGACGACTTTCTGGGGGTCCAAAAGCGGGTGGCGGGCACGACGCAGTTGGATGACGCTGCCGGGATGGGCTTCGGGAGGTTGTGCAGGGAAGGGCACCAATTCGGGCTCATTGGCTTGGAGGTCATCCGCGTAATGGGCTTTCATGAGCGCAAGGTCAATGCCAGCCATGGCTTTGGTGGTCAGGTTCAGGCTTTCAGCCTGCAATGCAATCTGTTGGCTGAGCGCGCGCAAGACGCGCAGGACTTCATCGCGCTCGGCAAGTTCAAGCTCACGGAACTTATTGTTGAGCTCAACGACCGCAATGGGTTCAATAAAAAGGGTGGCACCAGAAGCACTTTGGTCGTGGATGATCGCCTTGATCTGCCCCTTGTGTTCGGCGCGCAAGGGCAAAACGTAGCGACCGGAGCGTTGGGTAATGAGATTCTCCTGCAGCATGCGAGCGCTTGCAGGGTCAGTCAGGTAGCGGTTAAGGCGGTCCATCAGGCGGGCATGAATAACCTTTATTTCAGAGCGTATGTGAGCCAGTTCGGCAGAGGCGCTGTCGAGCACCTCACCGCGTTCGCTGATCGTGCGGTTGATGAGATCGATCAGTCCCTGGCCATCCGAGAGCCCTCCGGCGAGAGCCGCCAGGGAGGGAGCAGTTTCAGCGTTGTCGAGCAGCACGCGGCGAGCAGTGCGGGAAAGAATCAGGGTATTACGGACGGCGAGGAGGTCGCTCGCTTCAAGAGCTATGCCGTGCAGAGTCTGATCCGTGAGGGGTGCCAGGTCCACCGCGCCCTGGAAGCTGATGCTGTCATTTAATGAGATCAGAAGGCGGGCTTCTCGGGTTTCCTGCTGGCGTTGCAGGGCGGTCTCGAGACTGCTGGTGGGGCGAAGCGCTTCGGCCAGGGACTCAGACGCGCTGAAAGACGCGTAGGACTTAAGCCGCGCCAGGACTTTCGGGAATTCAAGCAGGATCAGCGATTTTGGGTTCATGATATAAAAAAGTTTATCATGGAAGGGTCTGATCAAAAGGTTGAATCCCGGTGATTAAAACAGTTTGAGGACGCCCAAATATCACAAGATTGGGCGTGCTCATAAGAACAAAATATAAAAAGATAATGTTAGAAGAGCAGCTTACCGCCCAGTACGCAGTGGCGGACCTCAAGTGTCTCAGCATCCAGCAGGGTAAGGTCAGCCCGTTTCCCTATGGCGATGGAGCCGATTTCATCCTGCATACCCAACACCCGGGCTGGGTTTGCGGTGGTGGCGCGCAGCGCGGACTCAAGCGGAATGCCAAAGTTGATCACCGCACGGCGGAAACATTCCGAAAGCGGAGTGGCACTGCCGGCAATGGTGCCGCTGGCGAGGGTGGCGAGGCCATCCTTCATGGTCACTTTTTGACCGCCCAACTCATATTCTCCATTTGGCATCCCGCAAGCCATCATGGCATCGCTGATCAGGCAAATACGATCTTCGCCAAAGATGTTGAATGCAACCCGGATGGCGGCAGGATGAACGTGATGCCCGTCACTGATCAACTCCACGCTGCTGGCAAAGTCAGCTGCTGCGCCAATGAGACCAGGAGCACGATGGTTGAAGGGGTTCATGGCGTTATAGAGATGGGTGACGTGACTGGCGCCGCGGAAAAAGGCTTCTTTTGCCAGGTCGTAATCGGCACTGGTGTGATGGAGGCTGACAACACAGATTTCGCTGGTGCGCGCGATGAAGTCCAGCGCGCCAGGCTTCTCCGGGGCGACGTCGTTGAGCCGGATGCGACCCCTGCAGGCATCATTGAGCTCAAGGAAGAAATCATAATCCGGATCAATCAGATTATTAGGATCCATGGCGCCTTTTTTCTCAACGGAGGCAAATGGACCTTCGAGATTGATGCCACGCATGACAGCTCCATCTTCAACGGGGTTGTCCATAAACTCGCTCGCAACCCTGACCATGTTCAGTAGAACGGGTTTTTTCATTGCCATGGTGGTACCAAGGTAGCTGGTGACACCAACGGATGCCAGGTAGCGGGCAATGTTCTCATGCGCTTCGCGGGTGCTGTCGCAGAAATCAGTGCCATATGCGCCGTGGATGTGAATATCAATAAATCCAGGAGCAACGATGCAGCCAGTGGCGTCCAGCACTTCCGACTGGCTATGAGGTTCGCTGATGCGGTCGATCTCAGTATAGACGTCCCCTTCGCGCAGGGCGAAATCTTCACAAAAAACAAGGCCATTTTTAATTAGCATCTTTCACCATTCTCCATCGATAGAATCTGTTGCCATGTAAAGCTTCGATATAATAGCATGACAGAAAAATCATAACATAATTAAGGATAGACCATGATAAAAGCGGTGTTCTGTGATGTGGACAATACCCTGACCAGCCCCATAACGCGCACCATCCCAACCAGTGCCCTTGAAGCTATTCAGAAGGCGCGCAAAAATGGGGTCAAGGTGTTCGTTGCAACCGGTCGGCAAACCCGCACGTATGAAGAAGGCAAGATATTGCAGGGCATCGCGTTGGATGGCTATGTGGCGGTCAATGGGCAGCTTTGTTACCTGCCGGATGACACCATTATTCATAAGGCTGTACTTGATCCGCGGGATGTGGCGGTTATCTTGCGGCTGGCGGAGGAACGGAACTTTGCCTGCTGCCTGGTGGAGGTAGATAAGCTCTATCTGACCGCGATAGATGAGAATGTTCGCTCTTTTCATGAAATGATCCATATTCCATATCCAGTTGTGACCTCGCCGGATGGGGCGGTTAACCGCGACGTGCTTTCCATTGCGCCTTACATTGACTATGCGACCGAAGCACTGATCACTCCCCACTTGAGAAACAGTAAAATTGTGCGTTTTAACCCCTTTAACTGTGACGTGATCCCACGCAAAGGGGGAAAAGACGTAGGTATGCAGGCTATGCTGGATTACTTTGAGGTACCAATCGAGCAGACAATGGCTATTGGGGATGGGCAGAACGATATCAGCATGTTGCAGGCGGCGGGGGTTGGGGTGGCGATTGGGCGATGCAGCCCGGAAGTGATGGCTGCGGCGGATTATCACGCGCCTGAAGCTGATGAAGATGGCATCTGGCATACGTTCAAGAAGTTTGGGATCATCTAATTGGAGATCGGAATGGAAAAAGTGGTCATTGAAGTTTGCTGCGGTTCGGTGGATGATGTGGTGCGGGCAGCAGAAGCTGGAGCGGACCGGGTGGAATTGAACTCGGCACTGTTTGTTGGCGGACTGACTCCTTCGATTGGAGCGGTACTGGAAGCCAAACTCAGGGTGGACATCCCGGTCATCAGCATGATACGACCACGAGCGGGAGGGTTTTGTTACACCGACCTGGAGTTCGAGACCATGCTGCGGGATACGCGCGAACTGGCGAAGGCCGGCACGGACGGTTTTGCGGTTGGTTTTCTAACTACTGAAGGATGGTTGGATGAAGAACGCTGTAAAATTTGGGCAGAAGCAGCGGGCGAAAGGGAATTGGTGTTCCACCGCACCTTTGATATCATGAAAAATGAACCTGAAGAAGTACTGCCGCGGCTGGCTGAGCTCGGTTTTAAACGGATTCTGACCAGTGGGAGGGAACCCTCTGCCCCGGCAGGAGCAGAAATGATTAAACGCTGTGTGCAAGTGGGGGCGGTGGAAGTCCTGGCAGGGGGCGGCGTTCGGGCGGAAAATGTGCAGGAGTTGATTCAAAACACTGGCTGTCGACAAGTTCACTTCACCTGCCACATGAAGCAAAGCGATCCATCTGTGCGGGGAGCTAAATTATCATTTGGATTGCCCAATATGCCAGAAGATGATAAGTTCGATGTAATGGATATTGAAAGGTTAACCGGCTTGATTAGGCTAATCCGCACTTTACCCACCTCCTAAGGGTCGACAAAACAATGGGGCAACGACTTTATTACCAAAATAAACCACTTGTATTGACACTGGTGATTTTTGTATTATTATCATTACAGAATTTCCAGTGAGACAGAGTTTTGATCAACTTGCTGGACCTATTATTGCAATCAGTCCGAACGGTTTTAACAACAAAATACTACAGAGGTGTACGGATGGACAATGAAGTGTTCGAGATGGCATATAAGCTCATCAGCAAACTCCAGGAAACTCAGGGAGAAAACATTCTCGCGGCTGCGCAGTGTATTGCAGACGCGTTGGAACACGGCGGCATTATACAAGCTTTTGGGTCCGGGCATTCTTATGCTGGGGCAACTGAGCTTTGTGGGCGTGCCGGTGGTTACGTGCCCTCGAAAGTGATCAAAGATCCAGCTGGTGGTATGTATGAATCCATCCAGGGTGTGGGTGAAATCCTCATGAAGAAAGTTGAGATCTTGAAGGAGGATGTGGTTTTCATCATTTCCAACTCAGGTCGCAATCCTTTACCAATTGAGATTGCCTTACAGGCAAAACAAAGGGGCGCAAAAGTAGTTGCTCTGACTTCAGTCGGCGCGAGTTCCAAACTTAGTTCAAAGCATCAGTCCGGCAAACGCTTGTTTGAGGTGGCAGATGTAGTCATTGACAATCAGGTTCCTGAGGGCGATGCCAGCATCCACCTTGAAGGGCTCGATACCGCTATCTGCGGTATGTCTTCGATTGTCACCGCAGTTGCGCTGCAGGCTGTCGTGCTTGAATCGGCGAAGATGCTCCTCGCAAGGGGTATCACGCCGCCGTTCTTTAAGTCACAGAATATCGATGGAGGTGAAGAATATAACGACGCATTACTTACGAAGTACTTTGACCGGATCTATCATATGTAGTTAATCAGGAGGGAAACCTCCAAAACTAATGAAAGGAGTAAGACCTAAATGAGTACGTTTCTTCTTGCTTTATTCTTAGCAATCTTTACCGGCTTAATGATTGTTTTTGCGTCATTGGCCATGGGCGGCATCTACAATCCGCTCATTTTCGGTGTCGTGACCGGTATTCTGGTTGGCGATGTACAGCTGGGTCTTGAGGTTGGTGCAATGTGCGCCCTCTATGACATTGGCTTCTATACCTACGGAGGGGCGACAACGCCTGACTATAACGTAGGGGCAATGTTTGGGGTAGTCGTCGCGAAACAGAGTGGTGACGTCAACCAGGGTATCATTATCGGTACCGTTGTTGCCCTGCTCATGTCCTGGTTCGACATTCTTGGTCGTGGTGTTACAACCGTCTTCCAGCACGGTGGCGATAGAGCCCTTGCCAACAAAGACATCAAAGCTTTCGAACGCTGGCATTTGCTCGGCACTCAGGGTTGGTTCTGGAGCCGTTTCATTCCCGTGTTCGTCGGCATGCTGTTGATTGACAATTATCAGGTGATTTCCAACTTTATCAACAATTACGCCTGGATCAAGGATGGTCTGGCTGTAATTGGGAAGGCTCTCCCAGCGGTCGGCTTTGCACTGCTGCTTTCATATATGGACATCAAGAACTTCTGGCCATTTATGTTAATCGGCTATGCACTCTATGCTTTTATGGGCGTTCCCACACTTGGTCTAGCCATTATCGGTATTGCCCTCGGCTATCTCTTCACCAACTTTATGAAAAAAGAGGAGGCAATGTAAGATGGCACGCACAAATGCTAAACTCTCTGAACAGGCTTTGAAGAAAGCTGCCAACCGTCACAACTGGGCACTGCAGTGGTGCTGGAACTACGAACGTATGCAGGCTTCCGGCTTTGCGTATGCCATGGTTCCGGTCCTGAAAGAGCTCTATGATACCAACGATGAGGTTTGCGAAAACCTCGAACGTCACATGCAGTTCTACAACTGCCATCCGGGCGGTTCAGCCGTGATTATGGGCGCCGCGGTTGCCCTTGAAGAAGGCTACGAAACTGACATGTCCAACAGCATCAAGGTTGCCTTGATGGGACCTCTGGCGAGCATTGGCGACACAATCCAGGCTGTGCTGGTGAAACCGATTGCCTACATCATCGCTGCTGGACTGGCAGCCGAAGGCAGCTTCCTCTCCCTGCCCGTGATCATCCTTCCACTCCTGGCTCTCTTCCTGGCGAGATGGCCGCTCTTCAAATGGGGTTACAAACGCTCTGTTGCCATCCTCGAAGATATCGAGGGCAACACTGACTTCAACACCATGCGCAAGGCTGCTCAAATCCTCGGGTTGACGGTTGTTGGTGGCTTTGTGCCAAGCATGATTGGCCTGACACTAAAGTACACTTACTCCCAAACTTTGACCGATCCAGCGACCGGACAGGATGTGGTAAAGACCGTCGCTCTGCAAGATACGCTTGACGGCATCCTGCCGAAATTGCTGCCAATCGCGCTGGTTGCATTCTGCTACTGGCTGATCAAGAGAAAGGTCAATCCCGTTCGGGTTATCGCAATCGTTGCGGTGATTGCTTTTGTCCTGGGCGCGCTCGGCGTTTTGGGCTAAACTTTAGTACAATTATTGGTGGCGGAGAGAATCCCTTCTCCGCCACCAAACTATACGAGGGATTTTTTGGAGAGAGCAAAATATGATTAAGCATCTTCGCATTGATAACCGTTTGATCCACGGACAGGTCGCCGTTACATGGATGCGCCGTATTAACGCGGATGCCATTGCAGTTGTTAACGATGACGTTGCCAAAGATCGCATTCAAAAGATGGCACTGCCCCTTGCCGCAAGAGACGCGAAAGTCTTGGTGCTGTCGCATCAAGAGCTGCAAGACTACGTCAAAGAGCACCCGGATGAATCACTCTTTGTAATCGCCAAATCCCCCATGGATGCCCTGCGCATCCTGGAGAGTGGGCTTGAAGTTGACGAAGTCAATGTGGGGAATGCGGCCCCGATCGCCGGAACCAAGTATGTTATGGTTGAGAAGAAATCAATCGCCGCAACCAAGGAAGACGCGGAAGTGTATCGCAAGATCGCGGAACTACGAGGCGGCAAACTAATGACCCAGACGGTCTCCACTTATCAACCTCAGGACTTTCTCGAACTGCTGCGCAAAGCCGGCCTTTAGGCTCTCGTGGCAGCATTCGAACGAATGCCCATTTAAATACGAAAACAGCGGTGGTCACTTCGAGAATTCGGGGTGACCACTATTTATAGATGCAACAAGTGAATAGGAAACCCTGCCATGCAATTGAAAATCGCCAAAATTATTAATAGCCTGCTTATCGTTCTGACCGTAATTATCTTAGCGCTTGCGGGAGGTTATATCTTTGTATATAACCGCTACCCCGAATTTAGGACGACTTACTTAATTGTTTTCGTGCTTGTTGCTATTGGATTGATGCTCTTTTTCAGATGGATGGAAGAGGGTTGGGACAAACGTGTTATTACCCGCATGGTCAAAGATGGTAAGGTCGCGTTGGCAAATATCAAACACTCGGAACGCGTGATGCGCATGCGCGACAGCACATTTACCAATTTCTGGCTGTATGAATTTGTGGCAGATTTGGTAACTCCCGATCTCGTAAACCTGAACGAAGTGAAATTCTGGGAAAAAATGAATGCGGATACCCAACAGATTCCCAACGGCTCCGTCTTTGTGACTTATGACCCCGAAAAGCCAACCCAAATCTTTGTTGTGCCCAATGTGCTGATCAGCCAACTGCCTGAGCTGATGCCCGTGGTGCGTAAGATCGAAGCGAATGCGTCCGTTCGGTACCTGGATACGTATTACAACAAAGGCATGGTTATCAAAAGCATGAAAGACTCGCTGGCGGAGCAGCGCCAGGCGGTGGAAGAAAAGAATAAGAAGGAAGGCTGAGATGATGAGGATTGGGACGATAGGCACGGGTTTTATCGTTGATAATTTTATTGATGCGGTCAGCAAGACCGACAACGCAGAAGTGGTTGTGATCTACTCGCGTTCTGAGGATACAGCGCAGGCTTTTGCAGCCAAACACAACCTGACAAAATGGCATACAGACCGGGATGCTTTTTTGAATGACCCTGGGATCGACGTCGTTTATGTAGCCTCACCCAATTCTCTCCATTACCAGTGGACGCTTGATGCCATGAAAGCAGGCAAAGGGGTCATTTGCGAAAAACCCTTTGTTTCGACCCGCGCGGAGTGTGAGACCCTGTGTAATCTTGCTCAGGAAAAAGGCTTGTTCCTGGTGGAGGCTATTACTGTCCCGCATCTGCCCAACTTCCAATTAATCCGCGACCATTTGGATAAAATCGCTCCGGTCAGGTTGGTTCAGCTCAACTTTTCGCAGTACTCAAGCAAACACAAAGCTTTTTTGGAAGGCAAGAATCCGAACATCTTTAACCCTGCCTTTGCTGGCGGCGCCTTAATGGATATCAACTACTACAACTTGCGCTTCATGCTTGATCTGTTCGGCGAGCCTGAGAATGTGCGCTATTTTGCCAATCTTGCGCACAATGGCATCGACACATCCGGTGTGCTGATAATGACCTATCCGGGTTTTCTGGCAGAGGCTGTGGGGGCAAAGGACAGCCGCAGCGAGAACATGGTGCAAATCCAGGGCGAAAAGGGTTATATCAAAGTGCCCAAAGAAAGCAGCCGCTGCATTTCGGTCACGGTAATCACCCAGAATGGCGAAGAAACATTCAATGAGCAGGCGGATGATAACGTGCTTGTCTATGAGATGCGGGAATTCGCTGAAATGTACCAAACTAACGACCTGGCCAAACGAGATAAATTCTTGGAAATGACCTGCCGCGCCATGAAGTGGCTTGAGATAGCCCGCAAGGACGGCGGAGTATATTTTGAAGGAGAAAGGCGATATGTGGATTAGGTCAACCCGGATTTACACTGAAGATGGTCTGTTGGATGGCTGGATGCGGATTGAAGAGGGGAAGATTGTCCAATTTGGCAAAGGTGAAAAAGAAGGCGCGGTTGATTTTGGCGATCTGCGCATCATTCCCGGCATATTTGATACGCATATCCACGGCACCCAAGGCTATACCATGTGGGAAGAAGGCGAGAGTGGGGATATTGATTTCCAGTTGGATGGCTTTTTGAAAGGTGTGGCGAGTGAGGGTGTGACGTTAGTTCTCCCAACGCTTTTTAGCGCTACCGGTGACGGCGAGGGCGCCCTGGAAGTACTGAAGAAAACCGCGAATCGGGTCGGCAAGCCGCAAAACGGCGCGAACGTGGCGGGTGTGCACTTTGAAGGCCCCTATTTGAACCGGGTCGGCGAGAAAGGCATCCGTCCGAAAACTCCCACGATCAATCTGGATTTTGTGCGTAAGGCAATCGAGGCTGGGAGCGGACATCTTAAATTGATGGGGCTGGCACCAGAACTGCCCCAGTCAGAAGAATTGGTCGACCTCCTGACAGAGCATGGCGTAATCTCCGCGTTTACCCACACGGATTGTAATTCAACCCAGGCATTTGCCGCTTTCGACCATGGCATTACCGTGGCGACGCATCTGTGCAACGTGATGACCGGAATTCACCACCGCGATGTGGGCGGGTTGGGGGCAGCGCTGCTGGATGAACGCGTTACCTGTGAGTTGATCTGCGACGGTTTGCACGTCTCTAATCCGATGATCGAGATTGTGATGCGTGCCAAGCCACACGAAAAAATCATGCTGATTTCCGATTGCACCGGTTATTCTGGCGCACCAACTGGTACCTATAGGGGTTTCCTTGGGCATTCAGGCGAAGTGATCGTGGACGACTTGGGCTTTGTACGCGAACCAGGCGGGCGTCTACGCGGGAGCAGCAAACCGGTGCTCTATGGCATCTGGAACCTGGTGGAAAACATCGGGCTTGAGATGGAAGACGCCTTGAGGATGGCCTCACTCGTGCCTGCCCGAAAATATGCTTTTGGAGACAAAAAGGGATCGCTGAAAATTGGCAAAGACGCTGATTTTGTGGTCATCAGTGATGATTACAAAGCACTTGAAACTTACGTAGAGGGGCGCAAGGTCTTCGACCGTGCCAGTGAAGGAGATAAGATTTTTAACCAGCAAATGCTGAGGACTTTACTGAGGTGAAAATGATCAAAGTAGCAACATTCACCCGCTATGTAACCCCGCAGGAACCCTGTTTTATGGGCGGCTATGGCATGCGCAGGCTGAAGTCTGAAGGCGTCCTCGATGAGTTAAAATGCACTGCGGTACTCCTGGAGATCGATGGGTCGCCCATTGTGATGTGCGATGTGGAGATCCTGATGATCACATCGGAAATAGTCACAGCAGTCAAAGAAAGACTATTGCGCGAGTATGGCATCCAGCCTGAAATGGTCACCATCGCTACCACCCACACCCATGCCGG
Source organism: Anaerolineaceae bacterium UBA1363 (assembly GCA_002306055.1). GTDB lineage: Bacteria > Chloroflexota > Anaerolineae > Anaerolineales > Anaerolineaceae > Mesolinea. The sequence continues at coordinate 63,150 of DBRR01000006.1, forward strand.
CCCGGAGATCCGTTCCGAGCGATTGCCAATGTTTGATGAAGTAAGTGATGATAGCTTTTGGCGGCGATATCAGGACTTCTTGAAGGAAAGGATCTTTACCACCATCGCTGACTGTTTTGAAACGGAGCTAAGAGAAGCTGAGGCTTGGTATCGTACCGTGAAAATTGAGGGGTTGTATGGCAATCGGAATGGGATTGGCAAGCCCGAAGACAAAGACGTCACGTTGATCGTCTTCAAAAACGAAAAAGAGGTGTTGGCTGCGATTGTGAATATTGCCTGCCACCCGACCGTGTTGGGCGCCCAGAACTTGCAGATCAGCAGTGACTTGCTGGGGTACATCAGCCGTGGTGTCAAAGAGAGATTGGGAGTGTATCCACTGATGATGCAAGGCGCTGCCGGGGATATGAGCAATCGCAATTACCGCCAGGGGCACGACGCACAAGAGCTGACCCGCACGGGTGAGGGCATTTTGGCACAGCTATTTGCCACCCAGGAATTGGCGCAACTCAGGCTGGATAAACCGGTGGTTGAACCGTACCACTGGGAAACCAGTTATCCAGTGGATAAAGAAGCTCTCAAAAAACTGCAGATGCAAATCAGGCAGCAAATGGCAGCCGAAGAAAATTACGACAAGTACAAGATCCTGCTTTCTTCGGACTATGCGATTGACCTCAAGTTGAAGAAAGATGAAATTACCGCCAATTTTGACGCGGCAATTATCCGAATGGGGGATCTCGAAATCTGTAAACAGCCCGGGGAAATGTTCTCGCGCTTTGGCATGAAAATCAAAGCCGCCAGCAAGGCAAAGCTCCCGCTCATCTGGGGTTATGCCGATGACTATGGCGGCTATCTTGCGGACGAGGGTGAGTATGGCAAGACTTACGAAAGCATCATGTCACCCATGCCAAAAGGTGCTTCGGAAGAAATCACTGATGACCTGGCATTTTTAATGGCAGGAGAAACGGAGTGAAGATGAAGTACGCAAATGAATACCTGGAACATTTGGAAGGGGTCCTTGGGAAGATCAAGGGGAATGAAGAGCAATATCGCGAAACTGCAGCCGCGATATTGGAACGAGTCAAGCGAGGAGGAATGATATTTCCCTTGGGCACCGGGCATGGGCATCTTCTGGCACTCGAGATGTTCTATCGCGCTGGCGGCCTGGTGCGGGTTAATCCGATACTGACCGAAGAACTGATGCTGCACAAATCAGCCACAGGTTCCTCAGCTTTTGAACGCAGCGAAGGCAAGGCTGAGCCACTGCTGGAGGAATTCAAGGTCAGTGAAAAGGATGTGGTGATTGTGTTCTCGAACAGCGGCATCAACCCGCTGACCATCGAGATGGCTTTGGGTGCAAAAGAACGCGGCGCTCTAACCGTAGCTCTGACCAATTTGAACCATTCACGTCCACTGCAGAGCCGCCATCATTCGGGATTGAAATTATATGAGATTTGCGACATTGTGCTCGATAACTTTGGCGTGTTGGGCGATGCCTGCGTGGAGGTGGCTTCGGGGATCAAGATCGCGCCGACCTCCACGATTTCTGGAGCAGCGATTGTGCATACCCTGACTGCCATGATGGTTGAGTTGGCGGAGGCAGAGGGCTATGATCTCGAACTATACACTTCCGGAAACGTACCCAATGGACATGAACGGAACCTGGCGCTGATAGAAAAGTACAAAGACGTTATTAAAAGCCTCTAAGCCTGGCACCTAACCGGAATGGAAAGGGATTGTTTTGAAGAGAAAATTCAATAAAGAGAATATCAAGTTAGCCGCTTTCGATCTGGACGGTACGATTCTGACCAAGAGTTACATTACCGAGGTGACCAAAGCTGCCATTACACGCCTGGCTGAAAGTGGGGTGAGGACGATCGTGGCGACCGGCCGGCACTTGTTCCAGTTACCACCCGCGGTATTGGACATTCCCAGTTTCCAGACCGCCATTGGCTCCAACGGGGCAATGATTGGCAATATTCGCAGTCACGAGCTTTACCATTTTGATGGTTTCGATGTGGAAACCGCTTTGCGATTTCTGCGCTGGTTACCCACCGTCACCAATTCCTTCCACATCGCTTTTCAAGACGGTTCCGGCTACCTGATGAGGGAGGATTACGAACGGTTGCTGGATTTGCAGCCCAACGAGGAAGAGCGGGAAAAATCAGCTCGGGAATACCAGCGGGTTTATACGATCCTTGATGACCTTGATCATGTCGAACAGACCATGAAGCCAGTGGCTAAGTTTGGTTTCAGGATGGCAAAAGAGGAAGACGTGCCTGCCGCGGTTCAGCTAGTGCGGCAAAACTTCGGGTTTGAAGCTGCCATCACGGATTATCAGACCATCGAGGTGACAAAAGCTGGCGTGACGAAAGCTTCCGGGTTAAAACGCGTGTGTGATCACTATGGACTAAAAACCGAAAACGTGATTGTCTTCGGCGACAGCGGCAATGACATACCGGCGATGAGAATAGCTGGCTATGCCGTGGCGATGGGTGACGCTGCCCCAGATGTAAAAGCCACGGCAGATGAAGTTACAGCAAGTATCCATGATGACGGCGTGGTTCTGGCGATTAATCGTTTATTTGACCTGTAAAGGAGAAAAATGGCAGTTCAACCCTCTGAAATTAGGAAATTGAAGACGGAACAGCGCAACCCTGCGACTCTGGATATTGACCTGCTCCCTACGCTGGCTATGGTGCGGATGCTAAACGATCAAAACCGGGTGCTGGCTGACGCGGTGGACGAGCAGGCTGAACAGATAGCGAAAGCTATCGAGCTCATTACTGAACGCATGCAGCGCGGAGGACGCTTGATCTATATTGGCGCGGGCACCAGCGGCAGACTTGGTGTGATGGATGCCTCTGAGATCCCGCCGACCTTTTCATACCCTCCCGAGGGAGTAGTTGGCTTGATTGCTGGCGGCGACCTCGCCCTTCGCGGGGCAGTGGAACACGTTGAGGATGATCCCCTGGCAGCCGCTGAACAACTAAAGGCTCTCGGTCTATACCAGAACGATGTCGTGTGCGGCATCGCTGCCAGTGGGCGGACGCCCTACGTGATTGGCGGGTTGGATTACGCCAGGAGTGTTGGCGCGGGGACGATCAGTGTTGCGAACAACAAGCATAGCGAAATCGGCAGGCATGCGGATGTGGCGATCGAAGTTGACACCGGACCGGAAGCGCTTTCAGGTTCAACCCGCCTGAAGGCTGGCACAGCCCAGAAACTGGTGCTGAATCTGCTCTCAACTGGGACGATGATCCAGCAAGGCAAGACCTACAGCAACCTGATGGTGGACGTCAAAGCGACGAACGAGAAACTGCAAGCGCGCTGCCTGAACATCCTGCGGGAAATCTTCCCCGCGGTGGAAACCGAGCGCCTTACGGAAGCCCTGGCACGTGCAAATGGCAGCGTGAAACTGGCGGCAGTCATTATCAAGACCGGGCTGCCCGTGGAGCAGGCGCGCGCTGAACTGGAACGGCACGACGGGCATCTGCGCCGCGTCTTTGGGGAGGCATAAGATGCTCGCGAGAACCGTCATCATTCCAGCCAAAGGACGAGCGGAAGTTGTGGAGGAAGAGCTCGATACCAGCCATTTACAGCCCAACGAAGCCATCATCCAGGCGGAAGCCAGTATGATCAGCGCCGGCACAGAGCTCTCGCGCGTGTTCGAGATCAAGAAAGGCTTTAGCTACCCGGTGCGTCCGGGCTATTCGGCGGTGGGAAAAGTGCTGGCGAAGGGTGATGGGCTGACCGACCTGCAGGTTGGGGACCGGGTGTTCTACACCGGACCGCACGCATCGATCTGCCGTTTCTCCCGCGGGAACCGTACTCAGGGTCCAATGATCTTCAAGCTCCCCGAGGGTATTGGCCCACAGGAAGGCTCGTTGATCACGCTGGCATTGGTGGCAATTAGCGGCGTGAACTCCGTGGAAGTGCGTTTGGGGGATCGGATTGGCGTGTTTGGCATGGGGATGATCGGACTGTTGGCAGCACTGATGCTTAAGAAGCTCGGGGCAGAGGTGGTGGCAATTGACCCGGTGGTGGAGCGCTGTGCCCAGGCGCAGCAGATGGGCATTACACAGATCGTAGATTGCCCGGCGGAAAAGCAGCTGGCGCAGATCCAGGCGCGCTTTGGCGGGCTGGACGCGGCTGTAGACGTGACAGGCGCGGCAAGGGCTATTGAAACTGCGGTTCTTGCCTGCAAGAAATACGGGCAGGTGACGCTGCTGGGCACCCCTCGCGCAGCATGCACACTGGATGTGACCCCCATGCTAAATGCCATTCACATGCGCATGCTGCGCGTGATCGGGGCATTCAACAGCCTTGAACCGGTGTTTGAGAGCGAAGGCATGCGCATGAACGTGGCGCGCGACTTTGAGACCGTTTGCGGCATGATCTTGAGCCGTGAACTGCCGGTTTCGCGGCTGATCAGCCATGTGATCGCGCCTAAGGAGGCGGAAAGAGCCTACCACGGCTTGATGTTCGAACCGGATCTGTACCACTGCGTGGTGATTGACTGGAGTAAGTAGTTCGTTTATTGCCTGGTTACGCTAGGTCATGCCCGACTTTGTAGCATATCCATTACAATAAGGGCATGAAAATTTTCCATAACATCTCACAATTGATAACCTTGGCAGGGGGTCCTCAGAGGGGACTGCAGCTTGGGAGACTCGGTATGATCGAGCAGGGTGCTGTTGTCTGTGAAGGTGAAATCATCCTCGCTGTTGGGGGAGAAGCCGAGATTCTGGAGCGCTATCCCGACGCTGAACGCGTTGACCTTCACAGTCGGGCTGTCGTGCCAGGGTTTGTGGACCCACATACCCACTTGATTTGGGCAGGCGACCGCGCGGGCGAGTTCGAAATGCGCCTGCAGGGCAAGAGCTACATGGAGATCATGGCAGCTGGAGGGGGGATTCTGGCGACGCTGACAGCTACCAGGAATGCCAGCCTTGAGCAACTGGTGGAAGAAGCCCGCAGCCGGGCAGATACCGCCTTTTCCTATGGAACGACCACGATCGAAGCCAAAACAGGCTATGGATTGGACATCGAAACTGAACTGCGCCAGTTGGAAGCCATCCTGGAGCTGGATCGCACCGCACCGATCGACATCGTACCCACCTACATGGGCGCGCACGCCATCCCACCGGAATACAAGGGCAATACCGAGGGCTTCACCCGCTTTTTGTGTGAAGAGGCATTACCCGCGACCAAACAATGGTGGCTCGAGCATGCCAGTGGGCGACCGTTGCCTTTTGTGGACGTCTTTTGCGAGGCGGGTGTGTTTGAAATTGAAGAAACCCGTGAAATCCTGAGCGCAGCAAAGGGTCTCGGTTTCCCGCTCAAACTGCACGCTGACGAATTTGAGAATTTGGGCGGCGCCAGCCTGGCAGCAGAACTTGGCGCTGTCTCAGCGGATCATTTGGTGAAGACTTCGCTGGAGGACGTGCACCGCTTGGCGGCGAGCGAGACCGTGGCAGTGTCGCTCCCGGGCACGCCGTTTGGCCTGGCACAGCAGGAATACACTCCCGCAAAAGAAATCCTGGCAGCCGATGGCTACCTTGCCCTGGCAACTGACCTGAATCCGGGCACCACCTGGAACGAATCCATGCAGTTCATTCAGGCGCTGGCTTGCCGCTACCTGAAGCTCACGCCTGCCCAGGCACTGGCTGCCTCCACCATCAATGCTGCCAAGGCTGTTGCCCTGGAGCGCAAAGTTGGTTCGATTGAACCGGGAAAACAGGCGGACTTTTTGGTACTGACCACGCCGGATTACCGCAACCTCAGCTACCGCTATGGAACCAATCAGGTGGCAATGGTCGTCAAAAAGGGCGATCTTTACCCAAATTCAGCTTAGGTGAATATGGACTTGGAACTGACGCGCCAGTTGATTAACTTAGCTATCCTCATTGCCGGGGTGCTGGCGATCATCTGGGTGCTGCGGGATATCTTTAAACTCGCATGGCGGGTGATTCGGACGATAGTCTTAATATTGATCGTACTGGCGATCCTGGGGAACATCCTGGGCATTATCCAGCTTCCGAGGTTGTGATGGAATTGAGCATTGAGCAAGCCCGCGCGTATTATCCTGGCGATGACCCGGTGCATGGCTTTGATCATGTCATGCGGGTCTACCGGATTGCTGAGCGGCTTGGAAAAGAAGAAGGCGCGGATCTTGAAATCCTGCATACCGCCGCGCTATTGCATGATTCGAAAGGTGCGGATCCGCGCGGCGAGGAGAACGAACGCGAGGTGCACCACCTGCTCAGCGCGGAGTTTGCAGGAACCGTGCTGACGGAGATGGGCTGGCAGCCGGAGCGCATTGCAGCCGTGCAGCACTGCATTCGCAGCCACCGCTACCGCGCGCAGGACGAACCCCCGCAGACCATTGAGGCGATGTGCCTCTTCGACGCGGACAAGCTGGACGTCCTGGGGGCGATTGGGGCAGCGCGCACCACGGCATTCTCAGCACAGGCTGACTTGCCGTTTTACCGCGAGCCCTCTCAGCGCTTCCTGGAGAGCGGCGAGCATGAGCCCGACGAGCTGCACAGCGCTTATCACGAATATTTGTTCAAGCTGCGGTTTGTGCACGAGAGGCTGCTTACCAAGGCTGGCAGAGCCATTGCCCAGCAGCGCGATGCGTTTCTGCGCCAGTATTTCGAGCAGCTCCAGGCGGAATGCCGCGGTGAGCGTTAGTTAGAGGAGGGAAGATGATCGGGGCGATTATTGGCGATGTGGTTGGGTCGGTGTATGAGTTCAACAACCACCGCAGCAAGGAATTTCCGCTTTTCCAGGCAAATTCTGATTATACGGATGACAGCGTTCTGACCTTTGCCACCGCCAAAGTACTGCTGGATGGCGGGGATTATGCCGCGACTTATCAACAATTCGCGCGGGCTTACCCCAATCGCGGTTACGGTGGGCGCTTTGGAAGGTGGATATGGCAGGAGAAGCCACAGCCATACAATAGCTTCGGCAATGGCTCGGCGATGCGCGTCTCGCCGATTGGATTTGCGTTTGCAGATGCTGAGACGACCCTTGAGGAAGCAAAACGCAGCGCGCAAGTGACCCACAATCATCCTGAAGGCATCAAGGGTGCCCAGGCGGTAGCGCTGGCAATCTGGATGGCACGACAGGGTGAGGGCAAAGCAGCAATCCGACATGCGATTGAGAAGCAATTTGGATACGATCTAAGCCGCGATTGCGACTTCATCCGACAGGTCAATAAATTTGACGAAACTTGCCAGGGTTCGGTGCCCGAAGCGATCACATGCTTCTTGGAATCAACCGATTTTGAGGACTGCATCCGTCTGAGCATCTCAATCGGTGGCGACAGCGACACCATCGCCTGCATTGCAGGAGGGATTGCGCAAGCCTATTATCGCGATATTCCAAATTGGATTATTACGGAAACCCGAGCGCGTTTGCCCCAAGAATTCCTCGAGATCCTGGATCGGTTTGAAGAAAAGATAATGAGAAACTCAGTTTGCAGTGGTTTCTGATCGTCTGATTGCGCCGGTATTCGGTATGATCCTGCCAGTGTCCCCGCCGAGCACAGGAACATCATCTGATCGTGCCGGTGTCCTCACCGAGCACGTGATCTGACCTTTGGTCTCAAAAGTTCCATTATTCCGTAGGGTTACCCCCCCTAGTACCCGGTACAGGCACGGGGGCCTGCCCCTACCAGGATAACTCTGATCGTGCCGGTGTTAACGCCGAGCACGAGGCTTGACCTTTAGGTCTCCATTTCTTCATTCCTTCCGTAAGGGTAACCCACTGTAATTACCCGATGTTTTGGTATCTTGGGCAGGCACAGCGGCTTGCCCCTAAAAATGACCCCATTTAATATATGTTTACTAAGTTGATGACTGAGGAGACCTGTCGGTCAACTGCCGTGCTCGGTGAAGACACCGGCACGATCGAATTCAACCGGCCTGCTCGGCGAGGAGACTGGAGCGGTCAAATGCCGTAGGGGTAACCCCCTGTGGTTACCCGTGGCAGACACCGGGATCCAATGTAAGGGTAACGCAGTACAAAGCCTCCCCTTGGGGGATGCGTCGTCCCTAACCAGAAAATCAATATTCCCAAACAGTAAAGATCCGTAGGGTTAACCTCCTATGGTTACCCCGTAATAAAGCCGGATTAAACCCCACACAAATCCGCCGGGCAGG
>DBRR01000006.1:71409-117755 GCA_002306055.1 Anaerolineaceae bacterium UBA1363
GGCTTGCTCCCACCGCTGATTGATTGTGCCGGTGTCGCCACAGAGTGCGGGATATCATATTCTTTCCGTACCAAATTATCCCTTGTAGGGGTAACCCTGCCTGTTCCACTTCTTGGTTGACGCATGCGTCAACCTTCGTCACAATCTTGTTAGGCCGAGGCATCCCGCGTGGGGAGGCTTTGCACGGGCGTCAATGCTACAACGGATGCCTAACGCGTAGGAATATTCCAGACCAGAGGAGACCTGTCGGTCAACTACCGTGCTCGGTCTGGAGACCGGCACGATCGATTTCAACTTACGTGAGGTCAGGGTAGGGGCAGGCCTTGTGCCTGCCCTGGGCAACCACGGGGGGTTGCCCCTAACGGATACTCTTTTTATGTATTCAATCAGTTGATAGAAGAGAATACCTTCGGTCAAAACCCTCGCACGGTCTGGAGACCGGCACGATCGAGTTCATCCGGCACGATCAAAGGAATAGCAAAGCCGCCCGAAACTCAGGCGGCTTTAAATCACTAATTTTGAATATGCCTTACTTGGTCGCGCAGGCAATGCAGGGGTCAAAGGCGCGCACAACACGCCCCACAGCCCGTTCCAACTCCGCATTAATGCCTTCCGGGCCTACGTATCGTTTTGCTGCAACCGTCAGGGCGCGGCGGATGGCAAGCATGTTGTGGACAGTTGGAATGACAAAGTCAGCGGTCTTGATCAAGCCATTCTCGACCTCATAGCGGTGGATCAACGGTCCTCGCGGCGCTTCGACCAAACCAAAGCCAGTTCCATCCTTGGGGGCGTAGCCAACTTCGGTCTCACCATGTTCGAGGTCACCTTCCAGCATCTGCTGTGCTTTTTCGAGGGCATAGACCAGTTCGATCCCACGGCAGAGGTCAAAGAACATGATGGCGTGCGCCGGCTTGCCAAAGGTCTGAACGAAGCGTCTTAAGTAAGCGTCTGCTCTGGGAGTGCCGAGTGATTCCGTCAGATTGATGCGAGCCAGGCTGTTTGCGCGCAGGATCTGCCCCATGTAGCTGCTGACGCCTGCATAAGAATATTCGCTTTCGGCAATCTGCAGGTAGGCCTCAAAATCATGCGGGTCAAAACTGGGCGCTTCGGTGCCATCAGGCTGCATCACGCGCAAGCGCTGGCTGTTCAGGCAGTAATTGTTCGCCTCGGTCGACGCCAGGTAGTGGGTTGGTTCGTCATCGCCCCAGGAGCCGATCCGGTCTCCCATTTCCATCGACATCTCCCAGTAGATGTCTACCAATTCAGTCGCAACCGGCAGAAGCTCCTGGATGGTGAGGATCATCTGGTCCGCTTTCTCCCTTTTAATGCCGCTGGAAACCCCGCCAATCACAGTTTTGATCGGATGGATGAATTGACCGCCTGCAAGGGTGATCAGGTCGGTGCCGATCTTGCGAATCTTCAATGCCATCTGCGCCAGCGAGAATTCACGGGCTTTGCCCGCCTCGCTCTGCGAGAGTTCAAACAAGGAGCTGGCATTGGTGCGGTCGGGCATGGTGAAGATAAAGAGCGAGGTTGCCTGGTTCTGGATGAGCTGACCGAGCAGCAGCACTTCGCGGATATCTGAGGCCAAGGGAGGGGGAGTGATACCGAAGACGTCTTCCAGGGCTTTGACGGAAGCGACCTGGTGGGCAGTGGAACAAACGCCACAGATGCGCGGTACGATGACGGTGATCTGTTCGGCAGGCACACCGCGCACGTAATGACTAAAGCCGCGCATTTCCATGGCCTGAAAATCTGCCCTGAAGACTTCATTATCGTAAACGTCGATCACGACACGTGCATGACCTTCAATTCGGCTGAGGGGGTAGGTGATAGTCGTCATCAGAGCATCTTCTCCTTTGTCCGCAGGGGTAGGTCAGCTTCCTGGGTGTAGTCGGTGAATTGACCGAGAAAGAGAGATAGCCAGGGAGATTCGAGGACGGCATCGATCTCTTCGGCGGGGATATCCGTCATGCGGGCGAAGACACGCCGCAGGTTGTCGAGCACAAACTTGGGCTCTTTGTTCAGATAGGGGTTGGCAGGTCCGCGGCAGCCCACACAGGCATGCCCAGGACGCGTGCAAAGCGCGCCGCAGCCGCCGCGGGTGGAGGTGCCAACACAGATATAACCCTGGTTGACCAGGCAAATATCCGGCAGGACCACTCCGCTGCGTGGGCCGGTAATGGAGGTAGGGCGCATGTCGTTAAGTTTTTGTCGCCCGCATTCCTGGCAGACGATGGCTGCGATTTTGGCGTTTTCGGGATCTTTCAAGGCGGTCATGAAAAGTTGGGGTGTAGGAGGACAGCCCGGCAGATAGAGGTCAACGTCTACGAAGCGGTCGATCGGATAAGCATTTGGGAGCATATCCGGCAGGCGCAAGCGATGGGAGGCTTTCAGAAAAGACTCTCGGGCTATGTGATTGCCCTTGAACTGGGCAACACCGCCGGAGAGCGCACATGTGCCCACAGCGATCAATTTTTTGGTGCGGGAGCGCCCTTTGCGCAGATTATGGATGTCTTCATCCGTGCGCACGCCGCCTGTTACCAGCAGCACTTCCACGTCGTCGGGAATTTTATTGGAAGTGACCACCAGGGGCATGTACACCAGTTGAAAATTGTTGATCCATTCATCCGAATTCAGCAGCGAAACTTCACAGCCTGAGCATCCGGAAAGTTGAAGCACGGCAAACTTGGGAAGATCCTTTGAAGTTTCCATAGTCTCATTTCCACAGTATTGGTTGGGTTATTCACTATTATATCCAGTAATTCCACAAATCTGAGGGCGTTTATCCACAAGTTTTCCACAAAAGTACAGCCGAACAAAAAACAACATACTGCCCTGCGAAGAGGTTGGAGTAGAATTGGACGCTGAGGTGAACATGGAACCAACATTGGATCAGGTAGTTAGCTGGGTGAAGGAAGCTGCAAGTATGGCACGGCAGATGCGCCAGGAGGATTTACAGGTACACCATAAGAGCAAGGCGGACCTCGTCACGGAAGCGGATACAGCCATTGAAGCCTTTCTGATAGACAAAATCCACACCAACTTCCCTAATCACAGCATCAAGGCTGAGGAGAGCGGGCAACATGATGGCGATCAGGAAGATGAGTGGTTCATCGACCCAATCGACGGCACACTCAATTATGCCCACGGATTACCCCAGTATGCCATCTCGGTCGCTTATGCCTGCAAAGGTGAACTCAAGCTCGGCGTGATCGCCAACCCACCGATGCAAGAATACTTTTATGCCGAAGCTGGCAAAGGGTCCTGGCTGAATGGCAAACCCATCCACGTCTCGGAAACACAAGAGTTGATCGACTCCATGCTCATCACGGGCTTTCGCTATCATCTTCTCGACACACCACGCTCTAATATCAACAACTTCATCCGTCTGTCGCATGAGGTACAATCCGTCCGGCGCCTGGGTTCTGCCGCGCTGGACCTGGCGTATGTTGCTTGTGGTCGCGTGGAAGGCTTTTGGGAGATCGATCTTAGCCCGTGGGATGTAGCCGCAGGTATCCTGTTGATCCGCGAGGCTGGCGGAATCGTCAGCACGCTCCATGGAGAAGGGCATCTTCTGAAAGGCAGCGTGGACATCCTGGCTGCCAACCCGGTCATCTTCCCAAAGCTGCAAGCCATCCTGAATGAGGAACACGCGAAGCCATTGTAATTGTTTAAAATTCACCCGTCGCAGCGGGAATTCACAAGCTATTGCCAGTAGAAAAAATCAGCGGCTTCAACTTCTCCCCGAAAGTAATGTTAACGGATATAATCCACTTAACATTGCAAAAGGCGGAACCCTTGGAGTTTATTCAGGATATTCTCGCAAATCCCGCATTATTGGTGACAGTTATTTTGACTATAGGCGTAATCCTGGTCAATGGCTGGACTGACGCGCCAAATGCGATCGCAACGTGTATATCTACACGCGCGATTAAACCCAAAAATGCCATTTTGATGGCAGCTGTTTTCAACTTTCTTGGTGTGTTTGTGATGACACTGATCAATAAGAGTGTCGCTATGACCATCAGCAACATGGTGGACTTCGGCACGGATACACGAGCCAGTTCGATTGCTCTCAGTGGTGCCCTGGCATCGATTGTCATTTGGGCGACTGCTGCCTGGTATTTTGGCATCCCAACCTCTGAGAGCCATGCCCTGATTGCTGGTCTGACCGGCGCCGCGGTGGCCTATTTTAACAGCTTCCAAGGGATAAATGGTGCGGAATGGATGAAAGTAATTTTCGGTTTACTCCTTTCCACCTTTGGCGGTTTCTTTCTGGGCTGGGGAATCGCCAAACTCCTTGAGCTAATCTTCAAACACCAGGACAGGCGAAGGACCAATAAAATTTTCAGAAATGCCCAGATTGGTGGAGCAGCCGCAATGGCGTTTATGCATGGGGCACAGGACGGGCAAAAGTTTATCGGGGTGTTCCTGATCGGGATGGCGCTGGCAAAGGGGCAAGCGGTGCCAGAAACCTTTGATATCCCGATCTGGCTGATGTTGTTTTGCTCGGTTGTCATGGCACTTGGCACCTCGATCGGCGGTTATCGGATTATCAAGGCGGTTGGAATGGACATGGTAAAGCTCGAGACCTACCAAGGTTTCAGCGCAGACCTGGCGGCAGCGCTTTCACTGCTGGCAGCTTCCTTAATCAGAGGTTTGCCCGTGTCTACCACGCACACCAAAACAACTGCCATCATGGGGGTAGGCGCTGCCAGGCGCATCCGCTCAGTGAACTGGGGAGTGGTGCGGGAGATGGTGCTGGCGTGGGTGCTGACCTTCCCGGGCTGCGGTCTGCTCGGTTATCTTGTGACTCGTTTGTTGATTTACCTATTCGTTTAAGGAACCTCTATGGCTAAAAAAGATAATAACTACTTCAATATGTTCAGTGATATCGCTGGTGACGCAATTATCGCTGCACACCAACTCGAAAAAACAGTTAAGAACTATAACCCTGACAAAATCGAGAAGCTTAACAAAACCATGCACGAGATTGAGCATGGGGCAGACCTAAAAAAACATGAGATGATGAAGATGCTCGTCGCTGAGTTTATTACTCCGATTGAGCGCGAAGACATTGCAACATTGTCTTACATGCTGGATAACGTATTGGACAACATTGAAGAGGTCTATCAGATGTTCTTCATGTTCAATGTGAAAGAAATGCGCTCGGAGGCTATTGATTTTGTGGACCTGATCGTGCGAGCTACGGAGGCGATGAAAGCATGCTTTGATGAATTCGAGAATTTCCGAAAGTCAGATCTCATCGCCAAGAAAATCGTTGAGGTAAATGTAATCGAAGAGATTGCCGATTCGCTTTACTTCAAAACCGTGCGTGAGCTTTTCACTAAAGAAAAAGACCCCATGCATGTCATGGTCTGGCTGCGGCTTTTTGATGGATTTGAGAGGATCTGCGATGAGTGTGAGGATGTTGCAGATACCATCGGCTCGGTCATTATGAAAAATTCGTAGCCATTTAGCTATCCGACTGGCGCGCATAAGATCATTATGCGCGCCGTTCACCAGGGTATTAAACTTTCGATATCGTAACAAATATCAGCGGGCGGCGCTTGGTCTCCTCGTCGATATAGGAGGTCGCGACGCTCTGGATTTCCTTTTGCAGGTTGTTTGCCGGGAATTGGGTCAGCTTCACCACTCGCTTGCGTAGTTCGCCAAACACCTCCTGGGACTCTTCCTGCGCGATGAAACCGCGGCTAATGATTTCCAGGTCCTTGAATGTGCCTTTGTTTTTATCCAGCTCAAGGTTGAGCAGCACGACGCCATCCTGGCTAAGCAGTTCGCGGTCGCGCATGGTGGAACGATCCACATCACCCACACCGATGCCATCCACGAAGACATAACCGCCGGGGATGCGTTCGCCGAGGCTTATCTCGCCGTGCGTAAATTCAATGATTCGTCCGTTCTCGACCAGTGCGATTTGTTCCTCTTCCATGCCCACTTCGAGTGCCAGGCGTTTGTGTTGCTTGAGCATGCGCATTTCTCCGTGGACGGGGATAAGGTAACGCGGCTTTACGAGATGCAGCAGCAGTTTCATTTCTTCCTGGCTGGCATGTCCTGAGACGTGCACAGGCATAATTGCTTCATAAACGACCTCTGCGCCTTGCTCCATCAGGCGGTTGACGGCGCGGTAGACGAGCTCTTCGTTGCCGGGGATGGGGTGCGAAGAAAGCACGATCGTGTCGCTTTCTTTGACGCCGAAGCGGTGGTTGGTGCCATTAGCCAGCCGACCAAGTATGGAAGTCGGCTCGCCTTGGGACCCGGTTACCAGCAGCACCACTTTTCCGTCTGGCATGGAAAGCGCCTGATCTGTGGAAACAACAAGTTTCTCGTCATAATTTAGATAGCCAAGTTCTTTGGCAATCCGGACGTTATCGGTCATGCTGAGACCCACAAAGCTGACCTTGCGATCATGTCTTTTCGCGGTATCCAATACCTGCTGCATACGCGAAATCAGGGATGCGAAGGTGGCAATGATAATCCGACCCTTAGCCTGGTAGAAAACCTTGTCAAAGGCGTCATTGATCACGCGCTCCGAAGCTGTCCAACCCGGGCGTTCAGCGTTGGTGGAATCAGCCAGCAGCGCGAGCACGCCTCTGCGAGCAAACTCTGCCAGTTTACTGTAGTCGGTGGGGCGACCGTCAATGGGGGTATGGTCGAACTTGTAGTCGCCGGTGTGAACGATAAGACCGGCAGGGGTATCGATTCCCAAGCCGACGCCATCGGGAATGGAGTGGCAGACATGGAAAAAGTCGACCTTGAATGGGCCGATTTGCACCGATTCGCCTGCCTGGACGTCGATCAACTTGGGTTCAACTTTCATCCCGCGCCGATTTAGCTTGTTTTTGATCAAGCCATTGGTGAGGGGTGTGGCATAGACTGGCGCGTTCACATATTCAAGCAGGTGACCTATGGCGCCAGTATGGTCTTCGTGACCGTGGGTGATGACAATGCCTTTCACCTGGTTGGCTCGCTGTTTGACATATTCAAAATCGGGAATGATGTAATCAATGCCGATCATGTCATTATCTGGGAACATCATGCCAGCATCCACAATCAGGATTTGCTGATTGTATTCATAGACTGTCATGTTTTTGCCCACCTCGCCCAGACCTCCGAGGGGGATAATACGTAATGTTTTTTTACTCATAATTCTTTACCTAACATAATAAACCGGCTGATGCCGGGAAATTTTTCCTTATTTGTATAATGGATTATACCCTGAAATCATTTTGAAAACGGAGGTTGTGTAATAAATACCGTCTTTCAGGCTGATTCATACAGATTATATACATAGTTTTGACCAATCTCTAATATAAAGAACTTAAATTGGAAGCATAAATAAGCAGTAACAAAACGGAGGTAGATATGGCATACATGATGAGACCAACTCCTTTCTGGAGGAACCAATACGATCTTGAAAGAGCTATAAACCGCTTTTTCGACTTGGATACTGAACAGCTTCCTTCAAGCTTCCCCCTCGATGTAATCGAGAATGATCAGGAATATATTGTGAAGGCGAGCGCGCCGGGCTTTGATCCCGAGAAGATTGAGATCACCTATGAGGACAATACTCTGTCCATCAGGGGCGAAGTTGAGGAAGAAAACAAGGAATCCGAAGAAGGCAAGTATCACATCCGTGAACGCAGTTACGGCAGTTTCTATCGCAGCATTTCAATGCCTGGTGTGATCGACCCTGATAAGATTACCGCAGAGACTGATAACGGTATCCTGGTGATTCACCTGCCCAAGAAACCCGAGACTCAGCCAAAGAAAATTGCTATTACTGCGAAGAAACAGAAAAAATTAGTTGATCACAAAGAGTAATTCAGAATTATGCAGTACAGACAGAATGGCTTCCTTTGAGGAAGCCATTCTGTTTTACTTTAAGGTAGTCAAACTCGAGAAACGAGGGAGACCAAGAACTCACTATGCGGGCAGTTGTGAATATTGGTACATCAAGCAGTACCTGGGTTATGGAGATTATTTGGCTGATGATGATAGCCGTTCCATTTCCGCAAATTATCTCCCATCGGTCAGAATCCGTAAGGCGTTGCTCATTCCTTCTAGAATTTACTTGATTAGCCAAAGATAGCTTTAATCATTAGCATTACACCAAGCAAAATTAAGGGAATACCGATGATAGCACCGATGAGGGTTATCGAGAGCAGCACGCCCACGAATAGGATAACCAGCCCCAAGATCGCACCAATGAGTCTGCCAGTGAACCTAAGGATCCACAATGTCAGTTGAAACATCGCCCAAAAGGGCCATAAAAGGATAGGGACTTTTCGCTTATCTTCCATTTTTCCTCTTTACCTGTTTTGAAAGAAACAGTTTGTGATTTTGATTATAGGTGAATATGGTTTATCGGGGCATAGAAAATATATGGTCTTGGGCGATTTTGGTATTTACGATCAAAAGGGCAGTGGTTCTGCAGGCTAAGGTTTATGGGGTTCAACCCCGTATAAACACGGCAGGAGCGGAACCAATCTTACAGGCTTCGTGAAGGAAAATCACTCCTCCAATTATCCAATACTTAGTTCCGTGTTCTTGACATTTGGTATTAAAAGTTGTATGCTTGAGGCGAACGTTCGCTTAGAGAGAAGTACTGAGGAATTATGTCCAAGTCTGTTACTCTAAAAGAAGTGGCGGCCAAGGCTGGGGTCAGCTATCAAACCGTCTCCAAAGTGGTCAATAATAAGGCCAGTGTCTCACCAGAAACTGAAAAAAGAATCTGGGGTGTTATCGCCGAATTAAATTACACGCCTAATTACAACGGCCGCAGTCTCCGTCGCCAGCGAAGCAATACCGTCGGGTACACTTGGGAACCCTCTCCTGCCGATCAGGCTAACCCCATTCTTGATGCATTTCTACAAAGTATGTTCCGGGCAGCGGAAGAAGAGGGTTATTACCTGCTTTGTTTCCCCTTTCATGCTGATGATGTCAGAATGCTCAAGGTCTATCACCAGTTGTACAACACTGGCAGGGTGGATGGATTTGTCCTTTCACGCTTAAACTACGGGGAAGCATCTGTGCCCTTTTTACTGGAGAACAAGATCCCGTTTGTAGCTTTCGGACGGCTGGAAGACCAGGACCAATCGTTTCCGTATATTGACGTGGACGGCGGTCAGGGCATCGCTCAGGCCATGGATCACCTCGTCAGTCTCGGTCATAGAAGAATCGCTGCCTTAGCGTGGCCTGAAGATTCCCGTGTTGGTAATAACCGCCTGGAAGGATATTACAGAGGGTTAGCCAAAGCTGGTTTAATGAGCGATCCCAACCTAATTGTGAGGGGTGAAGGTACTTCAGCAGTGGGTTTTGAAGCAACCACATACCTGTTAGGCTTGCCAGTGGATATTCGACCAACGGCGATCGTTTGTATGAACGACATGATGGCAATAGGTGCCATGCAGGCAGTGCGAACGGCGGGTCTTCAACCGGGCAGGGACATCGGAGTGACGGGCTTTGATGACACTCCAACCGCTCGTTATCTGACCCCGCCCTTAACCAGTATTAGCCAGCCTATCCCTGCCATTGGTGAAAACCTGATGAAGCGTCTAATTGAATACCTTGAAACCGGCAGCTATCCAGAACCAAGATGTGAGCTGGTCGCTCCCAACCTTGAGATCCGAGAATCAACCGCAGGCTATGTGCCGGCTAAAGGGCGAAGTTGAAAGGAGTGAATGGAGAAAATCGGGCAAATTCTATGTACTGAAAATGAGAGTATCTCAGAATTTTTGTTGACTATTGAGCCGGTCAGAAATGACCAAAAAAATATTTTCGAAAGAGGAGAAAGATGAAAACCAAAATCAGTTTAGTTTCGTTACTGATCATCGTATCGATGATCCTGGCAGCTTGTGGAACCGCAACGCCAGAAGCCACTCAAACACCTATGGTTGAAGAACCCACCACTGAAGTACCTGTTGTTGAGGAACCCACTGCTGAAGAACCAGTCGTGGAAGAATCTGTTACTCAAGGGACTTGTCCCTTGACTGTAGAAGACGGTGCAGTGATCACGTTCTCTGGCTGGGGTGACGAATCCGAGCAGAAGGTTTATCGCGACAGTATTGAACGTTTCAAGAGCGTCTGCCCGACTGTGACCGTGAACTATACCCCCGTTCCTTCTGACTTCCAAACCAAAATGAAAGCCCAGATGGCTGGTGGGACTGCCCCTGATGTATTCTATGTTGATGATCAGTTGATGACTGCTTTCGCTCCCTCGGAGCAGATCATGCCCCTGGATGACCTGATGGCTGAAGCCGGCGTGAGCACTGATGATTTTATCAGCAGCCTGATGCCGATTTATCAGCTGAATGGGAAGACTTATGCGCTTCCGAAGGACTGGGGCACACTCGGTTTAGTATATCTCCCCGAAGCTTTTGCGGATGCAGGTATTGAAGAACCGACCGCTGACTGGACCTGGGAAGACATGCGTGCAGCTGCCAAGACCATTGCTGAAAAAGGTAATTACGGCGGCTTCTGCATGGGCGCTGATTGGGCTCGCTTCCTGCCGTTTGTGCTCTCCTATGGCGGCAGTTACGTCTCCAGTGACCACACCACCGCTTTGTTGGACAGCCCCGAAGTGCTCGAAGCTGCTTCCTTTGTAGCAGGTATGTTTGAAGAAGGCAGCCTGGTTCGCCCGGTTGACGTCAGCACTGGTTGGTGTGGTGAAGCCATTGGCTTGAAAGCTGTTGCCATGACCACCGAAGGTGGCTGGATGGTCAACACCATGAAAAACACCTATCCGGATGTTGAATGGAAAGCTGTCGTAATCCCTGCTGGACCTGTCAAGAGAGCTGACGTGATCTTCGTCAATGGTATCGGTATCAATGCTGCTACCCAATATCCTCGTGCCGCAGCTGCATTTCTATTCTATGTGACTGGCTACGAAAACCAGGCTGAAATCGTCAAGACCGGTTTTGCCTACAGCACCCATCCCGAACAGGCTGACCTGATTGTTGACCCGAATGACAAGGCAATTGCCCAGGGCGGTCTGCTGCCCGATTCTGTGGTTGCCTACTGGGGTCCTAACACTGGTAAAGTGAACGATGCTGTTTCGCAGGCTTTGGAACGCATCTTCCTCGGTGATCAAACCGTAGAAGAAGCCTTCGCACAGGCTCAAATTGAAGCTCAGGCTGTTCTGAGCGAGTAAAAGGTTATCTCTATCTTGAGGGAGGAGAAAAATTATTGTGGAATAAGACCTGGGTTTCACGGGTAACGTGAAACCCAGGCACAGTTGTTCGTAATGTTCCTGGGAAAACGAGGAGTGGCATGGAAAACAAACAAACAAACTCCAATCAGCAAGGAACCATCCCCGCGATTATCGCTTTTGTTGGCGTAGTCCTGGTCATCTTCGTCATTGCCTTACTGAATGCTCCAACTATGGGTGGGGCAAGGGTGATGTCATCTGTGCAAACATATTTTTCAGAAGTCCGGGCAACTGCTATGCCTTTCATGATTTTTGCCGTACTCGCCGCCATGATCGCTGGTTTTTTCTTAGCGAAGGAGGTCAAAAAAGTTTGGCCTAATGTACGAAAGCGAAAAGAATTCCTGACCGGGTATGCATTCCTTGCACCTTACTTAATTGTCACGCTTACCTTTACAGTTGGCGTCATTTTGTTCGCTCTATATATCTCATTTACCAAGTACGACATCTTCACCAGACCTGAATGGATTGGTCTGGCTAACTATAAAGAAGCCTTTGCGGGATTTACAGACGCTACAAAACGTGACTTTTTGCAGGCACTCTACAACGTGCTCTGGTACGCTGCCATCGTTGTACCCGTCCAGACCGTCCTGGCGCTGCGTATGGCGATGCTGTTGAACGCACCAGTCAAGTTCAAGCAATTTTTCCGCACAGTCTTCTACGCTCCCAGTGTCACTTCGTCAGTGGTGATCACCTTGATCTTCATCTGGCTGTATCTGAAGAATGGCTACCTGAACTTCTTCCTTCAAACGATATTGGGATGGGTTGGGATCGATTTCAAACCAATTGCCTGGTTGGGAGACCCAAGAGGGTTGATCCAGCTGATTGTTGAAGCATTTGGAGGGAAAATCCCTTCGACACAGTGGTACTTCCGTGGACCCAGTATCGCCTGGATGGCGATTATGTTCCAAAACATTTTCACCACCGTGCCGACTTTCATGATCATGTACCTGGCTGCCCTGCAAGACATCAACCCGGCGCTCTATGAAGCGGCATCCATCGAAGGTGCCAACAAGCGGCAGGTGTTCAAGCAGATCACCAGGCCGCTGCTGAGGCCAATTACGATGATGATCGTGGTATTGGGGACAATTGGTACGCTGCAGGTATTTGACCAGGTTTACCTGGCAACCTCGGGTGGACCGCTAAAGACTTCGTTGACCCCGGTCTTCCTGATTTTCACCGAAGCTCTGGGTGTGAACGGACCCATCACCATGGGTTATGCCTCTGCTTTAGCGTTCATCCTGGCGGTGATTATTTTCGCGCTCACATTCGTGCAACGGCGTATCCTCACCCAGGGTACCGAGATGTACTAGGAGGACTGAAATGACCGTAACAACGCAAGAAAAAATTACGTCTCCACAGTACAAATCACACCGGCAGGCAGTAACCGAGAATGTGATCAGAACCTTTTTCCAATATTTGCTCCTGCTTGTGATCGGGGTGATCATGCTTTTGCCATTCATCATGGCGTTCCTGGGCACGGTCAAAACCGACCAGGAGATCCTGGCATATCCGCCCAAGTTCTTGCCAGAGGTCTGGCACTGGGAAAACTGGGCTCGAGTCTGGAATACCGATCTCGGCGCAGGTGGCACTTTCCCGCGGTGGCTCTTTAATACCGCTTTCCTGTCAGTGACCGTGGCAGTTTCCCAGGCCGCGTTCGGTTCGATGGCTGCCTATGCCTTCTCACGGCTGAAATTTGCGGGCCGGGATATCGTCTTCAATTTTATGCTGGCAACCATGATGATCCCCGGGGCAGTCACGCTCATTCCGGCTTACGTTCTGATGACCAAGCTTCAGTTGATCAACACCTTCTGGTCGTTGATCTTACCTGGTCTGGTCAGCGCAGGCAGCATTTTCACCCTCACGTCATTCTTCCGGTCCATTCCAGTTGACCTGGAAGAAGCCGCTATTATCGATGGTGCCACCCACATGCAGATTTTCAGGACCGTAATTTTGCCGCTGGCAAGACCTGCTATCCTGACGGTTTTGATCCTGCAGTTCCAGTCGATGTGGAATTCGTTTTTGCAGCCTTTGCTCTACTTGAATTCACCGGATAAATATGTGTTGAACGTTGCCTTGAGCATCTTTCAACAGCAATATAAATCACAATGGAACTTAACGCTCGTCGGCGCTATGTTCAACGCTATCCCAATCTTGATCCTGTTCTTCATCTTCAGCAGGTATTACATTGAAGGTGTTGCATATGCAGGGATCAAGGGATAAATTGGATCGTACGGTGATAAGAAAGATACCTTCCATCTATCGCCGTTCCCTCAGGGAAATATGGGAGGACCTGTGGACCATGCTGGTGGTGAATTCTCTCTGGATAATCGCCAACCTGCTGGTCATCCCAGGTCCTCCTGCGACGATTGCGCTGCAGGCTTACGCAAACCGCATCGTCCACAACGAAGTGACCGATCTCAGCGACGTATGGCAGGCATTCAAACGCTCCTGGGGGGTTGGCTGGCACTGGGGTGCGGTCAACCTGGCAGGGGTGGGCTTGCTGGCGGTCAATTATTACCTTGTCAGTAACGCGCTGGATGTGAACCTGGGATCCTATCTACAAGGGCTTTACATTGCCGTCGGGTTGGCCTGGTTCATGCTGCAATTCTTTGCGCTGCCCTTCCTTTTTGAACAAGAGCAGATGAAGGTTTCCCTGGCTTTGCGCAATAGCGCTTTGATGATCGGCAGAAATCTCCGTTTCTCCTTCTTGTTTGGTTTATCCCTCTTGGTTTTCCTGGCACTTGCAACCCTGGCATTCGCGCTGGGCATCATGTTTGGCGCAGTATTCCTGGCATTGGCTGGCAATTTCGCGGTCAATGACCTGCTGGAACCGATCAGAGCTGATAGAAATATTCCACCCACGCCTGACTTATAAATTGAAAGTAAATATTTAATGGAATTGATCAGATACTCAACTAATCCTGTCCTTTTGCCTGACCCCACTTCAATCTGGGAGACATACAATGTTTTTAATCCAGCTGTGATTTACCACCAGGGTGAGTTCCACATGCTCTACCGGGCCCAAGGGCTCGATTGGGTCAGCCGGCTTGGTTATGCCCATTCGAACGATGGCATCCACTTTACCCGCGATGTTGAACCGGTCTTCTCCCCACACGATGATTTTGACGCCAGAGGCATCGAAGATCCCCGCATTACAGAGATCAATGGGGTTTTCTACATGACCTACACCGCCTACGGCAACAGACCCCAGCCTGGCTTTCCCCCCACCCACCTGGGCGGCAGCGTTACCCCCATGTTCGCTAAAAGCACCAACCTGCGCGACTGGGAACGCATTGGTCCGCTGGTGGTAGGCGAGGATAACAAAGACCACGTCCTCTTCCCAGAAAAAATCGGTGGCAAGTTCGTGTGCTTGCACCGCCGTCCTCCGCAGGTTTGGCTAGCGCGCTCAGACGACCTGTTATCCTGGCCTGAAGAAGACATGCAGCCCGTTTTCGGTCCGCGCTCGGATAACCTTTGGGACTCCAAACGGGTTGGCAGCGGCGGTGTGCCGATTAAAACCAAGCACGGCTGGCTCTTGATCTACCATGCCTATGACAATTCGCATGTCTACCGCCTGGGGGTGTGCTTGCTGGATCTGGAAGACCCCACCAAGGTCATCAGGCGTCCCAGAGACTTTATCTTTGAGCCCCGCGAAATTTGGGAGCTGCGTGGCGACGTGCCAAATGTGGTCTTTTCTGGTGCAAACGTTGTCGTCAGCGATGAAGTTTTTGTATACTATGGTGCTGCAGACCATGTGGTCGGGCTGGCAACCGCCCGGTTGGACGACCTGCTCGAATTTGCTTTGAACGATTAATCCTGCCATTTTTAGGAGAACTATGACTGACTTGTGGAATATCACCGAGACCTCATTTGAGCCGAAACGTCTGCGTCACTTCGAGACAGCCCTCACTCAAGGCAACGGCTATTTGGGAACACGAGCAACATTTGATGAGTACTACCCGGGGGAACAGCGTACCACCTTTGTCCATGGGGTTTTTGATGATGTCCCGGTCGTCTTCACACATCTCGTGAACTTTCCTGATTGGACCGCGCTGGATATCACCCTGGCTGGTGAGCGCTTTAGCCTTGCAGAAGGCACGCCGCTCGATTACCACCGCGAGCTGAATTTGCGGAACGGTTTGCTTACCCGCTCGTTGCGCTGGGAAAGCCCCCATGGTCTCATTACCAAGCTTGAATTTTCTCGCTTTACAAGCCTTGCCGACCAACACCTGATGTGTCAGAGAGTGTTTATTACCCCTGAAAACTATTCAGGTAAAATCCAGGTTGTTAGCCGGCTGGATGCCGGTACTGACACCATGCGCTACCAGCAGTGGCGCTGGCTGGATCAAGGCGTCGAAAATGGTTTGATCTGGTTGAAACTGCGGACCTTAGCCACCAATATCGAAGCCGCAATGGCTCAAAAAGTACTCTTCAAGGGAGGCATAGAGGCTGAAATTGCTACACCCGATATTGTTAAAATGCCGTCCATTTCTGCAACCTGCCAGGCGGACGTCGGGCAGACACTTTGGTTCGAGAAATTCACGTCACTTTATACCTCCCGCGATTGTGACAACCCGAAAAGCGAGGCGCTCACAGGGCTGGCACATCTGGAGAATGATCCCTGGGACGCTGCCTTTACTGCCAACGCGCAAGCCTGGGAAAAGGAATGGGACCGCTGCGATGTTGTGATCGAAGGCGATGACGAGGCTCAGCTCGCCCTGCGCTTCAGCATCTACCACCTCCTGATTGCCGCACCCCGCCACGACGAGCGCGTCAACATTGGCGCCAAGACCCTCAGCGGCTACGGCTACCATGGCCACTCCTTTTGGGACACCGAAATTTTCATGCTGCCTTTATTCACCTTCACACGCCCCGAAATCGCCAGGAACCTGCTCTCTTACCGCTACCATAATTTACCGGGAGCACACGAAAAAGCCTGGGAAGGCGGCTTTCAGGGCGCGCAATTCCCCTGGGAGAGCGCCGGGGATGGTCGCGAGGTGACCCCCACCTGGGTACCCAACCACGCGGACCGCAAAAGCCTCATCCGCATTTGGACTGGCGACCTCGAGATCCATATCTCCTCAGATATTGCTTTTGCCATCATCCAATACTGGCGGCTGAGCCAGGATGACACCTTCATGGCAGAACGTGGTGCTGAAGTAATCCTTGACAGTGCAAAATTTTGGGCTTCACGCCTGGAGTGGGACCCGCAAACGGAGCAATATCACCTCAGCGATGTGATTGGTCCGGACGAATATCACGAGCATGTCGATGACAACGCCTACACCAACTACCTGGTGCGCTGGCACATGCACACTGCTGTGGCGGTTGCTGAGTGGCTCAAAACTTACAACGCTCAGGCAGCCAGCGACCTGTTTACGCGCTTGTCGATCGACGAACAAACCTTTGCCAACTGGGCGACCATGGCAGACCAAATCTTCTGCCCGCAGGAGAACGGTGGCGGACTCATCGAGCAGTTCGCCGGGTACTTCGAACGCACCGATGTCCTCGCCAGCGATTTTGACCCCCGCTCCGAATCCGTCCAATCCATTTTGGGAATCGAAGGCGCCAACGCCGTCCAGGTGTTGAAGCAGCCGGATGTGTTGATGCTGATGTACCTGCTGCCCGAATTGTTCACCCCCGAGACCATCCAGGCAAATTACGACTATTACACCCCTCGCACCGACCTGACTTTTGGCTCGTCGCTGGGTCCTTCCATCCAGGCCATCTTGGCGACCCGCGTGGGCAACCAGGAAGATGCTTATGAGAACTTCATGCGCGCCGCTCGTGCCGATATTGAGGACGTTCGCGGCAACGCTCGGGACGGCATCCACGGCGCGTCGGCGGGCGGGTTGTGGCAGGCAGCGGTGTTCGGTTTCGGCGGACTGCACATCGAGGACGACCGCTGGTACATCCAACCGCATTTGCCGGCGCATTTGAAGCGCCTTCAGTTCAAGTTTATGTGGCGCGGCGAAGAGCAAGTAGTCGACATTCGCGCTGAGGAGGAATAACTGTGATTATAAAAGCCTTTTTGTTTGATCTTGATGGTGTGTTGACCGATACGTCTGAACTGCATTTTCTGGCATGGAAACGGTTGGCAGAGGAAGAGGGCATCCTTTTCACGCGGGATGATAACGAGGCTCTGCGCGGTGTATCCCGGCGCGAATCGCTGAACTTGCTTCTGAAGGGCAGACAGGTGAGCGAAGAGCAAGCCTGCGAGATGATGGAACGCAAGAACGGCTACTATGTGGAGCTGGTGCGCCAAATGACGCCAGCCAACCTGCTGCCTGGGGCGCGGGAGATGATCGAAGAAATAAGGCATCTGGGGCTGAAGCAGGCTATTGTCAGCAGCAGCAAAAATGCCTGGCTGGTGCTGGAGCGGCTGCAGATCGGGGAATTGTTTGACGCTGTCATCGATGGCAACTCCCCTGCGCGTTCCAAACCCCATCCGGATCTGTTTTTGCTGGCAGCGCAGGCTGTGGGCGTAGACCCGCGGAACTGTCTGGTGGTGGAAGATGCTCAGGCAGGCGTTGAAGCCGCCCACGCTGCTGGCATGAAAGTCCTTGGTCTGGGGCCGCGAGAGCGGGTGGGCGCTGCAGAGCTTGTGTTCCCCTCTCTTGAATCCCACACCGCCCGCGAGGTGCTCGCGTTTTTTGAGAAATTGTAGCCATCTTTTTGGAGGTCAGTCTGCCCTCTTTCCCAGCTATCAGCCAGGGACGACGACGCGCAGAAACTCCTCAATCCTGATTTTGATTGCATCGCTCAGGCTCCCCTCACCCAACCTTTTCACGATTCAGTTGGCCGACGAATGGGGCATGACCCGAATCGACTATGCCCGACCTGAAAGACTCATCATTTATACCCACGCAGAGCGCATCATCGAATCGGCATACCTGCAGTATTCGTTTGGCTGGTTTAGGGAAAACTCCGCCAGCTTAAAAAATAAGGACCAGTCAAAGACTGGCCCTTATTTTACTTCAGTAGGTGTTTAGTTGAGCTTGAGGGGAGTGGTCAGGCAGGTTTCACTTTCAGCGAAAGTTGAAATTGGCGCCGTAGCAAGCTTGCCTTGATAAGCCACCTGGATGTTGGCGGTGATGTCTCTCGGCAACCAGACACCAATGAAACCATTATTCATGGTCTCCAGGTCTTCATCCAAAATCACATCTCCATTTTCACTCGTGATGGTGGTGTGCACAACCACATTTACCAACTCACCCCTACATGAACTGAGGCTGTGAAAACCGCATGGATGAGTTGAATTCTCATAGGGAGCGAAGGAAAGGTAAAAACTGTCCGCAGGCAGATCCAGCTCCACAGTGGTTGAATCATCCTTGAGGGTCAGTTTTTCGCCGTTAATTGAGGATACCAGTTCGCTGGGTTCTGTAATGCTGCTATCGAGCTGTTTCACGATCGCCTTGACATCGAGCCCGGATAGGTTGTATTTCTCTAAAAACGCTGCCTGCGCCCTTTTCGTGCCAGTCAGGCTGAGACCTAGAATCACCGCGATAACGAGTGTAATTATGAGCAAAACAGCAATAGTTTTATTTTTTTTCATAGACATTACTCCTTGTCGACTGAATCATTTCAGTCAGGTTGGCGATTATAGACCACTTATTACCTGGATTACAAGGTTTTATACAACTTGACTTTGATTTACCCCCTCTTACTAATTGCGCACCGAGGGAGGGGGGGATGACGAAACCCCCTCTAACAACCAACCCCCGATTTTATCGTCCCCCTCCTCAGAGGGGTGTCAGCTTAATGCAGTCAAACTCGCGAACATTGGAAATAAACAACCACCACTATGTGGGTAGTTGTGCTTTATGGAGATTTGACCCTGCTTATTTGAAATTAAACGACAAATCGTCTTTGTTCTTACTCCTCCAGGGATAGAGATGGCGGAATATAGCATCTTAAAATGTAGCTTTAATTTTCTTTTTTTCTGCCGCCATTAACACACTATAATTAGCTGAAAGTTAGTGGAAGGAGAACCCCGATGGATTACAAGAAATATCGCGTGCCTGGCGAAGGCAAGATTAGTCTGAAGAATTACGACCCCAACGACTCGAGCGAGTTTGATGGTAAGAAAAAAGCCGGAGAGGAAGCTCTGATCAAAGTCAACAAGGATATTGAGGCTTTGCAGGAACTGATGTTTGCTGAAGGCAAACGACGCTTGATCGTGTTGTTGCAGGCTATGGATACGGCTGGCAAGGACGGAGTTATCCGGTATGTTTTTGAACGGGTTAATCCCTCTGGCGTGCATGTAGCGGCTTTCAAAACTCCTTCTGCCATCGAGCTTTCGCACGATTATCTTTGGCGGGTCCACGCGCGGACTCCCGCCAAAGGTGAGATTGTAATCTTCAACCGTTCCCACTATGAAGACGTCCTGGTGGTGCGGGTGCACAACCTGGTGCCTAAGGAAGTCTGGTCGAAGCGCTTTGATCACATTAATAACTTTGAAAAGATGCTGGTAGAGGAGGGCACTACCATCCTGAAATTCTTCCTGCATGTTGACCTGCAAGAACAGGCAGAACGCTTCCTTGCACGGGTGGAAGACCCCACCAAGCAGTGGAAGTTTAACCCCGGGGACCTCGAGGAACGAAAACTCTGGCCCCGATACATGGAGGCATACGAGGATGTGCTTAACAAAACCAGCACAGAATATGCCCCCTGGTACATTATCCCCAGCAATAAAAAGTGGTATCGTAATTTGCTGATTGCCAATATCCTGCGTGACACGCTCAAGGGGTTTAAGATGAGCTATCCTGAACCACCGGCTGACCTTGAGGGTTATCACAAGAAATTGCTCGAAATAACCCTCTCCAAAGAGGGATAGTGTTTACTGACGAAATAGGGACTGCCCCAGACGCGGTTCTAATAGGTCGATTGCAGCGCGAGTACATCCTGCCGGCTGCTGCGCCGGCGCGCCTGGATGGGCTCGGAGGCAATCTGGCATATGCCGCGGCGGCTTTTGCCTCGTGGGGTGGGCAGGCTGGGTTGGTGTCGCGAGTCAATGCCGATTTCCCGGTGGATAGGCTGGCACGCCTAAAAGAGCTTGGTTTTAAGCTGGATGGCATCCACCCAGTCACTGACCCGCTGGATTCGCGTTTTTTTGTGGCTTATGGCGAAGGGAACAAACCCAACTACGATAATCCGATCACTCATTTTGCGGAGCGCCAACTGCCATTCCCGCCAGAATTGTTTGGATATCAACCCCGTCAAAAATATTGCAGCAAGACGGACTACCTGAGTGATTCATTCCGGGTCACAGATATGCCGCGACCTTTCCTGGAAACGAAAATTGCCCACATCTGTCCCATTGATTTTATTTCACATAAGATCCTGCCTTCTGTACTGAAAGGAGGCATGATCCAGACGCTGACCATGCGCGCCTGTACCTGCTATATGGATCCGATCTTCTGGGAGAATATTCGGGGGTTGATTACCGACCTAACAGCCTTCATGATGACCGATGTCCAGGCATTAAAACTTTTCCAGGGACGAAGCGTGGACTTATGGGAAATCGCAGAACATTTGGCGGGATATGGACCAGAAGCGGTATTGATGCAGACGGAGGATGGTACTACACGCCTTTATGATCGCCTAGGCCAAAAACGCTGGATTTTACCCGCTTACCGGGCACGCATCATTGATCCAACCGGCATGCTGGACGCCTTTGACGGCGGTTTTTTGGCGGGCTTTCAACAAACGCATGAACCACTTGAGGCAGCGCTTTACGGCAATATCAGCGCTGCGATCGCAGGCGAGGGGAGCGGACCGTATTTTTTGCTGGAGTGTTTGCCCGGGTTGAAGGAAATGCGCATGCAGGTGCTGCGCCAGCAGATCATTGCGGCATAGTTGGCGTGGAAAGGCTTTGTGGCACCAGCCTGACTTCGTAGAGGCTTGGCCAATTTTTTCCGGTCAGATAGAGTTTGTCGTTAAGATGGTCGTAAGCGATGCCATTGAGAACTTCGCCCTGCACAGCCAGGTTCTGCTCGGGGCGCAATCCGGTTAGATCAATCAAACTTACGACGTTACCGTCATCCGGATTGACGGCAACAATTGTGTCGGTGAGGTAGATGTTGGCAAAGATTAATCCATTGATGAATTCAAGCTCGTTAAGATACTCCACCGACTGACCCTGGTAGCTTACGTTGACCTGCCGCACGACCTGCATTGTCCCTGGGTCCAGCCAGTAGAGGGTGTTGGTGCCGTCAGAGAGAATCAGAGCTGAGCCATCTGCCGTGAGCCCCCAACCTTCAGTTTGATAATTGAAAGTGCGAAGCAGCTCAAGGGTACCGGCATCATAAACGAAACCCGTGTTCTCGCGCCAGGTTAGCTGGTAGAGCTTACCTTGGAGCAGCGCAAGACCTTCAGCAAAAAAACTGGCATCCAGATCGGTTTCTGCCTGCACAGTACCAGTGGCGGGGTCAACCATGCGCAGTGAAGACTGACCGTAAAGCCCGCAGCTCTCATAGAAAATGCCATTATCGATCAGCAAACCCTGGGTATAGCACGCAGGGTCGTGAGGCAAGGTGGCAAGGATTTCATAGCCGAGGTTTTGTGCGAGCGGATCGGGTATAGCCGGGGTAAGCCCGGCTGAAGGTTGCTTGAGACGCATAGCGTAGTAAATCACCCCGCCTAAGAGGATAGCAATAAAAATGATCAATAAGGTTGCGGGTTTGAAACTAATCTTTTTATCCATCTCAATAATTGTAGTCCAGTTCAGGAAGCAAGGACTTTTGCCTTGCGCTAAAAATTGCGGGAAAGCAGCCCACCAATGATAGAATCTAACAAATAAGAAAAGGAGTTGCTATGTTTGATTCACTCGAACGGTTTTTACGCTATGTCAGGATTGATACCCAATCGGCAATGGATGCCGAGAGCTACCCCAGCACTTCCAAACAATTGGACCTCGCCAGGCTACTGGTGGAGGAGCTGACTGCCTTGGGCATGGATGAGGTCAAATTGGACCAATATGGCTACGTTACAGCGACGCTGCCAGCTAATATTGAGACTTCAGCGCCGGTGGTCGGCTTTTTGGCGCATATGGATACCAGCCCGGCAGCTTCAGGGGCGAATGTGAAACCCCGCCTGATCGAAAACTATGATGGTCAGGACATTGTGCTGAATGCTGAGAAGAACATCCTGCTTTCACCGCGCGATTTTCCTAAATTATTGGATCTCAAAGGTCAACGACTCGTAGTCACAGACGGCACAACCCTGCTCGGGGCGGACGACAAAGCCGGCATTGCAGCCATTATCGGCGCCATGGCGTACCTGATTGCCCATCCGGAAGTGCCGCACGGTAAGCTGCGGGTTGGGTTCACTCCCGATGAAGAAGTTGGCGAAGGCGTTAAATTCTTTGATGTACCGGCTTTTGGAGCGGATTTTGCCTATACCGTTGACGGTGGGAAGATTGGAGAATTCTCCTACGAAACCTTTAATGCAGCATCGGCGAAAATCAAAATAAATGGGCGCAGCGTCCATCCAGGCACTGCCAAGGGGCGGCTGAAGAGCGCAATTCAGGTGGCGATCGATTTCCATAATCTGCTGCCGGTGTTTGACCGTGCCGAGCATACCGAAGGTCGGGAAGGCTTTATTCACCTGACAGAAATGGCAGGCGAGGCTGAAAGTGCTCATCTTTATTACATTATCCGGGATCACGATGAGGCAGCATTCGCGCGGCGCAAGCAGGAAGTGCAGCGGGTGGCTGACTTCATTAATGAGCGTTATGGAGCGGGCACGCTCGAGCTTGAGATCCGCGATCAATATTTCAATATGCGCAAGATGATCGAAGCCAGGCCTGAGATTATCGAAATCGCGCGCAAGGCTTACCGCGCAGCGGGCTTAGAACCCGTGGAAGAGGCAGTTCGCGGGGGGACGGACGGCAGCCGGCTCTCCTATATGGGTCTTCCCACGCCGAATATCTTCACTGGCGGTCATAATGGTCATGGACGGTTTGAGTACCTTTCTGTTGAAGCCCTTGAAAAAGCGACCGAGGTCGTGGTGATCATCAGTAAGCTGGTGGGTGAGCTGAAGTAAGACGAAATGGTAAACCTAATAAAAAAAACCGGAATGTTCATTGCATCCCGGTTTTTTTGTTTGTTTAGAGCTTTAGCAGCAGTCTTCGCCGCAATCGGAGGAACAACTCTCGCAGCCACCGTATTGCAGGTGACCAGCGGCTTTTTCTTCTTCAGTAGCCGGGCGGACAGCCAACACGGTCACTTTGAAGTGCAGATCCTTACCGGCCATCGGGTGGTTGAGATCAAGTTCCACGGCGTCTTCTGATATGGCGGTAGCAACGCCCTGGAAGACGTGCCCGGCTGCGTCGCGCAGGCGCATAGCCTCACCGAGGCGGATCTCGAAATCAGGGGGGAAGGATTCCCGGCTGACCGTGATGATAGAATCTGGGTCAAACTCTCCATAAGCATCCTTCGCTTTGGCAATAACTTCAAGCGTGTCGCCAACTTTTGCTCCGGTCAGAGGTTGTTCAAGCCCGGGGATGATGTTGCCGTGACCATGCAGGTACTCAAGCAGGTCAGATTCAATTTCTTCGCCGTCCACATTGAGGTTGTAAGCAATCTGAACGACGTGATCGTTTTGAATAGTATCCAGTGTTTGTTCTTCCATTTTTCTCCATTCTCCATGCGGGGTAGTCCTCCCGCGCAACATGATTATAACAGACTGCAAATGGAGAATATGCCCAAGCACTTGGCAAATCATTTTTCTAATAAAACATATATCAAAAGAGTTCTATACAGACCTTTGACAGGTTTGGTCAGTGGGGCTAAAATGCAGCTTAATGAAAAAAGTTATCAATAAGGTCGAGACGAGTTGGCAGAATGTTTTATCAGAAAATGGATATCGTGTGTCGGGTCCACGCAGATACGTGATGCAGTTGCTTGAAAGCAATGCTCAACCAATGACTCCGTTGGAAATCTACCAGGCCTTGTCGCAATCCGGGCGCCCTTTGGGAATCGTCAGTGTTTACCGGGCGTTAGAGCTGCTGGCGGAGCTTGGGTTAGTCTGTGTGGTCTATAATCCGGACGGCAGTGCTGGATACGTGGTGGGTGCGGGTGGTCATCACCACCATATCGTGTGCCAGAATTGTCATCAGGCGATCGCTTTTGCTGGTTCTGAAGACCTGAGCAGCCTAATCCAGAGGGTTGAGAAAGAGACAAAATTCCACGTGAGTGACCATCTTTTGCAGTTATATGGAATTTGCCCTGATTGCCAGAAGGCTTTGGCGGACGCAGAGGAGGAAAATTGAAGAAGATTTTGATATTTAGCGCAATTCTGGCGCTTGTCCTAACCGGGTGCGCCGGTCCGAAGGCCCAAGATTTCCCCGATAAGTTGACCATCAGCGTCAGTATTTTGCCCCAACAGTGGTTTGTGGATCAAATTGGTGGGGATCGGGTCCGGACCCAGGCGATGGTAGGCAGCGGCGATGACCCGCACACCTATGAACCCAGTCCACAGCAGATGACCAATTTAGCTGACTCCGAGCTCTATTTCACCATCGGTGTCGAGTTTGAAGCCGTTTGGCTGAGTCGCTTTGAGTCCGCAAACCCTAACATGAAGATCGTGGATTCCGCAGCCGGGATCGAACGTATTCCAGCGCTTAATGCAAACAATAATGCGGAAGGCTCGGTTGAAGAGAGCGCCAATACTGGCACTGAGATCGATCCGCATATCTGGTTTTCCCCCTCACGCATGAAACAGATGTCTCATACAATGGCTGAGGCCATGCAGGGAGCCGATCCGCAAAACGCGGATTTTTACCAGGCAAATCTTGAAGCATTGCTGATCAAAATCGATGCGGTTGACGCTGAGGTGAGAACGCAGCTCCAAGGTGCAAAAAGGGATCATTTTATGGTGGTGCACCCTGCCTGGGGGTATGTGGCGGAGGAGTATGGACTGCATATGCTGGCAGTCGAAATTGGCGGTAACGAACCGGCTCCTGAGACACTTTCGGAGATTATCGCGTTAGCCAAAGAATATGAGATAAACACCCTGGTGGTCGAAAAGGGCAGCAACATCAGGCTCGCCCAATCGATCACCGAGCAAGCTGGGATCCCGAATATTGTGGAATGGGATCCGATGGCTTATGACTGGCCGGCAACGATGCTGATGATTGCCGAGACCCTACACCAGGCATTGAATTAGGAGAAACGTTGACAGGGCAAGCAGTAATTGAACTTGAGGATGTTTGGGCTGGCTATGAAAGTGACCGTGTCTTGGAAGCGGTTAACTTTAGGATGGTAGCGGGGGATTATGTGGGGCTGATTGGACCCAATGGCGGCGGAAAAACCACGCTGGTCAAAGTCATTCTGGGGCTGATTAAACCGGAACGCGGTTCAGTGCGGGTGATGGGCGTAAGCCCGGAAAAAGGGCGTCAGTTCATTGGTTATGTGCCTCAAATCCAGCAGGATGACAAGGCGTTTCCGATCAAAGTTTGGGATGTGGTGAGTATGGGAAGATTGAAGCCTGACCTCCTGCATAACCTGTCGTTAAAAGATGCTGACAAAAAAATCGTTGAGCGTTCCCTGAGGCAAATGGATATCCTGGACCTGGCAAAACGATCGATCAATGAACTTTCGGGTGGGCAGCGGCAGCGAGTCACAATCGCGCGGGCACTGGCAACGGAGCCGAAAATCCTGCTGCTGGATGAGCCAACTTCAAGCGTGGATTCCCGCTCCAGCTCGCAGTTGTATGATTTGTTAGCGGACCTTAACCAGAGCATTTCGATCCTGCTGATTTCACACGATTTGACTGCCATTTCCACCTATGTCAAAACAATTGGCTGCGTCAACCGGCGCTTGGTTTACAACGGACAGAAAGAGATCACCGCCGAAATGTTGAGCAGTGCCTATGAATGCCCGGTGGACCTTGTGGCACACGGACTGCCGCACCGGGTTTTACCGTCTCATCAAGAAGAAGATGACCATGATTGACTCGATCCAAAACATGTTTGCCTATGACTTCATGCGCAACGCGCTTTTCGCCAGCCTGCTGGTGGGTATCGCTTGTGGTTTGATCGGCACGCTGGTCGTGCTGAACCGTATAGTTTTTCTGGGGGGTGGAATTGCGCACGCGGCGTATGGGGGGATTGGGCTTGCATACTATTTTGGGCAAGACCCGATGCTGGGGGCGATCCTTTTCAGCGTACTCTCTGCGCTTGGGATGGGGGCGGTGCACCTGCGCACTAAAGCCCGCTCAGACACTCTGATCGGAGTCATGTGGTCGATCGGCATGGCAATAGGGATCATCTTTGTCAGCCTGACGCCAGGTTTCAAGGCAGATTTGATGAGTTATCTGTTTGGCAGCCTCCTGGCTGTATCAAGCGGCGACTTGCAGGTGATGGCGCTGGTGGCACTGCTTGTCATCGTCTTGGTAGGCTTCTTTTTCCGGAGCTTGCAGGCAATTTCTTTTGACGAAACCTTTTCTACAGTGCGCAATCTGCCAGTGACAGGACTTTACTTGATGATGTTGGTCATGATTGGGCTGACCGTAGTGGTGACGATGCGCGTTGTGGGATTAATCATGGTGATTGCGATGCTCACTATTCCCCCGGCTACTGCCAACCTGTTTCTGAAAGACATGAAGGGCATGATGTTGCTCTCCATAGGGCTGAGCTGGTTGTTTTCCTCCGTTGGTTTGGTCGTGTCTTTTGCTCTTAATCTTCAGGCTGGTTCTGTCATCATCCTTGTGGCAGCACTAAGTTATCTGGCAGCCGCCGGGATTAAAAAATTGGCAGTTCATCCTCAGGCATAATTTTTGCGGCTTGTAAATAAAGCCTGCAACAGAACTTTCTCCATGTTAACGTGTTTTTAAGATTTGAAGGTACAATTTAGAAAAGACATGGGACTAAAGGCTTTTTTTGAGGATTCTGCGGCAATCAAAACCGGCTTGTGGCTTGGTAAGCATTTCAAGCTGACAGGGTTGAATCACCTTGCCGATTTGATCAGCTCGGTGTTGGCATCTCGTCGCAATAGCTTGATGTTTCGCAACATTCAGGCAAACCAGTGGGTGGTCGCCGGGGAGAAGTTGAGCATGTCTCAACTGGAGCAGTATACTCGCGAAACTATTCGGAACGTTGTGGTTTCTTTGGCTGAGTATTTCTACTATTATCAACATCCTGAAGAAGGCAAAAAAAAGATTGTCCTCTCACCCACCGCAGAGGAAACTATGCGGGATATCGTCGATCGGAAAGTGCCAACCCTCTTGCTGGGTCCTCACTTGGGAAATTATGATCTGTTTGGGATGTCGATAAGCTGGCTGGGGATAAAACCATATGTGCTTTCCTACCCCAACCCTAATAATGCCTACAAAGCCCAAAACAGCATGCGCGAAGCCCTTGGAATGAGCGTGAACCCAATTTCCTTCTCGTCCTTTCGTGAGGCAAAAAAAGCGTTGAAAGAGGGATATAGCGTGGTGACCGGAATTGACCGACCGCTACCGGAGGGAAGTGATGCCAAGTATCGTCCACACTTTTTTGGGCGAGAAGCCGCCCTGCCGGTTTTTTATGGTCGCCTGGCGCTTGAGACCAATGCTGTAGTCCGGGTGGCATGTGGAGTACGCAATGAGGACGGGCTTTATTTTGTTGATGCAACCGATCCTATCCCGATGGAAAAAAGGAATGATCTGGTAGAAGAGAATGTCTTTAACGCTGAGAGCGTATTGCGCCCAACCGAGAAATTCATTCGTAAAGCTCAGTCCCAGTGGTGCATGTTGCATCCTGTCTGGCCTGAAGTTCTTCCAGTTCTTAATCAAATTACGTGAGAGGTGATTATGGCAAAGAAAATTCGCACAGAGAAGGATAAGCGCACTAACGACATTCTACTGGGACCATTAGAGAGGCCTGCACTGGAGTATTTTGCCAGGCATATGCCAAAATGGGTCAATTCAGACATGCTGACCGTAGTGGGCTTGCTCGGGTCAGTCTTGGCAGGAGTGTCGTATGCCATGGTTGGGACGGGAGCTGTAAAAGGCAGCCCATGGTTGTTCGTGGCGAGTTTGGGTTTTATTATTAACTGGTTTGGCGACAGCATGGATGGCACCCTGGCGCGTTATCGTAATATGTCGCGTCCGAATTATGGCTACTACACCGACCACGCGATTGATGGGATCACCGCTCTGCTGATTTTTATTGGGATCGGACTTTCGGGCATGGTGCGGTTTGAAGTCGCGTTGATCGCACTTTCCTGCTATTTGTTGCTCATGCTGCAAGTTTTTCTTAAAACGCACGCAACTGGCGTTTTCGAAATGACCAGCATAAAATTAGGTCCAACCGAAGTGCGGCTGATTGCCATAATCCTCAACACAGTAGTGTTTTTTGTTGACGTTAGCGACCCCTTGTTTGCAGTAACCATCGCCTCCCAATTGATACCGATTACCATCGGTACGCTTGTGCTTGCGATTTTTGCTGTTATCTTCCTGCTCTATTACATTTATCAAATCATCACCACAGGGAGACAATTGGCATATGAAGACGGCGAGGCGCTCAAACGTAGCCGGCTCCAGGAGAAAAAAACAGCCCAGGCTGAGAGAAAACTAAGTAAGGCTCAGAAAAAAGCAGCGAAAAATGCAAAAGGTCACGCAAAAAACATACAGGAAGACTCCTCGAGTGTGACTATCTGATTACAGAATCAAGTCAGGGATAAAACAGGCAGCTTTTCGGCTGCCTGTTTTCTTTAACGGCTACTGGCGCGCAGACGAAGGGCAGATATGGCAGGAGCTAAGGCTTCAAGCTCTGGCTGACGGTGACCAAACTGGGAGGCGGTGAATTGGGGAAGTTCAAGACCACCGAGCCCGCTGGCGGCAGCGGCGGCTGCGCGAAGGGGGGGCAGGAAGTTGGCAGCAACAAGCGAGACCGGGTAAGCAATGGTGATTTGCCTGGGACGCAGCAAGTGGATGAGCGGCGCCAGATTAACACCAAGCATTTTTGCTGTCCGTTCCA
The DNA here is from genome assembly GCA_002306055.1 of Anaerolineaceae bacterium UBA1363. Taxonomy (GTDB): domain Bacteria; phylum Chloroflexota; class Anaerolineae; order Anaerolineales; family Anaerolineaceae; genus Mesolinea. Next base: position 100,605 of record DBRR01000006.1, read on the forward strand.
AAATTTCAAGGGCATAGGGGTCTCCCTCAGATGCGGCTTGAAGAACCTTACTGCCTGTGGTGGTTAGATCCCAATGAGACGGTTGAAGGCGGAGAGCCTGGAAGGCTAATCCGTTCAAGCTGACGTAATCGTTGAGGGTCAAATATCGGTTCAGGCGTGGATCGGGTGTTTCGGAGACAAGGATCTTTCCTATATCACCTGCGCTGCCTCCCGGGCTTTGGTAAATAACCCCATTCAACGAAAAGCTAGCGCGTAGGGTTGGATTAAAGCTAAGGTACACCTGCGTGCCGCTGGCATCGGTAGAGCCGAAAAGCATCTCCGCAAGCAAACCCGCTGCGGGGTGCTGCTCGATGAAAACAGGCAGGTTAAATCGCAGCCCCAGCTGGGATTTGAGCGGTTCTGACTTCCACTCCGGGAAATCCGGGGAGCTCTCGAGGATTCCGCTGAAGGGATCGTAATTGCCTGTAATTGAAACTGAAACACAATCCGGCAGGGGGAGATGCTGCGCCTGGGTGATCATCAGCAGACGATCTGCCGAGGTGGTTATGAGTTTAAGGATGGCCTGGAAACTTCTGCTGGCAGGCGTGCTCACAGACAGCCTTTCCTGGACCATGCCCGAGGGGCTGCCGTAGACGATCAGCAGCCGCTCGCCATCCAGGTTGAGTCCGAGGATGCTGTTGGCTGAGGTAAGTACGGGTTCCATATCCGGCATGATGTTCGGATTATAACCTGCTGCGCGAAAGCGGGGAAAAAATCAACACAGTGAGGAATTTTCTGGTCAGGCAGCAGTCAAGCTCTGGAAACAGAAGTTACAGGAAGAGTTGAAATTGACAGAACACTGCGTCGGTAAAGTTGTGCATGCTATAATTGCGCTGATGTCATCAACTGAGAATCACATGCCGCTTATCATTGCCCATCGAGGGGATTCCGCAAATGCCCCGGAAAATACGCTAGCGGCATTCCGCCTGGCGTGGGAAAAGGGCGCGGACGGCATTGAGTTGGACGTCATGCTCTCCGCTGACCAGAAACTGGTGGTTATTCACGATGACACGCTGGACCGCACCACCAACGGGCATGGGCAGGTTGGCAACACTCCCTATGCGGCTTTGCGAGAATTGGATGCCGGTAGTTGGTTCAGACCCGAATTTAAAGGCGAACCAATTCCGCTGCTGGATGAGGTTTTTGCCGAGCTTGGCGGCAAATTTCTGATCAACGTCGAACTTAAAAATTACAAGACTCCCAAAGATCAACTTCCCGAACTCGTGGTGGCACTTATAAAAAAACATGGTCTTAGCGATAGCGTTTTGCTCTCTTCTTTCAATGCCCGCAACCTCCCGCGCGTGAAATCCCTGGCACCGGAAATCCGAACTGGTCTCCTGACCTTACCGGGGTTTCTTGGACTGCCTATGCGCGGTTTTTGGGGTCGGCGCTTTGGAGCGGATGATCTGCACCCTTACTACCAGGATGTTTCAGCCAAGTTGGTGCAGTCCAGGCATAAACTGGGACAAAAGGTGAATGTCTGGACGGTGGATGCGCCGGATGACCTGCGGCACATGCAAGCTTTTGGCGTGGACATGATCATCTGTAATGATCCTGCTCATGCCCGCCAGATCCTGGAGAGGTGAAGTGAAAGTCGTCCGCCGGTTGCTTCTGCTCGCGCTCACACTGAGCTTGCTGCTACAACCGCTGGCGAGCTTTTTCCCCGCCGCTCCAGTTCTTGCCCAAAGCGATGTTGATGCTCTCATGGCTGAGATGTCGCCGGCAGAAAAGGTGGGGCAGCTCTTCTTGATCACGTTTGATGGGAGAGACATCACGCCCGAAAGTCCACTGGCAGAACTCATCCGGGATTATCATATCGGGGGCGTGGTGCTGAGCAGCTCTCACGACAACTTCAGCGGCACGGACACAGCGAGTTCAACCAGGTCGCTGATTGAAACACTGCAGCAGCTAGCCTGGCAGAAAAGCCAGGCAGCGGTTGACCCAGGTAATCCCGAGTCACAGGATCAAGATTTACCCGTATATATCCCACTTAGCATTGGTATTTCACAAAAAGATGAAACTGGCAAGCAGGATCAATTCCTCCAGGATCTGACCCAGTTACCTAACCCTATGGCAATCGGCGCCACCTGGTCCGAGGAAAACGCCATGCAAGTGGGCCAGGCTTTAGGTCAGGAGCTTTCTGCGCTGGGTTTTAACCTATACCTCGGCCCTTCGCTGGATGTGGTGGATACCAGTGATCTCCAGCAGGCAGCAAATGCGGGCACAGAGACCTTTGGCGGCGATCCTTATTGGGTAGGGTTGCTGGCACAGGCTTATATCGCAGGGCTGCACAGCGGTAGCGGGGGAAAGATGAGTGTGATTGCCCGCCACTTTCCAGGGCTTGGCGGAGCAGACCGACCGCCGCTCGAAGAAGTGTCCACGATCCAGAAATCACTCGAGCAGCTTAAGCAAATCGAACTATCTCCTTTTATGGCCGTAGCTGGCGCGGACGATCAACTGAAGCAGGCAGATGGTTTTATGGTTTCGCACATCCGTTTCCAGGGACTTCAAGGCAACATTCGTGCAACGACTAAGCCAGTCAGCTTCGATCAGGCTGCCCTTGCCCAGTTGCTCGGTGTGGAGCCGATCGCAGCCTGGCGCCAAGCGGGGGGATTGACCGTCAGCGACAGTCTGGGCAGTCGCGCGGTGCGGCTTTTCTTTGATCCGACTGGCAGCGAGTTTGACCCGATTAATATCGCCCGGACCGCTTTCCTGGCGGGAAACGATTTGCTTTACCTCGACAATTTTCACGCCAATAACGACCCGGATGCGTTCACCACCATCCGCCGAACGTTGGATTCCTTTACTGCCAAATACCAGGAAGACAGCGTCTTCGCACAGCAGGTGGATGCATCTGTCAGGCGCATCTTGGCGGAAAAGCTTTCCCGCTACCCAGAGTTCAACATTGAGCAGGTTTTACCACCCGCCGAGGATCTGGAAATTATTGGCAAGTCGTCTGCTGTAAGCCTGAAAACCGCCCGTGAAGGCGCAACCTTGATCGCTCCCTCGCAGGAATTTCTGGCTGGCTTGCTTCCTCAACCCCCGTCCTTCTCCGAATACATCACCATTTTCACTGATACCCGCTCGTTGCGTCAGTGTAGCAGTTGCGAAAACATAAACAACCTCTCCACCAATGCGTTCTTCAACACGCTTACCAGGCTGTATGGCAGCAGGGGGAGCCGGCAACTTTCGGATTCGCGCATCACCTCATACAGTTTCGAGCAGCTTACGGAGATCCTTGACCAGGTCTCTGCGCCTTCAGACCCTTACATGGTCGATAACCTGCGGCGTTCGAAATGGGTCATTATTAACTTCCAGGGGCTTGACCCGGACTTGCCCCAGACCTATGCCCTAAAACGTTTGTTGGCTGAGAGAGTGGATCTCCTGCAAAACAAAAATGTGATTGTCTTTTCATATGGCGAGCCTTATTATCTTGACAGCACCGAAATCGCGAAGCTGACAGCATACTACGCTTTGTATGATAAAACCCAGGCAGCTCTGGAGATCGCTGCCCGCTTGCTGATGCAGGAAGCGCAGCCCATCGGCTCGCTGCCAGTTAGCCTTGACACAGTCGGTTACGATCTCAGTGAGCAAACAGCTCCAACCTCTAATCAAGTCATCCCGATCGCCCTGCTTACCACCTCGATGAGCACCATGGAAATAACACCCACACCTGATGCGCCTTTTTCCGCTCCGGTTACACCCGTGCCGCTATTTCGGATGGGAGAAACAGTGCGCATACAGGCTGGACCGGTGCGCGACAAGAATAACCACACGGTTCCGGATGGAACCGTCGTGAGATTCACGGTTCGCCTTGCAGGAGAAGATCTCATCATCGCTCAGCCTGAAGCCACGACCATTGATGGTCTTGCCACAATTAGCTACCGCATCGATCGGGATGGGATCTTTGAGGTGACTGCCGCCAGCGAACCGGCAATGGTTTCGGGCACGTTGGTGCTGAACACCCAGGGCGGTCTGGCGCAGGTCATCATGCCCACACCAACTCCAACCATTGAACCCACCCCCACCATGACCCTGCCTCCAATTCAGACCCCTGTTCCAAGCGAGAGTCCCGAACCGGGAGCCAATACCACTGGTTTCCCGCGCATGATGGACTGGTTCCTGGTTGTGCTGATCCTGATTGCGGGTTTTGGTGTGGCGTTCCTGGTTGGGTTCCGCTGGTGGGGTGGATCGAATTGGGCGATTCGTTCGGGTTTTTGTACCCTGATTGGCGGGCTGCTGGCGTATCTTCTGCTCACCCTGGGCATCGATAGCCTGGTGGAATTGGTAAAAGAAAGCAGCTCATGGTTCATCGTAGAGATGACCATGATTGGGATGTTATTTGGTTGGGTTGCTGCCCTTATCTGGTGGCTGCGCGTTGAGGGAATGAAACCGCCTTCCAAAAATTAAGCAAATCCAAGATCAAAAACCCTCAAACCAGGCTTCTGGGTGCTCGAAATTTACCCAGCCTACAGGTTGTGAATAATCGTGAGAAACAAACTCAAAAAGGTAAGCCCCGCCGCTATCCACGCCAGGCGAATCTCAGCCGATCCAAGCTGACCATTATTGCTGCTGCCTGAATGACTGCTTATCTGTCGCAGTCGACTGGTGCTCTCGCCAGTGAGCGCCTTGATGAATTCGCGCACATCTTTGGGGCGATCGTTGGGATGCAGGGCCATCCCCCACAGGATTGCCTCCTCCACCTTGGGCGAGATGGCAGGGTTGAGCATGCGCGGCGCAGCCAGGCTTTCGGGGTTGAGAAAGCGGTCGCGCACGTTGGCAGGGGGGGTGTTGGTGAGCAGATGGTAGAGCGTGCAGGCAAAGGCATAGATGTCAGCCCGGGCATCCGTGTGGCTGCTCTCGCCGCCGTATTGCTCCAGGGGCGTGTAGAGGGCAGTGCCTTGCCCCTGCATGATAGTGATGGTGACTTCTCCCGGAGCAAGCAGCTTCACCAGACCGAAGTCCACCAGTTTTACTAAACCACTTGGGGTTAGCTTGATATTGGAGGGTTTGATATCGCGGTGAAGAATGGGTGGGTCCTGGTTGTGGAGATAGGTAAGGGCGTCGCCAATCTGCAGCGCCCAACCCAAAACCTCTGATTCCTGCAGGAATTTACCGCTGTTTTCCGCTTTTGCCAGGAGTGCGCGCAGGTCATCCCCAGGGACATAATCCATTACCAGGAAATCGTTATCCTCAATCGAGAAAAAGTCGGAAACCTTGGGCAAATTTGGGTGGTCAAGCCGCGCCAGCACGGTCGCCTCACGCATAAATTGGTCCCGGGCTTCCTGCAGCATGGCAGGCGGAAAGGTGGGGTCATAACTGACTTGTTTTACAGCACATTTCCTTCCAGCAAGGCGTTGGTCCTGTGCAAGGTAAATGAAGCCATATCCACCCTGACCGATGATGCGTTCAATTTCATAGCGCTCATGAAGCACAGCGCCAATGCGAGTCTGAAAAGGCATGACCTGTATCTCTCTAATTGACTTGAGCTGCTGGTTATTCCGGCGTAAGGTTTGAGCAGCCTGTTTGCATTATAATATTAAATTATAGTCTGAAACGGTAAATGTGAAAAATGGAAGATCCAGTCCTGATAGCAAATGAGGGTCCGCTCAACGGGCAACAGTGGATCATAAAGGGTCAGCTATTGATCGGACGTGATGCGAATTGCGACATTGTGATTCCTGACCGCCAGGTCTCCCGGCAACATGCCCGGGTTACCAACACTGGAAAAGGGATTACCCTGGAAGATTTGGGCAGCAAGAATGGCACGTTCGTCAATAACCAGCCCATTTCTGCAGAGGTGAAACTGGTGGAAGCAGACGAGATCCAAATCGCCCTGACTCAGACCTTCCTTTTTCTAAGTTCCGATGCCACTTTGCCGCTGAGCGACTTACCTCCGGAGTTGGGGCAGATGTTCAATCTTCGCCTCGAAAGCGCTTCGAGACGCGTTTGGGTACGCGGTGTAGAGTTGAATCCGCCTCTATCGGCGCAGCAGTTCAACCTGTTGGCGTTGTTGTATAAAAACTCAGGCGAGGTTGTCAGCCGTGAGGCATTGATCGAGGCGGTCTGGGAAGAAGATACCCATTGGGTAACTGAACAGGCTTTTGACGCGCTGCTGAGACGTCTGCGCGACCGCATTAATCAAATTGACCCCGATTACGATTACATTGTCACCGTTCGGGGTCATGGATTGCGGCTGCAAAACGAACCGCACTGACGTTCCTTAGCTGGATTGCAGGTTACGTTTCATCGTGAAGCGCAGGATCTCCCGGTTTAGTTCTTTTAACTGGTCGAGCACTTCCTGTTGATCGCCTTGTTGTTCCAACTGACCAATCAAGCCTGCCAGTAGCTGCACAAACTCATCGTTGACCAGATCGCCTGATTCCTCCAATATTTTTACTCGATTTTCAGCACTTTCTTCCTGAAGCAGGGCATCGATCAACCCAAGGTAAGCGTTGGAACTATCTGCGGACTGTATAACATTAATGATCTGGCTCAGTTTGCGCAGTTTAGCTTCATCTTTAGCGGCTTGCGCAGCCTTGGCTTCCTGGTTGATCACTTCCACGACCGCCTGGTTGATGCGCGGAAGGGCTTCCTGGGTGGCTTTCTCAACATCTTCGGCTGCCAGCAGCTCATTTACAAGCTTGCGTGCTTCCTCAAGCTGGGTTTTCATGGCTTCATCAACAGCTTGGGTGATGGTCAGTAAACGCTGGCGCAGCGACTCGAGATGAGCTTTTTCCTCCCCTGAACTTGCTTCGATTTTGTCGGATAGAAGCTGGAAGAAGGTATAGTCAAGCCCACTGCGAACCATGGTGGCGATGGTGGTCAGCCGAATGTCTGAGTTGGAGCTCTTGATCAGGAGGTCCAGCAATTTTTCGCGGGTGAGGCCGGTTTTGCTCAGTTCCTGGAGTTCTTTGACGGCCTCTTGTGTCTCAGCAGCTTCCAACGCGGCGGTTTTACCGAGCGTGGAATGTTCAATGAGAGCCTTCTGGAGGGCGTTCAGGGCTGCCAGGCTCTCCTGGTCGCCAGCTGCAGCGGATGCCTGTGCCAGGGAGCTGAGGAGCATAAAGAATTCTTCATCAATTTTCTCGTCATTTTGTTGAATCATCTCAGGTAAGCCTTCAGCGCTGGCGCCAAGCAATTGCTGCAAGAGATGAAGTTTTTCCTGTTGGGCTTTTATCATCTCAGGGGTGATTCCGTCAGCTTCGAGGATCGTTTCGAACAGGCGCTGTTGTGTCAGCATCGTCTGCGGACGGAAAAGGTAAGACTTGCGCTTTTCGGGAGGAAGGTCATCCATGGCTTTTTTGATCATCGGACCAAGGATGCGCTCCTGCTCATTGATTGGGGTGTGCAGGTCCGGCGGGAAGAAGGTCAGAAGCAGTTCTTTGTCGGGATCGTGGTAGACAATCGGGGTAGGATAGACGCCCTGAGCACCACAGATCGGGCACTTGAAGTAATTGGCGGATCCCGAGAGCAGCTTTTGCTTGGCTTCAGGATCGGTATTGGTATCGAAGAGCCGGGTCAGTTCAATGGTTATTGGCTGATGGCATTGGGGACATGGAACAATTGTTTTTGCCATAATTTCTCGTTTCTGTAAATTATTCAGGCGTGTATTATAACATTTACCTCGGGCAATTTTCTTCGATGTGCATTGCCTCAATATTAATGTAACTTTACGAAAGAACGATGGCTCATAAAGAATGTTACTCTAAGGCGGAAAATGAGGCCGCAGAGAGGTAGCAAATGATGAGTCATCTAAGTAAAAGCCTTTCCCTGTTATTTGCAATAATTGCAATATTTGCAGTGTTTTTTGATAGCGCAGAAGGGCTGTTTGATTGCAAATACCCGTTATTAATGTGCTTTTTTGCAAATAGAATCACGTGGGTGCATAATAGCACAATTGTTCTATTCATGCAAATCTTTTCGCTGAGGAAAAATGCATTAATGCTTGTTCTTAAATGATCTTCTGACCGTTAGGTCTCTTTTTTTTCTGACCAAGTAGTAATGGAGACCTTTCCACACGCACTTCGTGCTGGAATCTTCGACGGTCAAATCGTGTGCTCGGTCTGCCCACGCCTGGCTCCGCCGGCGGGGTACTTCGTAAGACCGGCACAATCACGTGAGGGGAAGCCCAATTTGTCGCCCTCTTCAGTCTCCCATCCGTTGCACGGTGGGAGCCAGCTTAGCCTCCGGCACGCAAGCAGCCCCCAAGGGAAGCCCGTGCCACCGTAAGGGCCTGGCATGCCAAGCCCATTACTCTACGCTGGTCGCAACTTATTATTGCTTGGAATTGCCTGAAATTAAGGGGAAAGATTGCATGATCAATTGAAAGGCAAACCACTGGCTTGCTGTTTTTCGTAATCCTCCAAGGCTTTGCGCCCAGCGGGAGTGATTTCCCAAGTGCCTTTGGGAGCGGTGGATGAGAGGTAGCCTGCATCAATAAGCTGTCTTTTCGCCCATCCAACATTATTTTCCCAACGGACTGTTTTCCCATCAGGCAACAATCCGAGGTCATATTGATTGAGTTTATCCTTTAAGTAGTGCCTAAGGATCACAATCAGATCAGCAAATTGCATACTGCCCCCGCGATTGACCAAAGCTCGGAGAATAGGTATGTGAAAGTCGGAATTCTTGGTACGTAAGCCGACCTGCAACTTATCTTGACCCGTCCGCCTGGAGATCTTTTTTACTTTAGGAGGCTTTGGTGGTTGGTTAGTCTGTGGAACCTTTGTTGCAGGCACCTGCATCCTAACCCACTCCTCGCGCAGGGCTTGCACCTTTCCTTGAAAGGCTATCACTGATTGGGCTTTGGTGATTATGGCTTGAGCCTGGTCATATTTTTTCTGATCCATCAAGGCCTTTGCCTGGTCATTAAGCTCCGGAATGATGCGTTCCAGCTCTTCCAGGAGCATGTCAAAGGCGGGAATAACTTCTTTATTCAACATAACAATAACTTCCTTAATTATTGATTACCCTCAACATATTCGATCTCTGCATCAGTAAGTTCAAACAACTCATAAACTTTTATATTTATTGACTTTTCTAGTAATAACACTTTTTGTTGTTTGGATTTGCATAAAACATAACCATCAGAATTTATCAATTGAAATATTTCTTCGACCATTTGAATGAATGGAGCCTGATCTCTTAATGGTATTTTTGGGATTGGAATTTGAGATAGTGGCTTAGCAATCAATTCAAGCGTCTCACCTTTCCGCTTGCCGCGGTGATAAAGCCAAAGGTAATACAGTCTAGAGTTTAGTAATGCAAGTATATATTTTAGATTTATTGTATTATCCTTTGAAGTAATGAAAAAAACATCAGAAGCAGCATACCATGGTATTTCATTATATCCAAAAGTGTTTCTGTGACTCCTTTGGGGTGCAACAATTTTCTCGCTTGTGAATATTTCTTCTGACCTTGGCCATTGAAGTCTCCACCACGCAATAACTCCTTTTTCTACTTCTCGGCGGTGAGCGAGAATTTCTTTAAATCTTTGCAGATGGTTTATTATTTGGGGTTGAGGGTTTATCGATCTATCCAAATACAATACATATTCAACAGATTGTAATGTGGTCACCCAGCGATTTATATCTGAATTCTTAAACCATGGTTTAACTAATCCAAAATCATTTTGCTCTAGTTGAAGTCTTGACAATTCGATCGAACTAAGAACAAAAATTCCTGTTCCTACTGGCTCATCGATTTGAAATTTTCGACGATGACTATTAGAGACCTTGTCTGCACCAGTTACAATACCCTGATTTATACTGCACAAAGTTCCAAGTTGAACACCTTGTGCTTTAATTTTGTGAAGAATAGCTTGAAGTCCATTCTGGACTATGCCTCCCAGACCCTGAATTCTAATTTGGAAATCCTCGTCATCAAAAAGATCATCCTGTGATACCCTGAAATATTGCGTCTGTTCGTCTTTCCAAGAGATGATTTTTTTCAAGATTTCAGGCGAGGCGAAGCCCTTCCTATCCGTTATACATGTATCAGCTATTTTATATTCATCTTTACCTTTAGAGAGCAAGGTAATCATATTGTGTTGACCTATTGCAGTTTCAAAAATTTTGAGTTCATTAAAGTTAACTAACTTATTGATAGTTGCCCTGGCATAGAGGTCTTTGCGGAATTTGAGTGCTCCTGTAGCAGTCAGATAATAATTTGTCGAAATAAAAGCCACACAACCAGATTGGCGACTTAAATCTAATCCCAAGTGGAAAAAAAAGTAAAAATAATCCATTTTGCCCATATAATACTTACTCAGATTAGCATGCTTAACTGCTTCAAACAATTCTTTATGTCCTTTTTCACCAATATAAGGAGGATTGCCAAGGACTATATCAAAGCCACCCTTCTCCTCAAATACTTCCGCAAAATACAAGCTCCAGGGGAAAAAATCGCGTTTCATTTGTTTGGTGGAGTAGCTGTTTAAGTCCCGACCGGTGGCATTGATGTTGATGCCCATTTCTTTGGAGACTTTGTCTTTTGCTATCGCTTTCAACTTTTCCCTAGTTTTATAGTCAGGAACAGATTGATATTTGCGATCAATTTCGGTCAAGCGTGCCGCATAGCCCTGGTGTTGTTCCAATACACTCAAATTAAAAATTCTGAACAGGTAATGATCAATCTCTTTTTGTAATTTTCGCTTTTCTTCATGGTCCCAAACGGTTTGATAAAGCTCTTTTCTATTTTGCAGTTCTCTGATCAGTTCGGCTTTTTCTCCCTGATCCAAAAAAAGACCGCTTTGTTGTGGCACAGCTTCACCTCGCGGTCCAAGATCGATCCCTTCGAAAGTGGAAATCAAACTGTTACCCTGCATGATTTTGAAATCCAGGTTAGGTAAAGGTTCAATGCCCCAGTTATCTTTATCCTTTTCAACCGTCTCATCAACCAACAACGAAATAAAGAAACGCAATTTTGCAATTTCCACCGCGATTTGTTGGATATCTACACCATAGATGCATTTTTGAATAAGATGCAATTTGCGTCCGTAATCATGGTTTTTTTCTTCAAAAGATTTGCGGATTTTTTCTCTTACATCCGCACGAATTTGCGCGTCAGGGATCTTGAGGGCAGCATCAAGCTGAGCTTGCTCCCAGAGCTTCCCATCAGGGTCTAACTTTGCCAGAATCGAAACTAATTTATTCAAAACTCCCATAGGGAAAGCGCCTGAACCAACCGCTGGATCGACAATACGAACATTCTCTACCAGTTTAACAATGTGTTTGACCTCTTTTTCGGTGAAGGGGTTGCCTTCCTGTTCATGCGAAAGCAACCAGGTCAATTTTTTGTCAATCTTATAAATATCTGCTAAATACTGGCTCAGATAAGCATTGATGGATTCATCCACCATGTAATCAACGATTTCACGGGGTGTATAGTAACTTCCAGTGGCTCTGCGGGCTGTTGTGGAGGTTTCTGGATTAAAGCTTGCTAATAGGTTTTCAAAAACGCGTCCTAAAAGTTCAGGGTCAAGCGCGACCTCTTTGTCATCCGCTGTGTTTTCGTCTATCGTAAAGTTGTAGGATGAGAGGGTCTCAAACAAACCTTTTACTTTATATTGCTTGTTTCGGGTACCCAATTCAGTATTAAGATCCGCTGAAGTTTCTGGCGAAAAGAAAAGCAGGTTTGGAACAAGTGGTTGGTTCTTTTCGGTATCAGAAAAACCATCAAAGTAATCTCTTTTGTCAGGGTTATCCAGACAATCAAATAAACCGCCATTCAAAAATGGAATGTTGGCAAAGAACCCTTCAACGCGCTCAGGTTGAGCGATGAGCACTTGATGGCGGTACTTATATTGATTACCAAAATCAGGATTGTACCCTTTCAGCCCTTTAAGGTCAGAGCGGAATTGCCTCTTATCCATCGGGGTGTTTAGTGTTGTGAAAAACAGGTTTTGAAGTATCGCCAGATAGTAAGATGAACTTTGATCATCTATGTCGGTCAGACATTCAGAAATTATTTCTTTGTTAAATAAATCAGCAGGAATCAAACCTTTTTCTCGCATAAACCAGACAAAAATCAACCTAGTTATTAAGCGAATGACAGCTACCTGGCGGCCATTCTCTTCTCGTTCAGCGGCAGGGGGAAATTGAGATAATTGGCATGCCCAGAAATACCAATAAGAAATCTCCTGGTAAAATTCCTTAGTAACCTTTTCCACCGAGAAGGCATCTTTGATCTTATCCAAGCTGGAAAAATCACCATCACCCACGCGCTGCAGGAAGGTCTTGTTGTAGAGTTGGGGGCTGACGTAATAGGTGAAGCGGCGATAGTTGGAGAGCTTTTGGCGGTTGCCAACAAAGTCACGGTAGATCAGTGAGAAACGGAAATTGCCCTCAGGATCGTGAAAGACAAAGATACCGTCGAAGTCGTTGTTGTCTCGACCCAGGATCCTTTTTGCGAGGTCATATTGCGCTTTCTTGCCGGAGCGTTCGTTGAGGGAATGAGCAACAGCAATGGAATATACCATTAGTCTTTCAGCCGCAGAAAACACAATCTCACCCAACTTGTTGACCTCGGGATGGATAGCATCCTGGAGTTCCGAAAGGGGCTCAAAGGCGCGCGTGAGGTTGTGGTTGCGGTCATTGATAAAATTCCAAAGGGCTTGGTCGGAGTAATTCTGGATTAAGGCAATGGCTTTAGGATTGGTCATGGCACTCTGTTCTCTATGGCAATAATAATCTCTTGGGGTGTTTTCTTGAGGCGGTTAATTTCCTTTTCGAGGTAATGCAAGCCTAATTCGCTTTCGAGCTCTTTGATCTTTTGAAGAGCAATTTTTTGTTTGTCGGGAGTCGTAACATCCAAATAAGAAATCCGGCGCAGGGTAAAGTCGGCCAGAGTGCCGTAGTCGCGGATGTCTTCAAGCAGGGTTTCGAGGAATTTTTGATACTGCCTGATATCTGAGTTTGGGCAGCGAAGGGCGGATTGCAGGGCGTTCTTGGCCAACGTTTCAAGCTCTCGCTGCGAGACCGCCCCGGCTGAGTCTTCCTTGATCTGTTTGGCAATTCCGTAAGCTGACCAGAAGTTCTCGCCCAAGGGAAGTTTGGGTGTATCAAAATCGCACTCAATCAGCGGCAGCGCTTGTTCAAAGGAGAGCTGCAACGGCTCTTTTTGGTCCTCGCAAATAGATTGGATGTATAGGCGACCTTTCTTAAAGAAGACGAGCAATTCATTGGACTCAGCCGCCTTGGCAACTTTGACTCTTGGCGGGAAGGATGCCAGCGATTCCACCAACTGGGGATGCTCCTTCTTGATTTGAAGGTACTTGTTTAACATGAGGGTATAGAAGCTGACCTCTTCCAATTCGTCAGGGTTGGCAGTGATGCGCTGGAACAAAGCCGAAGGGGTTGGTTCTTCATCGATGTCAAAGATCTTGGCGTCTTCGCCCAGGATGTTATGAATCAGGAACATCTTGTTTTGGGCAATCTCACGGGATTGCACCAGTTGAGCGCCTCTTTCGGTGGGAAAGAAGTTGACGATGTAGAGCTCTTCAAAGACCTTCTTGCTGATGCGGTTGATGCGACCAACACGCTGAATGACGCGCACAGGGTTCCAGGGGATGTCGTAGTTGATGATCATACCGGCGCGGTTGAGGTTGTAGCCTTCAGAGATGCGATCAGTGGTGAGCAAAACGTCAAAGTCGTCGCTTTGTTTGGGGTAGGAGGCATCAAAATTCTGATTGATGACTTTGATGTTGGAGGCGCTTAGATTACCGCTGACGACCAACAGCCTGTCACCAAGGACCGGTTCCAGCTTCAGCTTCAAGTGCGAGACTGTGTCGGCAAATTCAGAGAAAATAACAATCTTTCGCCGCGGTTCGCCAGGGCGGGGCTCTTTGGCAAGCTCTTCCAGGATCTTTTCAACCAGGCAGTTGCCCTTGGGGTCTTCCTCGACCAGATCCATCTGGTCTAATTTTTGGATGATCTCTTCGTACAGATCCAGATCAGATTGGATATTCTTAAGGAAACCCTCCCGGTCTGCAAACTTGTCAAGTTCGTAGACACGGTTGTTCTTTGGGTAATTGCCACTACGCAGCATCTCAGCGAAGGTAGCCAATTCCTGATCAATGCGCTCTTCATCCCATGAGTAAATCTTTTCGAGCAGAGGACGATCCAGGATATATTTGTTGGTGGTCTTGATGAACTGCAACGCATGGGTGGTGATTTCTTTGAAGCGTCGAATAGATTGTTGGAACGAGCCAAATGAACTTTCGAAGCGATGGACCAATAAGCGACGCATAAAGTCTGACAACTGGCGCTGTTGAATAAACTCGAAATTTTCCTTCTCGCTTAAGTTGGTTTCATCTTTTTGCGTTTCATAGCTGAAAGGCTGGTAAATCGCACCGGTAAAACGACCACCTTCCTCTGGCAGACCAAAATATTCCTTGATAATTTGATCATAGAAATCGGATTGCTCGGGGGTCAACTCGTAAAACCATTCTATGGGGTCGGCTAGTTTGGAAAGATTCATGACCTCGTCCTTGTAGAAAGGGTTATAGAGCAAATCCAAACGATTGCGGCGGATGGTGACGGGTTGGATGACTTCGCGAATCTGATTGGCAAGGAATTTTGAGCGCGCTGTTACTTTTGCCAGGTCGATAGCAGGCTCGCCAAATAGCGCCATGTAACGGTTCTGCGCTTCCTGCTCTTTCAGGGGATTGGGAGATTTGTGATTCTTGGTAATGTATGAAAGATTGTCAAAAACTGTCTTATATGAGCGAAAAGCCGCCACCAGGTTGTTCTGCAAGGTGATGGTGGATTTCTTGGGGGTGATAAACAATTTAAGAAGAGAAAGGATGTCGGCAGGGCGGTTGTTGAAGGGGGTGGCGGTTAATAGAATCACGATCTTGTCGCGACAGATATTCTTAAGATATTCGTAATCCTGCGTATCCTGGTTGCGGAAACGATGCACTTCATCGATGATGACTACTTCGATGTCGTTATTGTTGGTGACAAACTCCTGGACGTCTTCCAACTTACCGATGGAGAAAGCATCCCAATCGTTGAGGCCAAACTGCTTCAGATACATCCGCCAGCCACTAGTTTTGTACTCATCTCCCCTTAATCCAGGTGGACATAAGACGATGCCGCGTTTGCGCAATTCCTTGGCAACCGAACAGGCGATAATGGTCTTGCCAAGACCAACCACGTCGGCAATGATTACACCGTTGTTGTCTTTGATGATTGAGAGAGCTTGTCTGACCGCATCCAGTTGGTATTGATAGGGAATGTAGTTATTGGATTTAAGGGTATCGATTAGAGATTGGCCGATTTCTTCTTGTTTGAAGGTGTCGAGGTAAGTCTTGAGGGTCAAGGCAAATGCTTCAAAGGGAGTGATGTCCCTAATCATTGTGCCTTGTTCGATAGTGACCTTTAGCTGGACTTTAAACTCCTCAATTTCTGTGATCGGGATGGCGTCTTCCCAAAGGTCATCGAAATAAGCTTCGGTTTCTTCTGCGCCAAAGTCACTGATTTCAACATTGAACTCAGCCTGGGTGGTCAGCCCGGGACGCGTGAGATTGCTGCTGCCTGTGATGAAGAGTTTTTGTTTCATGGGGTTGTCTTCATCATAGACGAAGTAAATTTTCGAGTGGTTCGGCTCGCGTGTTTTACGGATAAGTAAACGACCCTCGTCAATCATTTTCAAAAAGAAGATGATTTGCTCGTAAAATGCTTCATTGTCAAAATCTTCATCACCTAATGATTTTTTAAGCTCGTCAAAATATTTTTGGAGATGTTGCTTGTCAGATTCCTGTGGGGCTTCACGCGGATATTCGACTAGTTTCTGATTTAAGATGTCCGCGTTCATGCCGACCAAAATTTTAAGAACGACGCTGGAGTTATTTTTCAGCCCTTCGTAAAGCTCGCGCAGTCCAGAAAAATAAAAGAAACCGACCAGAAACTTAAGCTGATCGGCATCTTTGATAAGCGTTTTTAGGCGGGTTTGGAGAGTGATTGCCCCTTTTTGATTTCTAATGAATACCGATCGCATGAACCTCACCTCTTTGGATAATATTAACCACCCAACTATGTTTAGAAGATATTATAAATCATAGCGAACGAAAGGAACAAGCGTATTGAGGCACTACGTCGATGCGCATAAGCGTTTTGTTAATCCTTGGTGATAAAGAACCGCACGACATTGAATGGATAAAATCTTACCCGTGCAAGAGCGATATCGAAATGCTATAATTCAATTATTAACAAGGCCATAAACCCGGAGTTATGCGGAGGTTCTGATGACAAAACTCACCCATGTAATCAAACGCGATGGCAGCATTGTGCCCTTCACCCCGGAACGGATCACCAACGCCATTTACCGGGCTGCAGTTGCTGTCGGGGGGCGCGACCGTGCTGCTTCTGAAGCCCTTGCCGCCCAAGTGATCGCCCAATTGGAAGCGACAACCCCTGAAGGAGAGATACCAAATATTGAGCAGATCCAGGATATGGTTGAGAAGGTGCTGATTGAGAATGGCCACGCCAAGGTCGCAAAGGCTTACATCCTCTACCGCGAGGAACGAGCCCGCCAGCGCGAAAAGCGTACCGATCGCGACCGCATGCCCTCCGGGAATATCCCCTGGCCAAAGCTCTGGCAAACGCTGGACTGGGCTTGCTCTCATAACGTCCACACCACAGCGCTGCTGAATGAAGCCATCCGGCATGACAGACTGCACGAGATTGTGACCGCCGCTGAAGCCGCCTATCACGAAGACGTTGAAAATGCTGCCAACATGATCCTCGATCGGCGTGATGAAGTTCGCATGGTCCTTGTGACAGGTCCATCCTCGAGTGGTAAAACGACTACCACAATCAAGATCGGGGAGCACCTGGCGGAATTCGGCTTTAAGCTGATCACGCTGAATATTGATCACTACTTCTATGATCTCGATATGCATCCTAAGGATGAGTTCGGGGATTACGACTTTGAGACCCCACAGGCTCTCAATATGAAACTCATCAATCAGAATCTGACCGATCTGTTTGAGGGGCGCGAAGTAAGGATCCCTTACTATGATTTCAAGACGGGCAAGAGCGTTCCTGAACACACGCCGATGAAACTCGGCAAACAGGATATTGTGAGGGTGTTGAAATAAACCAACAA
>DBRR01000045.1 GCA_002306055.1 Anaerolineaceae bacterium UBA1363
ACATTTCTAAATTGCCTTGACATCTTTTTTACTTAGTCTCGTCGTTTAGATAGTTTTATCTATTTCTTTCACTTCATAACCTATTGTTACTCCTCAAATTTCCCATCCACATCCGGATAGTCATCCGGGTCGAAATCGAGGGTGGTGCCGGCTATGAGCAGGTCGTCATCCCGCCGGCATTCGTAGCCAAGTTTCTCCAGCTCAGCCACAATCTCATCCATCTGCTTTTCATCCAACACCAGGATTTCACCCTCAGGAACGTTCATATCCATGGCGGAGTAGCTCATCTTGCGGCCAAACTTGGCTTGAATTTCTTCAGGCATCCAATCCGACATCTCAATCTCTGGATGGGCTGGCAGGGCATCGTATGTCACAACGTCAATCGGGGTGAAAGGGGTCTCGGGCGCAATGTCGAATGGTGTGAAGTCGCCATCTTCTGGTTCGTCTGGACCTTCGTAATGGGCTGAGTTGACCAGGTAGAATGCGTACATTTCCTGCGACACTAGCGACTTAAACTCCCCCCAGGTTTTGGCTGTCAGCAAAGCGTTGTTGCTCTCCGCCAGCTCCCTCGCCCTGCTTTCGGGGACAAACAGTAATCCTAAGTTGGTTATTCCGTAGACGATGGTTTTTTCTTCCATACCTTTCCTCCCAGCAAATTGATTTGTTAATTCTATCATTCAGCGGCACGATCGATGCCGTAACGCTCGGATAGTTTTCTGATTTCTTTTGCGACGTCTTGCCTGAGCTTGTCGGGTTTAAGTATCTCCGCGTCATCCGCGAACTGCAGCACCCAGTTGCGCACCTCCACCAGCCCACCGGTTTTCAGGTGCAAGATAAGGCTGCCATCGGGCTGCTCTATTATCGTCTGGCTGGGGTGCCATTTGCGCTCGCGGATAAATTGGGCCTTATTTGGGCTGAACCAGATCTGCACATCCTCCGCCTCTCCCCCCGCGTGCAGCTGGAAGCCGCTGCAGATCCAATCCTCCGCTGAGAAATTCTCATCCCAGGTAAACTTCTCTTTGAGCAACTTCATCTCCTGGATACGCCCAACCAGGAAGAGCCGAAAATCGCCGCGGAAGGTATCGAACGCAACCAAGAACCAATCCCCCTGGAAGTTGTGCAGGTGATAGGGATATACGACGCGTTCCGAAATCACGCCCCGGTTGGCTGAGTAGTAGCGCATCCAGACCTGCTGACGGCTGAGGATGGCCTGGTGCAGATCGATCAGCAATTGGGCATCCAAGCTGATGGTGTTGAATTCGGAAAAGGTATAGTGGGAACGCAGCTCGTTGATCTCCACGCTGACCGGACCCTTGACCGCTTTGGCGATCTTATCCACGGCGGACCGGAGAGGTGACTCAAGGTCAGTTCCGATGTAGCGCCTTGCGATCTCCAGAGAGAGAAAGAAAGCCATCAACTCACCTTGAGTCACATATATCCCCGGCAGTGACCACGCCTTATCGGTGTAAAACCAGCCGCCCCTCTCCCTATTGAACTCTATCGGAGCCCCCAAACGATAAATCATGAAACTGCGGTCATTGAATATCACCCGCCTGCTGACCTCCAGGGATTCCGCCAGCTTTTCCGCGTTCGGGTATTCCCCCTCCCGAATGCGCCTGTCAATTTCCATGATTCGTTCCAACTGCTGCCGTTGCGACATGGCCACCTGCCTTTACTGGAAGTGAGTGTACCAAACCCCAGTGCACCCAGTGTGCACTGGGGAATTCGTTTTGATTCTATCAAGACTTTAAAGGTTTGAGAGAAATTATCATTTGGAAAGATGGCTAGTCCAATATTGCAGTCCCTCTAATTTCAATAAGGCAAGAAGATGGTTGTAACTAAATAGCCCAAGCTAAATTACACCTCCCTTCATCCATCCCCCCTTTTCACGGTTATAATTAGGCGAATTTTGTTACGATTTTATATGCTAGATAACTATGCGCAATTTGCTACGAATGATAAGCTAATGTCAAAGATTACCATCGAGGAATGCATTCAGAAGTACTTGAACTCTGTCAAGCTTTCGCGCAGTGCGAATACGTTTCGCACTTACACGAACGCAATGAACTTGTTCACTGAAGTGCTGAACGAGAACAGCGTCCAGGTCGAAAACGCAGATATTTCATCTCTAACGGAAGATGCTGTGATCTGGGTTTTAACAGCATTAAAAGACTTTTCTTCCGCCACGGAGCAGGTTTACATCACTGCCGTGGTTGGGCTGTTTGAGTTCATCGCAGGTGAGAACCTCACCCCGGTCAATCTTCCCCGTATCCGCCTGCTCATCAAGCAGCGCGCTCGCCGACAAGGCGTACGCCTGCCGCAATTCCCCAAGAATGCCATTGACACCGTCCTGGACTATGCTGCGACCCTGGCTTCAAAACCCACCGAACAAGAATCTGAGCGCTTGATCAATTTGCGCGACTGTGCTTTCCTTTTGACTCTTTCCGATACTGGATTACGCGTGCACGAAGCCTGTAACCTGCGCCGTGGGGATATTGACTGGTTCGAACACCGCGCGATTGTGATCGGTAAAGGCAATAAAGAAGCGGTCGTACGCTTCTCAAAGCGCAGCCTGGAAGCGATCAAGATGTACCTTTCTGAACGGGCAAGCCTGGATGGCAACAGCGGCAAAGCACTGGCATCCCAACCAGTTTTCGCGCGGCATGATCGCGGCGCAGGCAAGAAGGTAAAGCCAATTTCGACCACTACCGGCCGGGAAATCGTCAATCAGCGTGTGCGTGAATCCCTGGGCGAAGAAGCCGTCGGCACCATCACCCCCCATTCCTTCCGGCATTATTTTGTCACCACAATCCTGGGCAGTACTGGCAATCTCAAACTCGCACAAGTGCTGGCACGCCATACCAACATCGCTGTCACCCAGCGCTACTCTCATCTTAGCGACAGTGAGCTGGATCAGGAATATCAGCAAATCTTCGATTGATCTCTTGTTGGTGGTATCATAAACCCTTGAAATCGCACACTTGAGGAGTTTATGACTGAGAATCGTATCAAAGCTCACCCAATTCTGATTGATGATTCTGTAGCAGACATTCCATTTTATTGGCAAGACCAAACCTTCCTGGCAAAGGAAGGCGAAATGATTTCCTCCGCCCTTATGGCAAATGGCATCACCATATTTGGGCACCACCCCAAAGATCACTCACCACAGGGGATTTTTTGCGCCAACGGGCAGTGCTCTCAATGCATGGTGATTGCTGACTCGCTGCCGGTAAAAGCCTGTATGACCCCGGTCAAGAGTGGTATGCAGGTTTTCCCAGCAGAGGGTCTTCCCAAGTTACCGGATGTCCCGCCGCTGAATGGAATTTCAACACCTCCAACGCCAAAATATCACGTGGATGTGCTGATCATCGGTGGAGGTCCTGCTGGGCTTTCTGCGGCGATCGAATTGGGACAGGTTGGTGTCAGTACGATTTTGATCGATGATAAGTCGCATCTCGGCGGCAAGCTCGTCCTGCAGACACATCGCTTCTTTGGCTCGAGTGAAGCGGTATTTGCTGGCACGCGCGGTATCGACATCGCCAAAAAACTCGAGTCCACCGTTCGTCAACACGCCTCGGTGGAAATCTGGGAAAGCAGCACGGCTGTGGGGGTTTTTGAGGATAAATCTATCGGTGTATTTAAAAATAGTGAGGTTTACGTTCTGGTTTACCCAAAAATGCTGCTCATAGCAACTGGCGCGCGTGAAAAAAGCCTGGCATTTCTTGGCAACACGCTGCCCGGTATTTATGGCGCAGGCGCGTTTCAGACGCTTGTGAACCGGGACCTGGTGCGCCCTTGCGAGAATCTTTTCATCATCGGCGGTGGTAATGTGGGCCTTATCGCCGGATATCATGCGATTCAAGCCGGAATTCATGTATCTGGTTTGGTGGAAGCCGCTCCCGAATGCGGTGGCTATAAAGTACATAAAGACAAATTAATTCGGTCCGGGGTGCCCGTCTTCACCTCCCACACAGTTATTGAAGCCCTTGGGAAGGATCATGTCGAAAAAGTTGTTATAGCCAGGGTGGATAAGGAATTTAGAACCATTCCTGGCACTGAGAAACAATACGATTGCGATACTGTTCTGATTGCAGTTGGACTTGATCCTGTGAATGAGTTTACCAGGCAAGCGGAACTCGTGGGCTTGCCGGTTTTTTCAGCTGGTGATGCCAAAGAAATCGCTGAAGCTTCAGCTGCGATCTTCTCCGGCAAAATTTCAGGACGCGAAATAGCTGGATTTCTGCGGAAGCTGTCAGGTGAAATCCCTGCTGAATGGGCTTCAATTGAAGAAATCCTAAAGTCCCGCCCAGGAGAGATCTTTGAGCCAAACCTCCCCGACCTTGAAGAAGGGGTATTTCCAATTATGCACTGCACTCAGGAAATCCCCTGCGATCCCTGTTCAACGGTCTGCCCGAGGCATCTAATCCACGTGGATCCAGCAGACATACGCCACCTCCCGGAAGTGGACTACTACGCTGAAAAAGGCTGCATTGCTTGCGGGCGTTGCGTGGCAGTTTGCCCTGGTCTGGCGGTCACGCTGGTCGATTATCGCAAGAACAATCAAAACCCACTGGTCACTCTGCCATTTGAACAAGATCCATTGAGCATTGCTGTAGGCGATGAAATTGAATTAACAAGCACTGAGGGAATGTCGCTAGGGAAGGCAACCATCAAGACTATCAAGAAAATAAAAGGCTATGCGAATGGCACCTCCCTGCTCACCGTGGAAGTTCCCCGTGAGATCGCTAAACTGGTCTCGGGGCTGCGTCTCATCGAGACCACTGAACCTACTCCCTTTGAATATGAGACGGAACATCCCGAAAATCTAGCCGATGAGGCTTATATCTGCCGATGCGAGAGGGTCACGGCTGGTGAAATTCGGGCGTTGATACGGAGTGGTGTGCGCGATATCAATCAAATCAAAGCTGTCACTAAAGCCAGCATGGGCGCTTGCGGTGGAAAAACATGCCTGAACATGATCAAGCGCTTGTATCTCGCAGAAGGGATTCCACTTTCGGAGGTCACAGAAACGCCTGTAAGGCCGGTTTTCATCGAAATGCCTGTCAAGGTTTTGGCGAACTTACCCAATGAAGGAGACCGCAGATGAGCCCACAAACGACCTTTGATGTCATTATCGCAGGTGCCGGCTCAATGGGCACGCCCACGGCTTTCTTTCTCGCTCAAGCAGGATTGAAAGTTTTGGTGCTCGACTCCCGTCCCAGTAACGGTCAGGGCTCCAACAAACACGCCATCGGCGGCATTCGTGCCACCCATTCGGACCCCGCGAAGATCCTGCTATGTTCCAACTCTATTGATATCTTCTCGCACTGGCAAGCTGAACACGGTCAGGATATTGAGTGGAAGGCTGGCGGGTACAGCTTTGTCGCCTACGACGATGCCACCGAAAAGACACTGAAGGACCTGCTCGACATGCAGCGCAATCTCGGACTCAACATCAACTGGCTTGATCGCCAGGCTTTCCTGGAGCTCGTGCCCGACATCAATCCAAGGGATTTGCATGGAGGGACATACTCTCCGGAAGATGGTTCTGCTTCGCCGCTAAAGGCTTCGTTTGCTTTTTACCAGGAAGCGGTCAGGTATGGCGCGATTTTTCAATTTAATGAGGTTGTTACCAGCATTGATACAGCAGCCAATAAAGTACGATCAGTGACCACCAATAAGGGTCACTATTCCACCAATTGCTTCATCAATGCAGCGGGATCCTGGTCTGCAGAAATTGGTCGGCTGGTCGGGCTTGATCTTCCTGTAAAACCTGATGCGCATGAAGCTGGCATTACTGAAGCCGTACAGCCCATGTTTGACCCAATGATCGTGGATATCCGATCCAGACCGGGCTCGAGCAACTTCTATTTTTACCAACACCCGAGCGGCAAGGTCATTTTCTGTGTCACTCCTAACCCACAGATCTGGGGGTATCTGGATCGGGACACCAGCGCTTTCCTGCCTCTTGCCAGCAAACGTTTGATTGAAACCATGCCAAAGCTGGCAAACTTACGGGTCAGGCGCACATGGCGCGGCACTTACCCAATGACTCCAGATGGCAACCCGATCTTGGGAGAAGTGGAAGGAATTGAAGGCTTCCTGCTTGCTACCGGCGCTTGCGGTCAGGGTTTTATGCTGGGGCCTGGCGTCGGAAAACTCCTTACTCACTTAGTCCAGGGCGCCTTATCTGAGCAGGAGCGACAATGCCTTTATAGGATGCGGTTGGACAGAGACTGGACAAGCATGGAAAAGCTTAAGTAAGTTTTGAATTGTGGCTTACAATAAGCTTTGGTATGGATAAAGACCAATTTATCAACAAACTACCCAAGAGCTATTCCGCGGCTGAACGTGAGCTCATTCAAAAGGCTTATAGTTTTGCAGAGGAAGCGCATGCTGGTCAGACTCGTGCTAACGGTCTGCCGTACTTCACGCATTGTCTTGGTGTAGCAAATATCCTGCTTGAGCTCGAAGCCTCACCCAATATCGTGGCAGCAGGCTTACTCCACGATGTTTTAATGGACACACCAACCACTGTTGAACAGTTGCGAAAAGAGTTTGGGCGAACTATCGCAGGATTTGTTGAGGATGTCACCCGCATTACGGCTATTCCTCAGCTTTCCCGCGCAGACCAGCATCCCCCTGAACGCACTCCCCTGCCCCCTTCCACGCCACTCTCTGAGATGAAATTATCAGACGACCTGGCTGAGACTCTCCGAAAAATGCTATTGGCAATCGGCGACGATATCCGCGTGGTGGTCATCAAATTGGCTGACCGCTTACACAACATGCGGACTTTAAGCTCATTGCCACTGGACCGACAGCGTATTATTGGTCAGGAAACCCTTGATATCTTTGCGCCTCTGGCGAATCGCCTTGGCATCTGGCAATTTAAGTGGGAGCTGGAAGATCTTGGCTTTAGGTACACCAATCCTGAAAAGTACAAAGAAATCTCTGATCAACTTACTCTGCGTCGGGCAAAACGCCTCAAGGAGATCGAGCACATAGTGGCAGATTTACAGGAGCTTTGCGCTAAGGCGGACGTCAAAGCGACCATTTCCGGCCGCCCCAAACATATCTATTCGATATACCGCAAGATGCAGAGAAAGAACAAAAATTTTGACTCGATCCGCGACTTGCGGGCAGTGCGGGCAATTGTCGATGATGTTGAGACGTGCTATAAAGTGCTTGGCATCATTCATATGCATTTCCAGCCAATTCCCGGCGAATTTGACGATTACATCGCAGCCAAAAAACCCAATAACTACCAATCTCTGCACACTGCGGTGATCTATAGTGACGGAAAACCGCTCGAAGTTCAGATTCGTACCTGGGAGATGCACCAAAATGCTGAATATGGTATTGCGGCTCATTGGCGTTACAAGGAAAATGAGGCTTCTCTTTCGAGTGACTATGAACAAAAAGTACAATCTATGCGCAACTTGCTTGCGTGGTCCCAGGAGGTTGACGATAGTCAGACCTTAATTGAAGGGCTGAAGTCGGACATTTTCCGCGATCGGGTTTACGTCTTCACACCCAAGGGCGATGTCATTGACCTCCCAAGTGGGTCTACTCCAATTGATTTCGCCTACCAGGTTCACACCGATATTGGTCACCGATGCCGTGGCGCACGAGTTAATGGCAAACTTGTCCCGCTTGATTACACGTTGCATTCAGGAGATCAGGTTGAGATTCTGACAGTAAATCGTGGGGGTCCAAGCATGGATTGGTTGAATCCTAACCTCGGGTTGGTAAAGTCCGGCCGAACACGCGCAAAAATTAAGCAGTGGTTCAAGCAACAAGCTCGCGAACAGAACCTCGAACACGGCAAACTCCTCGTCGAAAAGGAATTTAAACGGCTTGGTCTTAACGGCATTGACCTGAATGATTATGTCGCCAGCTTCAATGTGCGCTCTCTCGAAGACCTGTACGTGGGTATTGGCAGCGGTGATATCCCAATGGGAAAGCTTATCACCCGCATCGAAGAACTTAGTAAGCCAAGTCTCGCTGAAATTGAAGAACTGATACCCGAAGCACCTCGTAGCAGTGGTGACAACACTTCCGTAATGGTCGCCGGCCTTTCAGGAATGGCAACCAACTTTGCCCACTGCTGCAACCCAATGCCCGGCGATGAAATCATCGGTTATATCACCCGGGGGCGCGGTGTCACTATTCATCGCTCCGACTGCCCGAATGCCCTGCGTGTTCGCGATACTGAACGCTTGATCAAAGTTGATTGGGGCAGTGCGGCGAAAACCTTCCCGGTTCCCCTGCAGATCACATCCTATGATCGTCAGGGATTGATGGCAGATATTTCTTCTGTGCTTTCAAGCGAACCTGTTCGCTTGGTGGACCTCTCATTGAGCACCAAGCAGCATATTGTTAAGGTAAACCTTACTGTTGAGATTGCGGACATCTCCCAGTTAAGCCGGTTGCTGGCCAGACTTGAGAATATTCCGAACGTTATCGAAGCTATTCGGGTCAGACCAGGATAACAAGGCTTGCAATTCTTTACGGTTTATGTTTACTAAGGTAAAATGCCTGCGAAAATAACTATTTTTTACGGAGTTTATGAAAATGCCACGAATTCGCTGCCATTATCTGGATTGCATTTTTTTGGATGAACGCTATTGCACTGCAGCAGCTATTGAGATTAATCCCGATGCAGGCTGCTTAACGTATTCCCCCAACGAGGAGGATCATGCAGGTTCAAGTTGGCAAGACGAAGAATTGGATGATTGGGACGTAATGGGCGAGGAAGAGGAACACTTAGATCTTTGGGCGGTCGAGGATGAGGAAGACGAAGACGAAGACGACGACCTGGCTGAAGAGAACGAAGACTATTAGTCCCGCTTGTTTGTGCTGCGCAGCACGTCTGCGCGAAATGGAGTTACTATGGTAGACTTGGTACCAGCAATTGCTTTAAACGTCTTCATCGAACCTTACTTCCGTAAGGAGATCTTACAGAAACTATTCGAAAATCTCGACAAGCTTCCTGATGAGATACGCCG
Organism: Anaerolineaceae bacterium UBA1363; assembly: GCA_002306055.1. Classification (GTDB taxonomy): domain Bacteria; phylum Chloroflexota; class Anaerolineae; order Anaerolineales; family Anaerolineaceae; genus Mesolinea. The sequence goes on from DBRR01000045.1 coordinate 9,012, forward strand.
TGAACTGGTTAAGCAAGTCAAGGAGCATGTAAGGATCAGTGGATTTCGAAACCCGATGGTTGCTCCACGTGCTCTGCTTATTCGCGACGCTGAAACAGTTTTCGAGAAAGATGCCAAGTTTAGTTTGATCTGCCTCAAAGGCTGGCAGTCCTTGTATTCCGAGTGGCATGACATCCTGGAAAAGAACCTTACGGATCTTGGATTCTCCATTTCTGAATCTGCTGCTTCAGGTTATCCTGACCCTATGAACACCTTTCTTGAGGGTTGGCCTGAGGGAATTGACTTTGATACACTTTATGAAAAAATTACAGCTCAAGTTGAGGGTTTTCCGTTGAGTAAAGATGAGACCGCTCTTTTGAGCGTCCTACTGACAGGCTATCTGCCTTAGAAGAGAGAGATCATGGACGAAAAAACAGGAAAAACAACCATTGCTCCGAGCGTGTTGCATACCATTGTCAAGTTGACCACCCTGGCAACCCCCGGAGTAAGCCGGCTAAGCGCCCGTGAAGGTCTCGGCAATATACCTGAAGACGGAGTAAGAGTAGTGGTTAAGGACGATTCGATTGAAGTCGAAATCTACATCATTCCCGGTAGTGAAGAGAATGTCCGTCTTGTGGCACAGGAAGTTCAAAAGAGAGTCGCGCGTGCAATAACGGAAATGGTTGGCATGGAAGTTGCTCGTGTAGACGTACATATAACCGACGTCGATTTAGAAGCGTAGATGCAATGAAATCAAGAACCGAGGCGCGCATTTGTGCCCTCCAATCCCTTTATGAGCTCGACCTCACCGATCACTTGCTTGGTGAGGTCGTTGCTGACAGGGTCAATGCAATGGGTCTGGATGAGACTCAATACGAATTTGCGCGTATGCTGACGGCGGGGGTGCGTGAGTTTGCAGATAGATTGGACACACTCATCGCCGAACATGCCCCGGAATGGCCGCTGGACCAGGTGGCAGTGATTGATCGCAACATTTTGAGGCTTGCTTTATGGGAAGTCGCTGTTTACCGAAAGACACCTCTGAAAGTTGGAATTAATGAGGCAGTAGAGCTCGCCAAAGCCTTTGGAACGGATAGCTCCGCTCGCTTTGTGAATGGTGTTTTAGGGAGCCTTGCAGATAACATCGAGACAATAATACAGACTCTAAACAAGTAGCAGGTTGTTATGCCATCGACAAAAAATCAAACAACCCTCCGAATGATCTTGAGTTTGTTGGTGGTGAGTTTTCTTTTTGGATGCGCAATCCGCATCGATCCTGCCGACAAACCAATCCCCACAAAAAGCCCCGACATTCCAGGAGACATAACTACCCCAAATTTGATCCCGCAGGAATTTTCTGTGGAATTGCGCATACCTGCTTCAGCAGATACTCAGTTGGCCGTAGATGTTCTTGATGAAGTCAGTGGGATGCTCTATAACATAGAGCGATTTCCGCTTTTACGTCAGCCAGATGGAAAATTCCTGGGAACATTGATGCTTCCCGAGAATGCCACCTTGCGATATCGCTACGTGATGACTGCCCCATTGGAGGTCGCAGAGCAAAAGGCCGATGGAACGCCGTTAGGATACCGTATCGCATTCGTGCAGAAGAACGCGGTAATCAAAGACGTTGTTTCAGGGTGGCCAAACGCACCTTATACCGGAGAAACCGCTGATCTGAATGGCATCGTGCATGACAGCAAGAGCAACCAACCTCTTCCGGATGTCCTGATCAACATAGCCGGGTATCAGACCTTCACGGATATGACCGGACGATTTGTGCTCAATGACCTCCCGATTGGGGTTCACATCCTCAGTGCGGTTGCAATCGATGGCAGCCATGTGACCTTCCAGCAGCAGGCCAACCTCGTGGCTGATCTTTCTACGCCTGCGGTGATCCAAATGACCCCACTACCGCAGATAAAGGTCACCTTGAACCTGGCATCGCCGACCGACGCGATTGGTGCCCCCGTTCGATTAGCTTGTAACTACGCGCAATGCGGTTTAATTTTTAATGAATATTCTCAAGGTTCCTTTGCTTCTCGTATGCCAATAATGTCGCGCAACGAAGATAGCAGCTACACTCTCCAGCTCAATCTGTATGCTGGCAGCGTTTTTCGCTATAAGTACACCTTGGGGAATGGGTACATCAATGCTGAGCGTGATGAAGATGGGGGTTTGCTTCTGCGAACAATAATTCTTCCGGATCACGACGTGACTATCACAGATAAAGTGGCAACCTGGCGGATCGATGACCAGAAACCCACGACGATCATCGTTCAAGCCCCGGAGTCCACTCCACCCGAGGATAGCGTCAGCATTCAGTTCTATACCAACCATGCCCACCAACCCATCCCCATGTGGCCAATGGACAACAATCAGTGGATGTTTCTGTTCTTTGGTAGTTCCAGCCTGGGTACGGTTACATATCGCTTTGCCAGGAACGACCAGGTGGAGCTCTCTGTGGATCCGGTTAGCAGCGCCAATCCCTACCGGGTTGAATTCACCTCTACTGCGCCACAGACAAATCAGATCGAAAGTTGGACTTCGTGGGAAGTTGAAGAAACGAATTCAATCAATACGAGTGAAACGCAAACAAGCTTCCTGGTTGGCGTAGAGTTGATGCCTGGTTACCAACCAAGTTTTCTCAGCCGTTACCGTCAGCTTCCAGAAGAGCTAAAAAAGTTTGGGATCAACTGGCTGATACTAACCCCAACCTGGACGGTGGTGGAAAAGAAGGGATTACCTTATCTTGAGTTTGATTCCAATGCTTCTGTCTTGCTGAGTGAATTAGCCGAAATTGTTGCTCTCGCGAAGTCAAATGGTTTTACTATTGCACTTTACCCCCAGATCAACTTTCCTGGTTCCTCCCCACAAAGCTGGTGGGAGAACTCGGAAAAAACCCAGTTATGGTGGCAACAATGGTATTCTGAGTATGAACGTTTTGTCATGAGTTACAGCCAATTTGCAAACGTTAATGGTATCGATCAGCTTATTCTTGGTGGAAGTGGCGTGGAAGCCAGCCTTCCCGGTGCACTCAAAACCAGCGGAGCCAATTTTGGAACTCCAAAGACCGCAGAACAACTTTGGTCCGATCTGCTTGAGAAGGTGAACGCCTACTACACTGGTCAATTGTTGTTTGGCATTCCTGCTGATGATGGAAATCTAGTGACTTATAGCTTTTTTGACAAGGTTGATGGTTTCTATCTCACCCTGAGCGATAAGGATTTAGCGCCCTATGCTTACGATCAATATTCCGTTGGAACCTACCTGGATGGTAGTGTGTATGCGTTTTACGAGACACTCGGGAAACCTTTCTTTATTGGAATGAACGCAGCCTCACTGACAAACAATCGGGTAGATAATGAAACCGCATCTGGCTTATTGATAAGTCCTTTTAACCCCCAATATGGCGCTGGAAATGTCGATCTGGAATCGCAAAATTACTTCTATCAGGTCTACACCCCCGTTCTGGCTCAGCGTGGCTGGGTCAGCGGCATCAGTACCCGAGGTTTCTTCCCCGTCCTGCAACTGACTGACTTTTCGTCATCGATCTACGGAAAGCCAGCAATGAGTTCTTTTATTAGTCTCGCCACACAAAATAACTAAGAGGAAGGTCCATGGAAACACTGCACGAAACGTTAAGGTCTGAGTTGGAAAAATTAGGGTTAAGTGAAGTAAAGGATGTTCTTTACAATCTTGATAAGGCAGAGTTGATTACCCGGGCAATTTTGGATGGAGAGGGTGTCCTCTCAGATTCTGGTGCCCTGGTAGTGAACACATCCCCTTTCACTGGACGTTCTCCAAACGACAAATACCTGATAGACAATGGCGACCCCGATCTTTGGTATGCTTCCGGTACTGAATCTCTTTCTGAGGAGCAATTCTCTCACCTGCGAGCCAAGCTTGTGCAAAAAATGAACACCGAGCGGCTCTATGTTCGCGATGTGTTTGCCGGTGCCGACCCCGAAAACACTGCCCGCGTCAGGGTCATCACAGATCTTGCCTGGCAGAATCTGGCGGCTTCCAATATGTTCATTGAATCTAAATCCGATCAACCGCACATCGACCCCGATTTCACCATCCTCGTATCTTCGCAATTTGCGGCAGATCCACAAAATGATGGTTTACGATCCGCAGCAATGGTGATCCTGAATTTTGATGCCAAACAAGTTCTGATCGGCAAAACCCGCTATGCTGGTGAGATTAAGAAATCCGTCTTCACCTTCATGAATTACCTTCTTCCCAAAAAAGGCATTCTGCCCTTGCATTGTTCAGCCAATAAAGGTCAGGATGGCAGTGTGGCGCTCTTTTTTGGTCTTAGTGGCACAGGCAAAACCACCCTTTCTTCTGACCCGGAACGCGCCTTAATTGGAGATGACGAGCATGGCTGGAGCGACAACGGCATATTCAACTTCGAAGGCGGTTGTTATGCCAAGACAATTCACATTAATCCAAAGTATGAACCCCTAGTCTGGTCAGCTATTAATCGTTTTGGCTGCCTGATTGAAAACGTTCCCCTGGACGAGCATCATCACCCCGATTTTGATTCGAGTGCCATCACCGAAAACACCCGTGCCTCCTACCCACTGGAGTTCATCTCCAATTATGAACCTTCCGGAATGGGTGGACACCCCAATCATATTTTCTTTTTGACTGCGGATGCATTTGGCGTAATGCCTCCCCTTGCAAAACTCAGCCATGCCCAGGCAATCTATTACTTCCTGAGCGGCTATACTTCCAAATTGGCTGGAACCGAACGCGGTCTTGGCGATAAGCCCCAGGCAACCTTCTCAACTTGTTTTGGCGCGCCATTCCTGCCCCTTAAACCGACGGTATATGCCAATTTGCTTTCAGAAAAATTAGCCAAACATGGCACCCAGGTGTGGCTGCTAAACACTGGTTGGTCCGGTGGTGCATTTGGCACCGGAAAACGCATCGCCCTTCCATTGACCCGGGCAATGATCTCTGCCGTTCTGGGTGGAGCATTGGATCACGTGGAAACCCACACCCACCCCATTTTTGGTGTTGAAATTCCCAACGAAGTTCCGGGTGTGCCTCAAGAGGTTCTAAACCCCGAGCTTTCCTGGAGTGACCAAAGCGCCTATGAAGACGAAGCAGCCTCACTGGCACAAAAATTAACCCAAAATTTTGAAAAGTATCGTGATTCGGTATCCCGGGAAGTGCTAGAAGCTGGACCTCGGGTTCACTAAACAAAATAGTTAAATGGAGATCTGATGGATAAATTTGTAATCACCGGGGGACGACCGTTGCATGGCACGATGCAGCCTTCTGGTAACAAGAATGCTGCCTTACCAATGATGGCAGCCTGTCTTCTTACGGAAGAGCCTGTCATTCTGCACAATATGCCTAACATCATAGACACGCAAACAATGCGCAAGCTTCTTGAGAGCCTGGGCGTGAAAGTTGAGATGTTGGAAAACGCCTCTTCCTGGCGGTTGCAGGCGAAGAACATCTGCCCGTCAGATTTGGACCCTGACCTGTGCCATCAGATTCGTGCCTCCATCCTCCTGGCTGGTCCGATGCTCGCTCGTTTTGGCAACCTTGTTCTGCCTCCCCCGGGAGGGGACGTCATCGGTCGCCGCCGGGTGGACACGCATATCCTCGCCCTGGAAAAGCTTGGGGCAAAGTTTAAGTTCAACGGCGTGTTTGATTTCAAGGCCGAGAGGCTTCAAGGAGCGGATATCCTCCTCGATGAAGCAAGTGTGACTGCGACCGAAAACACGATTATGGCGGCTGTCCTTGCCAATGGTACAACTACCATTCGTAACGCCGCCTCTGAGCCCCATATCCAGGAACTATGTAAATTGTTGAATGCAATGGGCGCAGGTGTGCAAAACATCGGCTCGAATACACTGGTTATCGAGGGAAAGGAACGCCTGCATGGCGCTGAGTTCACCATCGGACCTGACTACCTGGAAGTGATCAGCTTCGTTGGTGCGGCGGTCGTGACCCATGGAGAGATCCGCATTAAAAATGCAGGTGTTGAACATCTATCAATGATTCAAATGGTTCTGAAACGGCTCGGGGTTGACATGACATTCGTCGGGGACGACATCCTTGTTGGCGCCAATCAGCGCCTGGTGATTAAACCCGATTTGGGCAACGCAATCCCGGAGATCAGTGTCATGCCTTGGCCTGCCTTCCCCACTGACCTGATGAGTATCGCCATCGTGATTGCCACCCAATCCACCGGGACCATCCTCTTTCATGATTGGATGTATCCCAGCCGCATGTTCTTCACCGACAAATTAGTCTCAATGGGAGCGCAGATTGTTTTGTGCGATCCTCATCGCTGTATTGTCAATGGACCAACCCGCTTGAATGCTGAAAAACTGGATAGCCCGGATATTCGGGCTGGTATCGCGCTGGTGCTGGCTGCTCTTTCAGCAAACGGCACATCGACTATCCGCAATGTTGTCCAAATTGACCGAGGTTATGAACGTATTGACGATAAGCTGCGGGGGCTCGGAGCAGAAATTATCCGAGAAAACGCGTAATTGAGACACTGATTGAACCGTTTTAGCCTGCTATTCATTCTTAGCAGGCTGTGCGGTTTTCTTGACAGCAGTGTGGGAAGTAGTATTATCCCTTCTGCTTAATTTGGTGGAGAAAGAATATAAAATGAAAACGATACCGGTTACCACCGGTTTTAACGATGTAAAACATAAACTGACCACTGATCAGCTTCTTGAAGCCTTGGGAACGGGGTTACAAGGACTCACAAACCAGGAAGCGGCTGACCGCCTGTCGCAATACGGGAAGAACTCACTTCAGGTAGTTAAGGGCACACCACTTTACCAGAAATTACTGGCGCAATTTACGCATGTGATGGCAATCATGCTTTGGATTGCGGGTATCGGTGCATTCATTGCTCGTATGCCTCAGTTAGGTATTGCTGTGTGGTCAGTCAACATTATTAATGGTGCTTTCAGCTTCTGGCAGGAATTCCAGGCAGAAAAAGCCACTGAGGCATTAAAGAAAATCCTTCCCTCTTATTGCAGAGTCATGCGCGATGGGGAAGTTCAACGGGTATTAAGTGAAGACATCGTTCCAGGAGACCTGATTTTTTTGGAAGAAGGCGAAAGTATCTCAGCCGATGCCAGGCTGATAAGCAGTGCGGATTTGCGGGTAAACCAATCTACATTAACTGGCGAGTCCAACCCGGTAAGTCGCTCTGCTGATCCAGTATCTGGAGAAGGTTTGACCGAAACAGAAATTCCTAACCTAATATTTGCGGGTACGTTCGTCGCTGCTGGCTCTGGCAAAGCCATCGTATATGCTACGGGGATGAACACCGCTTTTGGGCGGATTGCCCGCCTAACACAGGAAGTTGGTGACGACCTAAGTCCACTACAAAAAGAAATGCAATCGGTCACTAAGATTGTGACAGCAATTGCAGTAGGTGTCGGTCTGGTTTTCTTTGTGCTGGCGAAGTTTGTGGCACAGATCAGTTGGATTGAGAGCGTAATTCTTGCCCTTGGGATGATCGTTGCTTTTGTGCCAGAAGGACTTGAACCAACCGTCACTCTTTCCCTTGCGATGGCAACAAACCGTATGGCCAAACGCAACGCCCTCATCAAAAAACTCAGCGCTGTTGAAACATTGGGTTGCACTACGGTTATTTGCACCGACAAAACTGGCACCCTGACACAAAATGAGATGACAGTGCAATCAGTATGGCTACCGTCTCTAAACGAGGGCCGCTTGGTGGGACGGGAAATACTGGTCTCAGGGTCAGGTTATGAGCCGCGCGGTGAATTGGTAGAAAACAATAAGTTGATCGTCGCAAAAGCTGATAATTCACTTTTGCGCATTTTGCTTACCATGGCGCGGTGTAATACCGCCAAACTGGTTCCCCCTAATTTGGAAAGCAACCGCTGGAGCGTCATTGGCGACCCAACTGAAGCAGCGCTATTGGTCGCCGCTGGCAAGGCTGGGCTTTCGAAAGACGATATTCAGGGAGAGGTTGTTGCAGAACTTCCTTTTGATTCCCGGCGCAAGCGCATGAGCATCGTCCAACTTGAGCGTAACCCCCAAGGGTATGAGCGTGTGGTCAACTCGAAAGGTGGAATCAGAGAGATACTGGATATTTGCACGCATATTCAATTGGGGTCTGAAATACAACCATTGACAGAAGAATTGGTCAGTCAGATCATCCAAGTAAACGACGAGTATGCCCGCCGCGGGTTACGTGTTCTGGCTGCTTCACAAAAAACGATGGATCAAGAAGACAGGGATTATTCTGTGGATGCTCTTGAAGCCGGACAAACTTTTCTTGGGTTTATGGCTATGATGGATCCACCTCGTCCAGACGTTGCTGAAGCTGTTAAAGTAAGCCATAAAGCTGGCATTCGGATCATAATGATCACCGGGGATTATGGTCTTACTGCGGAGACAATTGCCAGAAATATCGGAATAATCAAAGGTGACCAGGTCAGGATTGTGACAGGCGTTGAGCTGGAGAGCATGGATGATGCAGCCCTGGAAGCTGTTGTCAAGGATGAAGTCATTTTTGCACGCGTTGCACCAGAACATAAACTACGCGTGGTTTCCGCCCTGCAATCCCTGGGGCAAGTTGTGGCTGTGACTGGGGATGGCGTGAACGACGCACCTGCCCTCAAAAAGGCAGACATTGGGGTTGCAATGGGCATCAGTGGCTCAGATGTCGCCAAAGAAGCAGCAGATATGATCCTCACGGATGATAATTTCCATTCCATCGTCAATGCTATTGAAGAGGGTCGGGCTGTTTACGAAAACATTAAGCGTTTTACAACATACATCTTTACAAGTAATACACCCGAAGCGGTTCCATTCATGCTTTTTGCATTGTCTGGCGGACGCATACCAATCGCACTGCCAGTCATGCATGTTCTCGCCGTAGATCTTGGCACCGATATTGTTCCAGCTTTAGGTCTGGGTGCAGAACCCCCTGAGGCAGGCGTAATGGATGTCCCTCCTCGGAAATTGAGCGACCATCTTATCACGCGTCAACTATTGACTCGCGCTTATCTCATTCTAGGTCCAGTTCAAAGTGCAGTCACGATGTTGGCCTTTTATTTTTACTTCTGGACCAACGGGTATCAAGGACAGTGGTTGGATCTGCCCGACTCTGGACAAATCTATCTTGCTGCAACTGCAATGGCATTTGCTGGTGTTGTGGTAACCCAGATCGGCAACCTTTTTACTCAAAGAGCTACTCATCGTTCGATTTTGAAAGTACCGCTGTTTAATAATCGTTTCATTTGGGTTGGCATATTCTCAGAAATCATCATAACTCTGGCTGTGGTCTATTTGCCATTCATGCAGCGCTTCATTGGCACTGCCGCCTTTGATCCAAAATATTGGTTGTTCTTAATTGTTTGGATTCCTATCCTGCCTCTGGTAGACTCTATATACAAATCTTTTAAGAACAGGCAAGGTTCCGTTCGAGAAGGACTCACTCGGAAAGGAGAGTCTGTATGAAAATAATCATTGTTGGATGCGGTCGTGTTGGAGCTGGTCTGGCAAAGAATCTCAGCTTGCAGGGGCTCGACGTAGTTGTTATCGACCGAAACAAAGCTGCCTTTGACTTGTTGGGTCAATCCTTCAAAGGAAGAACTATTGAAGGGATTGGCTTCGATCAGAAAGTCCTTTCAAAAGCTGGCATCGAAAAAGCCGATGCTCTGGCAGCCGTCACAGCATCGGACGAAGCCAATATCGTTGCAGCCCGAATGGCCAAGTCCTTTTTTAGAGTTCCATTCGTTGCAGCTCGCGTTTACGAACCTCAAAAAGCAAAAATTTATCGGCGTCTGGGAATACACACCATCTCACCTGTGACACTTGGTATTGAACGCCTGACCAGCATTTTGGTATATCATAATCTCAACATAGAACGAGCTATCGGCGCAGGTCAGGTTAGTATGGTGGATGTGGAAGTTAATCAAACCCTCGCCAACAAGCGAATCAAGGATGTGGAGATGCCTGGAGAAATTGAATTTGTTGCTCTGACCCGAAATGGTAAAACCAGCTTACCAAATGATGCGATGGTCTTTCAGATTGGGGATATTCTGCACCTGTTTGTCACATCTTCAGCTCGCAATAAGGTCGACCAGTTGTCCAAACGCTAAAGGATTGGTGAAAAATGAGAGTATTGATTGTTGGCGGTGGAAAAGTTGGGACTTATCTTGCGGAAAGACTCTTGCGTGAAAAGCATGATGTCCGCCTGATTGAATTAAGAGAAGAAGAGAAAGAACGGATATTACTTGATATCCCTTCAGAAACGTTGTTTTTTGGCAGTGGCACTGACCCGGATGTCCTGGAAGCCGCAGGTATTCGCAAAGCTAACGTGGTTGCAGCTGTCACTGGTGTTGATGAGACAAACCTGGTAATCACTACACTTGCCCGCTATGAATTCTTGGTTCCCCGGATAATTGCCCGCATCAATCATCCAAAAAATGCGTGGTTGTTTACCAAGGAAATGGGGGTTGACGTCGCCCTCAATCAGGCTGACTTAATGGCCAATCTGATTTCCGAAGAAATGTCCCTTGGCGATATGATGACCATGCACGTCCTGCGGCATGGAAAATACAGGCTGGTGGAAGAGAAGATCGCTCCAAATGCACTGTCAGTTGGAAAACGCCTTTCCGATTTAAGCTTACCAGATCAATCAAACATTGTCACAGTGATACGGGATGGTAACTTGCTCGATTTAAAAACAGATCCGGTTTTACAGACGGGCGATGAGGTTTTTGCAATCGTCCATGAAGACCAAAAGAAAGCCTTGGCAAGGTTTTTTAACCTGCCTTAAACAAACAAAAAAACAGGTTGGGAAATATTCGCCAACCTGTTCATTTTTTTAATAGTCCTTTTATTTTTGAGCTTCGCACACTTCCAGAAATTGCTTGATGGTATCCTTCAGCATCGGTTCGGGTAAAGCGCCAACCTGGCGGTGGATAATCTTGCCATCTTTTAGCATCAGCATGGTGGGAATTCCCTGCACGCCGTATTTGCCGGCCCATTCCTGGTTCTCATCCGTGTTGACCTTGGCTACGATCAGTCTTCCGGCATTTTCCTTGGCGACTTTATCCAGGATCGGGGCGACCATTCGGCAAGGGCCACACCATGGCGCCCAGAAATCGACAATCACTGGTAAAGTATTTTCGATCACTGTTTTTTGAAAAGCAGCATCTGTTACATGAATAGGTTCTTCGATCATTGGGTTAAATCCTCCGTAAACTTTCCCTTAGTATACAAGGATTATTACTCGTTTACAACCTGAAAGCTTATTCAAATCACCAGCGCAATTTTTCGATCAGTGGATGCCAAAGAACGATTACCCCAATAATCACCGCAAGAATCGCTGCAATCAGTACCGATGCTGCACCAACGTCCTTGCCAACTTTTGCGAGTGGATGTTTTTCGGGACTGGCAAGGTCTACAATGATTTCGAGCGCAGTATTCATAAACTCCGCCATCCACACTAAACCAATCACCAATAGAATAGCCACCCATTCGATCCTGCCAATTCCCAGCCAAAATGAAACAAATATAACTATTGCAGTTGCCGCGAGATGCAGCCAGGCATTTTTTTGCGTCTTCAGCACAAATAAAAAGCCCGCAAATGCATATCGGAAGGAGTTTCTTCTCCCCCGAATGAACTGCTCGGTTTCTTTTCTTCTGGATTTCATGGCATTTTTCTACCCTTCAAAAAAATGATAATTGAGATAAAATAAAAACTCAATTGCGGGTGTTGCCAAGCGGTAAGGCATTAGCTTCCCAAGCTAACATTCGTGGGTTCGAATCCCATCACCCGCTTTTTTCTTTTAGCCAATTATAGTCTTGAAAAGAATCAAAACGCCACGGGTAGACCCGTGGCGTTTTGATTGAATTATCTAAGCTCTTTTTTGTAAACCCGATGGTTCTTATAAATCTGAACACCCAGGTTGGCAAGGTCTTTGCGCATCTGGGTGGCTGTCTCTGCTACTTGGGTTAATTCTGCATGCACGAAACGGGGATTTCCGCGAGCGGCGGACTCAAGCGCACCCATGAGCAAGGCATTTCCACCCATACCCTGATATTCGGGCAGGATACCAATCCCATTAAAATCAAGCCATTCGGTGCGTTTCAATTCCCTCATCAACCTCAAGATTTCGATCGGACCAAGTTTCCCTTTGTTTTTCTGCATGACAGCAGAAACATCCGGGAATGGCAGCACGAATCCTACCATTTCACCATCTTTGTCCAGAATAAACTTTACCATCTCAGGAATGACAAAGGTAATAGCATTATCGATCACAAACTTCAGTTCACGATCGCTCAGAGGGTAATACTCCCAATTTTTTACGAAAGAATTGTTATAAGCATTGCGCAGCTTATCCTTCCAGGCATAAATCTCTTTTTTGTCCTTGAAACTCTTTACACTCAAGGATCCTCGTTTTTTGGCAATTTCAATGGCTTTCTTGATCTTTTCCGGCAACACAAATTCATCCAGCTTGATGTAACTCGAAACGAAATCCACTTCCTTCACGAAACCATAGTTCTCAACAAGCCGTTGATAATAAGGATAGTTGTAGTTCATCATATTCATCATCTGGCGGTGCTCAAAACCTAACACCTGGATGCCATAGCCGTCCAGAGGTCCGTAGCCTTTAGGTCCAACGATCCGGTTCATGCCATGTTCCAGGGTCCAGCGTGTCGCATGGTCGAAGAGGGTATTAGCGACTTCCTGGTCGTCAATGCAATCAAAGAGGTAAAACTCACTGTCCTTGGTTCCGTGATACTCGTTGAAAGGGCGATTGATGAGCATGGATAGTTTTCCGACTACTTTGCCATCGCGTTTTGCCAGGAAGAACTCTGAAATGGAATGGTCATAAAAAGGATGTTTCTTCTCATTCATCATGGCGTAAATATCATTTTTGAATGGTGGGACGAACTGCTTGCAGTCCTTATAAAGCTCATATTGAAATTCGACAAACTCTTTCTTTAATGCTTTTGTGTTTACATTAATAATTTCGATCACACGATCCTCCTGCCGAGATTTAATCACAATAAATAATCACTGAGTTATAACCCCAAACTCGTAATTACGATACTTGCCGAGTAGTTCGAGTTGTTATATAATCCGCCTGTTAAAGCTTAGTCTGAAGAGAGGTTTCTGTATGATTGATGTAAATGATTTACGCAAAGGTGTCACATTTCAAAGTGATGGTAACCTTTATCGCGTTCTGGAGTACACCCACAACAAGCCGGGTCGTGGCACAGCCACTATCCGTATCAAAGTGCGTGATATCCGCAAAGGTAACACCCTCGAAATGACCTTCATCTCGGGTGATCGTGTCCAGGATGTTCGGCTCGATTACCATAATGTCGAGTATCTCTACCGGGATGAGAATTTCTTCTATTTCATGGATATGGAAACATTCGAACAACCTGCGATCCCTAAAGATCTTGTGGAAGACTACGCCGGCTTCTTGAAAGAAAACATGGAAGTCAAACTGACTTTCTTTGGCGATGAGCCGCTCGATATCGAATTACCCACCAGTGTGGATTTGAAAGTTATCTCAGCTGATGCTTCAGCACGTGGAAACACGGCCACTGGCGTCACGAAGCAGGTAATTACCGACACAGGTCTTAAAGTACAAACACCCGCGTTTGTTAACGAGGGTGATACGATCCGTGTTGATACCCGTACCGGTGAATACCTCACACGGGTCTAAATAACTATGAAAACTCCTGACGGTCGCGAATGTAAATTCTTTTATGGAGATTACTATCGTGGACGTAATTTTGAGGAATGCCGCGCGCTCATCAATCCGCAGGATAAAAAGGATTGGACCTCTGCTGCATGTAAGAATTGCCCTGTACCTGGCATCCTTCAGAATAACGGTTGTCAGAATATGGCCCTGACGACCTATTTCCAGAAGACCTTGTTTGGGAAGCGTATTCGTGCAAAAGCCTGGTGTTCCCGCTCGCATGGAATAGTACGCAACCCCAATCTCGGTTGCAGTCTGTGTCACCTGCCCGAGGAAACTTAGAAACGTTAGAGTTCTGATAGAAACTTGTGCAAAGCTTCACTGTCTGACATTCCAATACGTCTTATTGGTATAATTCTAAACAGATGCGTAAAGCGTTAAATTAACGGAGGTTGTTTTGAAACCACGAAATCAGTCTTTTTTTATCTCAGCGCTGTTGCTTTTTGCGTTGATCGCCATGGTTTTCTATGGCGTGCAGGAGAATAGCTTCGCCAGCACTGAGATTCCAATAAACCAACTAGCAGCTGACATTGAAGCTGGTAAGGTCTCCAGCATTCAAGTCGACGGTGATCGTGTCGAGATTCAGTATAAAAGCCTCGAGCAGAAAACTGCAACATTTTCTTCGAAGGACCCACAAAGTGGCCTGGTTGAGCAGTTAATCCAGCTTGGCGTTTCTCCTGAAAAACTGCGGGATCCGCAGCTCAGCATCAAGATCGTTGTCCCTAGTTTTTGGTCGGAAGCTCTCATTGCTTTGCTTAACTTCCTCCCGTTCATTCTGATGGGAGTCCTTTTCGTTTTCTTTATCCGGCAGGCGCAAGGTTCGAACAATGCCGCCATGGCATTTGGCAAGTCCCGCGCCAAAATGTTGAGCGGTGAACATCCAGGAGTCACATTTGCAGACGTCGCTGGAGTAGAAGAAGCCAAAGAAGAACTGCAGGAGATTGTTGAATTCCTAAAAGAACCCCAGAAGTTCATTGCTTTGGGTGCGAGAATTCCAAAAGGTGTGCTGTTAGTGGGATCTCCAGGCACCGGTAAAACCTTGATGGCAAAAGCCGTTTCGGGTGAAGCTGGTGTGCCGTTCTTCTCCATCTCCGGTTCGGAATTTGTTGAGATGTTTGTTGGCGTCGGCGCCAGCCGTGTCAGGGACTTGTTTGACGAAGCCAAGAAGCATTCTCCTTGTATCGTTTTTGTGGATGAAATTGATGCCGTCGGTCGCCATCGCGGTGCAGGTCTTGGGGGAAGCCATGATGAACGCGAACAAACACTTAACCAGCTCCTGGTCGAGATGGATGGCTTTGGAACCGATACAAATGTTATTGTTATCGCTGCTACCAACCGACCTGACATCCTCGACCCTGCATTGATGCGTCCTGGTCGCTTTGATCGTCGTGTCATGCTCGACAAGCCCGATCTCAAAGGTCGTGAGGCAATCCTCAAAGTTCACACACGCGGAAAGCCTGTTTCCTCTGAAGTCAGTTTGGAGGAAATTGCCCGTTCTACGCCTGGTTTTGTCGGCGCTGATCTTGAAAACCTGGTCAATGAGGCTGCGATTCTCGCCGCTCGCAGAAGTAAAAAAATCATCGGTCAAGCGGAGTTTGAAGAATCTATCGAAAGAGTGATTGCCGGACCGGAGCGAAAGAGTCGTTTGATTAACCCTAAGGAAAGGAAAATTATTGCTTACCATGAGGCCGGACATGCCGTCGTAATCAATGCCCTACCCGAAGGGGACCCGGTGCAGAAAGTGTCCATCATTTCCCGCGGGATGATGGGAGGCTTCACGCGCGCACTACCCACCGAGGATCGGAGCCTTGAGAGCCGCAAAAAACTCATATCCGATATGGTTGGATTGCTCGGTGGTCGTGCGGCAGAGGAGATCATGTTCAATGATATTACCTCAGGTGCTTCCAGCGACATCGAACAGGTTACTAAACTTGCCCGTAGCATGGTGACACGTCTCGGTATGAGTGACAAACTTGGACCGATGGTGTATGGTCAAAAGGAAGAATTGATATTTCTTGGACGTGAAATTTCTGAACAGCGCGATTATTCTGAGGCAGTGGCACAGGAAATTGATCGCGAGGTCCAACGTGCAGTCAGCGAAGCGTATCAATCCGCTAAAGCGATTCTTGAAACCTACAAAGATAAACTGATCGCTGTAGCCGAAAAGTTACTCGAAGTTGAAACGATCACCAAAGAGGAATTCGAGGCCATCTTCCCTCCCCCGGTCGAGAAAAATCAGGGTATACCGGTTATCTTTCCGGCATAATCCCAAAATTACTTTCAATCAGATCCAGCGCGTTTTCGAATAGCGCTGGATCTTGTGCGTTTAACCAGTGGATATCTGGGTCAGTTGGCTTGAACCAGTTTGCCTGCCTTCGAACGTAAGCACGCGTGTTACGTTTGATCAGTGCCGCCGCTTCCTCCAGTGAAATTTCACCTCGTAAGTGAGTAATGATCTCGTTATAGCCAATCACACGCATCGCCTCAAGCGCAGGACCTAAACCCGCATCAAGCAAATTTTGCACCTCCCCAACCAAACCCTGGCTGATCATGGTATCCACTCGCTCATCGATCCGCGCATACAACACCTCTCGCGGAAGCTCCAGCCCGATGATCAGGGTGGTATAAGGTGGCTTTTCTTTATCCCGTAAGTCTGAAAATTTTTTGCCTGAACTCAGGATCACTTCCAAGGCTCGGATGGTTCGGCGATGATTGCGATAATCAATATTGGCTGCTGCCTGTGGGTCGATGGCGCTAAGTATTTCATAGAGTTTATCAAATCCAATTTGATCCCCGATTGTTTCAAGATCCTCACGCAGTTGGTCAACCGGTCCATGGGACGGAATCTGCCAGTTCTGTAAGATTGAGCGTACGTATTGCCCGGTTCCTCCTGTTAGGATTGGCAGCCGGTTACGCAGCTGTATTTCAGATATGATTTGTGTCGCGGACTGTTTGTAAAGCCCCAGGTTCCACGGATTTGTTAAACTGGCAACATTGATCAGGTGGTGTTTCACAGATGCAAGGTCTGCAGAACTTGGCTTGGCGACTCCAATCTCAAGTTCACGATACAGATAACGCGAATCTGCAGAAACTATCTCAGCATCCAACGCGCGTGCTAACTTGATCGCAAGCGAACTTTTGCCCGAAGCGGTAGGGCCTACAATCAGAAGTAGAGGCTTCTCAATCATCGATTTTTACAGAGCGAAAATGTAGAATCATGGGTGCACTGCCGGGGACAAAATCCTCCACAACAGCAAGGTCGAGGTTCCAAATTTCCGGGAATTCAGTGTGCTCATATAAGAATGCGTTCATGGTTGCGGCAAGCGCCTTCAGCTTCTTTTTGCCTACGCTGTACTCCGCAGGTCCAAATTTTTGGCTACGGCGGGTTTTTACCTCAACGCAAGTCAGCAAACGTGTCTCATCCAGCATGATCAAATCAGCTTCACCATAGCGGCAATGATAGTTCCTCTGGACTAATTCGTAACCCTGGGAAAGTAAATGCTCCAACACCAGCGTTTCACCCCAATTTCCAGTCTCTTTCCTGCTTTTTGAGCTCATGCCAAACAGTATAATCGTTTCGCTCAAGTTCTCAAGGTTCGTACCTATTTCGCAATTATTTGCCAGACACGTTAAATGTTTAGGTTTTTCTGTTTATTTAAGTTAGAATTGATCAATTACATATAAAGGGAAATACTATGGCTGTATGTGAAATAGTAACAATAGGGACTGAACTGCTTCTCGGTGAGATTCAAGACACAAATTCAAGGTTTATCGCCCGGTCACTTCGTGATATTGGGGTTGATCTTTACCGTCTCTCGACTGTAGGCGACAACGTTCAGCGCATCACTGCAACCCTTCAAGAAGCTTTGATGCGTTCTGATATTGTGATCACGACTGGTGGGCTCGGACCGACCGTGGATGACCCCACCCGTCAGGCTGTTGCCAATGTTTTTAACGTCAAACTTGTCTACAAAGAAGAGTTGTGGCAACAAATTCTGAACCGGTTCAGCCACTACAATCATGCTCCAACGGCGAACAACAAGCGCCAGGCTTTCATTCCGGAAAATTCAATTGCGATACCTAATCCAGTCGGCACCGCCCCGGCATTTTATGTTGAACTGGGCAGCAAAACCCTAATTTCACTGCCAGGTGTTCCGCGCGAGATGGAATTTCTCATGAATAATTTTGTGGTGAAATACCTTAAGCAGCGCTATGACTTGTGCGATGAAATTATTCTTCCCTGGGTGATTCACACCATTTCCAAAGGCGAATCCAGCATCGATGAAATTATCGGTGAAATGGAGACGCTCAGCAATCCGACCGTTGGGCTTCTTGCTCATCCGGGTCAGACGGATATTCGTGTCACTGCTAAAGCCCATTCTGCTGCTGAGGCTGAAGCAATGATGAAACCCGTTCTGCAGGAAATCCGCGAAAAACTGAAAGAATATATCTATGGTGAAAATGAAACGACGCTTGAACAGGTAGTCGCAAATCTACTCAGCGAGTCAAATACGCGGCTCTCGATTATTGAGAGTGGAACAAATGGTGAGATTTTTGAACGACTAAAGCCGCACATGCCGACCGGGCAGCTCACCGGTGACAATGTTGACCTGGTCTTTTCAGGCGAGACTCTGAATCGCCTGATGCATGAATATCAGGAACAAAAGAATGCCGATATGGTGCTTGGGGTCGTCCTAAGCCCCAAGGATAGTGAGCCGCACGTTCAGATCGCTTTACTTCACAATGGTGAGTTATCAGAAATAAATCGGCTTTATGGCGGACCTGCTGGAGATGCAATCACCTGGGCTGTAAATTATGCTCTGGATATGATCCGATGGAAGTTTATTGAAAAGTAAAGGAGAGAGAGATGCAAACCCTAACAACCATTCTTAAGAATGCCATTGTTCTGACAATGAATCAGGACTATGAAATCTTTGATCCAGGCGCGATCGCTATTGATGGCAACACAATCGTTGCTGTTGGTTCTCAAGAAGACATTCTTTCAAATTACCAGGCGACCGAGATGATTGATTGCAGTAAGAAAGTTTTATTGCCTGGGCTGATCAACGCTCATACACACGTTCCAATGACCTTGTTGCGTGGTCTGTCTGACGACTTGCGCCTCGATGTCTGGCTGATGGGCTACATGATGCCGGTGGAACGCGAGTTTGTTTCGCCTGAGTTTGTCCGGCTTGGTACCAAATTGGGTTGCGCAGAATTTATCCGCTCTGGGGTTACAACTTTCAATGATATGTATTACTTCGAGGATCACGTTGCAGAAGCGACTGCTGAGGTTGGTCTGCGGGCGGTGGTTGGTCAAACAGTGATGAAGTTTTCAGCTCCAGATGCCGAATCTTTCGAAGATTCGCTTTCACTGAGCGAAAACCTCATTCAGAAGTGGCAAAATCATCCTCTGATTGTCCCGGCAATCGCACCCCATGCAGTCTACACCTGCACACCGGACGTGCTCACTTCGGTCGTCGAATTGGCAAAGAAATATGATGCCAGGGTCCACTTCCATGTCTCAGAGACCAAAGACGAGGTCGAGAACCTCCGGAGAGAAAGCGGTCTGCCAGTGGTACCCTATATTCGCAAATTCGGAATGCTCGAAACCAAGCTCATCGCGGCTCATTGTATCTATCTGGATGAAGGAGAAATACGCAGTCTGCAGCATGCGGGGGTAGGCATTGCTCACAACCCCACCTCCAATCTGAAGCTTGCTTCTGGCTTTGCACCGGTGTCACGAATGCTGCAGCTTGGCTGCAACGTGGGTGTTGGCACGGATGGTCCTGCCTCCAATAACGATTTGGATATGTTCGAAGAAATTCGGCTGGCCACTCTGATTGCTAAGGCGTCTTCCGGGGATCCAACAGCGCTTCCTGCGCGCCAAACCCTGGCGATGGCGACCATCATCGGCGCAAAAGCACTCTATATGGACAAAATTATCGGAAGCCTTGAGCCTGGTAAACGCGCTGACCTGATCCTGATAGACATCTCTCCTGTGCACAATCAGCCACGCTTCTTAAGAGACCCCGATGGCATTTATGCTCAGATCATTTATGCTGCCAAATCAACAGATGTCACTGATACTATGGTCAATGGAAAATGGTTGATGAGGGAGCGGGAATTGCTAACCGTCGATGAGAAGCAGCTGCTCTCGGAAGCAACTGTGATTGCTAAAAAGATCGACGAATTCCTCAAGGGACGTGAGGAGTCGGTATATTCCAAACTGATCGCGATCGGCGGCGCCGCTGAAGAGGAAAGCTTTGAAGTTCAGGTCAAGGTAAAAGTTGACTCAATTGCGCCAGTTTTAGAGGCTATTTCCAAACCTGGCATACTGATTCTGCGAAAGCGCCATTACCACGAATTTGACACCTATTTTGGCTTTGACAGACCTTCCCAGGGGCGCTTGCGCTACCGCGAAGATGAATTCCTTGATGAAATGGGCAAGATCACCAGCGTGCGTTCACGCCTGACCCTTATCGGCGAATTGGATACTCCCCGGGATATTAACGATACCAAGATCATGCTCTCCCGCAGCCGCTATCTCGCCCCGGCGACCCACAGCCTGCGTTTTTATCACGAGTATTTCAAACCTTCATCGAAACTCGAAATTGAGAAGGATCGTCTGCGATACTTGATTCAATACAAAGAAACCGAATTCTTCATCAATCTCGACACGATTCAAACGCCCGCCATTGGAAAATTCGTTGAGATCAAAAGCCGTACTTGGAGCCGCCAGGATGCGGATCAAAAGACCGCTCTCATTCGAGAACTTGCAGACTATCTTGGACTGGACCTTACTCAGATAAATACCTTAGACTACCTGCAAATTGTTGAAAACACACTAGAGAATAGGAAAAGTGGAGGGTAGCGATGGACCCGATCAACGTACTATTTGCTTCAGCGGAAGTTGCCCCCTTTGCCAAAGTCGGTGGATTGGGTGATGTTTCAGGCTCCCTCCCTCCAGCTCTTCGGGATCTGGCAGCAGGCGCTCTTGATATTCGCCTCATTATGCCCTTTCATGCGGCTACAAAAAAACTGAATCCACCTCACCGCCTGATTGGGACATTCTCATTTGACGCTAATGGTCGCTCCATTTCCACAGACTTATACGTCAGTGAGACCAGTGGAGTGCCGGTCTACCTGCTCGACAACGAATTCATCAACCACGATTCTCCGGTTTACCATGGTGACTGGGCGCTTGATGGGATGAAATATGTCACCTTCTCCCTGGCGCTGTTAGAAGCTGTGCGCTACCTGGATTGGAAAATCGACTTGCTGCATGCCAACGATTGGCACACTGCCCTTTCAGTATATGCTCTAAAGACGACTTATGCCGATGACCCATTTTTTGCTGGAGTGAGAACCATCATTTCAGTTCATAACCTGCCATTCAACGGTTGGGGATCCCAGGAAGCCATGAGTTCGCTCGGTTTGGAACCCAGCAGTGATCCTGATTTGCCTGATTGGGCAAAATTTACTCCCCTTCCAATGGGGCTTTCTGCTGCAGATAAGATTATCGCTGTCTCACCAAATTACGCGAAGGAAATCCTGACACCTGAGTATGGTTGTGGAATCGAAGGTTACTTACAGAAACATGCTGATAAAGTCATGGGGATCCTGAACGGCATTGATGAATCCAAATGGGATCCAGCCACGGATACCGCGATTTCAAGCAACTTTAGCCTCGACAACATAGATGGAAAGTTTAAGAACAAACTTGATCTTCAAAAAGCTCTCGGTTTTGAAGTCAATGTGGATATTCCTCTCCTGACAACTGTCAGCCGGTTGGATCGCCAGAAAGGCATTCACAACATTCTAAGTGTGCTTCCAACTCTTACCAATCAGCCTTGGCAATTCGCCCTCTTGGGTACAGGTGATCCAGAGCTCGAGCACCGGGCAAGCGAGCTCAGTGCCCAGTATCCTAACAGGATAGCCTGTATTCTCAATTACGACGATATCATTGCACGAATGCTATACGCAAGTGGTGATATATTATTGATGCCAAGCCTCTATGAGCCTTGCGGGCTTTCGCAAATGTTTGCAATGCGCTATGGGAACTTGCCGGTCGCTACCCATACTGGCGGTTTGGCAGACTCTATCCTGGATTACTCTGCGAACCCTAATTCGGCAACCGGTTTCCTATATCTGGATAAAACTGATGAGGGCTTAAAACAGGCGCTCACACTTGCTTTGAAAGTCTTCGAGGATAAGACAGCCTGGGCAATCATGCGCCGCAACGCCATGAGCGCACAGTTCTCATGGAAGCTTTCTGCTGGTAAATATTTGGATGTATACCTTAAACTCCTGGCTTAGCCAGTTTCTGAAAGGATACTCTTTATGAAACTTCAACGCTATTCTGGCATTCTGCTCCACCCTACCAGCCTTCCCAGCCCAGACGGAATTGGCGATTTAGGTCCGGAAGCTTACCGTTGGATCGATTTTCTGCATGCTTCGGGGACTCAACTATGGCAGATTCTGCCGCTTGGACCTACAGGGTATGGTGATTCACCCTACCAGTGTTTCTCTGCTTTTGCCGGTAATCCCTACCTGGTCAATCCGATCCTCCTGCTCGAATCTGGATTATTAAAAACTTCTGATTTACGCCAACGACCGGAATTCCCTGAAACATCCGTGGATTTTGGGCCGGTAATTCAGTGGAAGAATCATCTTCTGGATACCGCTTATGAGAATTACCTGGGCTTACACTCCGATGAGATCACCACTCAGTTTAAGCAATTTGAAGCAGATAACTCCCAATGGCTGGATGACTATAGCTTGTTTATGGCCATCAAAGAATCACAAGGCGGGCAGCCCTGGTCGGATTGGCCGAAAGCATTGAAGTTTCGTGAACCAGCAGCCCTAGAGCAAGTGAGCCTTGAGCTGGCAACTGTCATCGAAAAAGTAAAGTTCAGCCAATTCCTGTTCAACCAGCAATGGCAAAACCTGAAGAATTACGCCCATGGAAAAGGAATTCGGATCATCGGCGACATGCCGTTTGTAATCGCTTTTGATAGTGCTGATACCTGGGCTAATCCACAGCTCTTCCTGATGGATGAATCACTTACCCCCACCATGGTGGCTGGCGTGCCACCTGATTATTTCTCAGCCACCGGACAGCTTTGGGGCAATCCTCTCTATAATTGGCCAGTCCATGCTGAGCAACACTACGATTGGTGGGCTCGTCGGCTTGGCAGCGTCCTATCCATGGTGGACCTGGTTCGGCTTGACCATTTTCGCGGCTTTGCAGCCGCCTGGCATGTGCCATTTGGCTCAGAGACCGCCGTTCATGGTGAGTGGATAAAGAGTCCCGGGTTGGAGTTGTTCACAGAACTAAAGCGGCGTTTTCCTGAGTTGCCAATCATCGCTGAAGACCTTGGGGTTATTACACCGGATGTGGAAGAATTGCGGGATAGGTTTGGCTTCCCGGGAATGAAGATTCTCCAATTTGCCTTCAGCGGCGACCCTGAGGACGACTTCCTGCCCCATCACTACCCAGTTAATTGCTTCGCTTATACCGGCTCACACGATAACGAAACCGCCCAGGGATGGTTCGATCATGCGACACAAAAAGAGAAACAATTCTGTCTGGATTATCTCGGAGCCAACGAAACGGACGTTCCCCATCGAATGATCCGGGAAGTCTGGCGATCGGTTGCCCGGTATGCTGTTGCCCCAATGCAGGATTTCCTTGGGCTGGGTTCTGAAGCCCGCATGAACATGCCCGGATGCGCTTCAGGCAACTGGTCCTGGCGCATGTCCAAACAAGCACTCAGCGATCCGTTAAAAGAAAAGGTTTATCAGCTCAACTTCCTTTACAGCCGCCTGCCTGAAAGTGAAATAGCTAGGAACACACTGAAACTCCAGGCTGAGACAAGTGGTACTGTCAAACCCCACTAATCGCGGGTTTTGAACTCAATGAAGAGGCTGCTTTTGAAAGTCAGCCTCTTCATTTTTATCCTTGAGGGTCTCATACGCAGCGATTGCGGCGCCGATAATTCCAGCCAAATTCTTCAGCTTGGCTGCAACGACTGGCGCCTTGGTCGTAAAATATTTGGAATACTTATCAAAACTACTGCTGATGCCCCCTCCAAGTACAAATATTTCGGGGTTGATCAAGGCTTCATAGGTAAGCAACACGGTGTTAAGACGCAGTGCCCATTCCTTCCAGGTCAATTTTTCCCTGGTCTTAATCGCTCCGGAGGCACGGTGCTCGGCTTCCTTTCCGCGGATCTCAATATGACCAAGCTCTGTATTAGGAATCAATTTACCATTCACAAACAAGGCGGTTCCTATCCCCGTACCAATCGTCAAAAACATCACAAAATCGTATTGCCTTAGTTCCGGAGCACCAAAGCGCATCTCAGCCAAGCCTGCTGCGTCCGCGTCGTTGAGGATCACAGCCGGCTGCCCAGTCTTTTCGGTGACCATTGTAGCAAGATTTTTCCCAATCCAATCCTTGTGGAGGTTGGCAGAGGTAAAGATCTGGCCGTGTTTCACCACGCCTGGGAATCCCACGCCAATCGGACCCTCATAATTGAGTTCTTTCCTGATTTTATTGATGCCCTTGACAATAGCGGCTGGTTCCTGGATGGTTTTGTAGGCAATCCGCACCCGTTCTGAAACCAATAGACCGGTTTCGGTATCCACAATCGCGCCTTTTGTAGCTGATCCCCCGATATCAATTCCTAATACCTGCATCTCTCCTCCTTTAGTCACACCCAAAATTCAAGTGCTCTTCATAAGTTTTTGAAAAGTTATGTGTCAAACTGCCATCACATTTCGCTCTAAAAAAAAGAAAATCGGTTTCTGCTGGAGCGACTGCGGCTTTTAGCGCAGCCAGGCTCGGGTTCGAAATTGGTCCGGGTGGTAAGCCTGGATTACGGTATGTATTATAAGGCGAATTTACCTCTAAATCCGTAAATGTCAACGGACTTTTCCACCAGGTATTTTTCTGTGCGTCGTACCCCAAAGCAAATTGGACGGTCGGGTCCGTCTCCAGGGGCATATTAATCTCCAGCCGGTTGTAGAACACAGATGCGATCAATGGCATCTCTTCTTCAGCCAGAGTCTCCCTTTGGATGATGGACGCCATGGTGATGGCTTGATGAAGCGTCAGACCACTGCGCTGCATGTCTTTTTCAAACTCTTCGGTCAGCACGGTCGTCTTGAAACGCGTCAGGATCTCAGCAACGAAGTCCTGAAGCGAGATGTCGGGTTTCACGCTGTAATTTCCAGGAAAGAAGTAGCCTTCCAAGGTCATCCCTTGCGGGATCTGAAGCTGCTCCTTATAGGAATCCGGAGGGGCTGTTACGAAGGTCAGAAAATCAGTCGCATCGAAGGATAATCCCAACCCATCGATCATCGCCGCAATTTCTTCCAGCCGCCAACCGGCATAGATGATGAACTGCTTGTCGCGTCGGGTGACATCGAAAATCAAGTTGGCAGTATCGATGGCATTTATGCCCATCGGAATCGTATAGTTTCCAGGCTGGATATTTCGATCCTTGCCTGAATAGATTAGATAAGTACAGGTCAAGTTCGCGGATTCGACCAGGTTCCTCTGCTCCAGGGTCGCGCAAAGCTGCTGAATGGATTGATCTGCCTCGACGGAAACCTTTTCTTCCCGCAATCCATTGCCAGGCGCAACGGAAAGCATTTTATCCCTGCCATTGAAAAGCGCAAGGCTGTACTTCAAGGCAGAAATTGGGTTTACGGATTTTCCTGGTAGACCGAAAGTTTCCCTGACCTCGAAACTGACATACACCAATCCCGCCGCGAGAACGATCGCCATAAGCAGGATCAGGATGAGGAATACGGGATTACATTTCTTAGGCACTTTGATCCTCGGAATATTGCGCGTGGTGATCAAGATAGCTCTGCAAGATCATTGCTGCTGCCTTGTCGTCCAGTGCTTGTTGGCGTGAACTCCGGCTCTTTTTCATTTTTAGGCTGGTAGTAATCACATCCTTAGTAGAAAAAGACTCATCCCAGGTTATCACAGGAACGCGACAGACAGATTTTAATTGTGCCACAAATCGCAGCACGGAACGTGCCCTGGGACCTTCCCCACCGTCAGAATCATAAGGGATGCCTACAACGATCATACCGCAGCCATGGTCTTCACTAAGTTTACATACCTTTTCCGCATCATGCACCCTGGAAACATGCGTGAGTATGGTCAGTGGTCGCGCAAAACTGCCGCTCTCATCGCTGATCGCGATGCCAATTCTCACATTTCCGTGGTCTATTCCGAGAATTTTCAAGTATTGTGTCCAATTCTTGTCAAGTGGTGACAAAAATTATACATTGATTCATCCCTCTCCAACGCTCTAAGCCGAAGTCCAGGAAAAGACCCTAGTCTCACATGGGGGCGACATCAAAGTAAACCTTGATAACGAGGAACCAAAATCAACAAAGATCGATGAACTCGATCGAAGGACCTGGAATTTGTCCCTTGCACACCACTCCACAATCCTTTTGAAAGATGAGTTTATGGTCTAAGTGCCATGGGATAAGCTAATCGCCGGGTTGCCCAACGATTAAGTTAAAAAGGCAGTGGCGTGTACTACTGCCTTTTTCTTACTATTCTGGATCAACCCTTAAGGTGAACCCTGATAGCGGCGCGATTCTTCTGTACCAATGCCTGGAGGTCGCCCAGTGCCTGCGCCCTTTGCAGGGTGCCAAAACTCATCCCTTCTCCGGGAATCTCAAAATCATGTTCAGCATCTTTAGTGAAGTGGATGAACAATCCGCCACCCAGTCCGCCTTTATGCAGCTGCCCGGTGGAATGCAGAAAGCGCGGTCCAAAGCCTAAAGTTGTGGCTTTATTGACAGCATTCAGGATCCTTCCGCGTAAAGTCTGGAGGAACTCGAAGTTTTCCTCGAGGCGGGGAATAAATCCGCTCAGCACAACGTATCCTTTTTCCGGAACCGACCTGGCATAAGCAAGTAGCAACGATTCAAGATCAGTTTCCTTCAAGACTTCTTCATTCCTAAAGCCGTAAACGATTGCCTGATCGTTTTCCCAGATTGGCTCTCCATCTTCCAGTTTGCCGCTCTTCTGGTAGGCATGGATCATGTCTTTCGTGATCGCTTTGCTTAGCTGCACGTTTGGCTGATCAAATGCGTTTACTTGCAGCACCGCACACGCAATCGCTGTAGCATATTCCCAGCGATAAAACTCTTTGGCAAGCGCGTAGGGTTCCGGGATGGCAATTGTTATGACGATCTGCCCTGCCTGTTTCAGTTCATCCACCAGTCCAGCTTTGCTTCCATCGGTCTTGAAATAGACAAAAATTCGATCTTCAGGATAATTCTGGCTCACCAACACAGGTTCATTCTCGATCGGTAGAATACCCTTTCCCTCTTTTCCGCTGCTTTCAGCGATCAGCTGCTCAAGCCAGGGCACCAGGCTACCAGCAAAGCTCTCAGCGATGAAGGTTAATTTGTCTTTTCCGCGCTTTGCAGCCTCACCCAGCACCAAGCCCAGCATCAGGTTGGGATTGGCTGGATATGGCACGTTTTTACGGCTTTGGAGGTCAGAGGCATTGCCTTGCCCAAGCAGTTTATGCAAGTCAATACCCATCACTGCTGCCGGCACCAGCCCAAAATGGGTGAACACCGAATAGCGTCCGCCAACATCCGGGCGGGCATTAAACACCTTGCGAAAACCTTTCCGATAAGCCAGATCCTGCAGTGAAGTATTGGGGTCGGTGATCGCCACAAAATGCTTACCCACATTCTCAGGCTCAATTTTTTCTAATTCCGCCCAGAAATACTTCATTGCAGACATTGTTTCGCTGGTTCCACCGCTCTTGCTCGATACAATGAAAAGGCTCTTTCGCAGATCAACACCGCGCACTCGGAAAGCAATCTCATCCGGGCTGGTGGTGTCGATAATTTGAAGTTTCAACCCCTTGCCATCTACTGGCGCAATCGCCTGGCTCATCACTTCCGGCGCCAGGGAGGAGCCGCCCATGCCAATCACAAAGGCGTGCACATATCCTTCAGAAAGCAGTTTTTCCTTGAATGCTGCTAACTCGTCAATAATAGAAAATTGCTGCCCCGGCAGGCTCAGCCAGCCCAACCGCTCTCGAATTTCGTCGTGTCCCGACTGATCGCTTGTCCAAAAAGACGGTTCGTGGTCAAACAAGCTGCCAACATAAACTTCATCAGCAGCCTTTTTTAATGCGGCATGGACTGCCTCACCCAGGTTCGCTAACTCCACCTTGAAGAAGGCGCGCTTGGTTTCAATCGTTTCCAGGAGCGAAATGTAAGCTTGCTTGAATTTTTCCACCCCCTCATCTTCAAGTTCCTGAGCGATGCGGTTATAGTCAAAACCAAGCTTTAGCAGCATGTCAAAGTCTTTTCTTGCCCGCTCTAAATCTTGTTCAATCCGCAAGTCGGTTGCACCATGGTCAAGAAACGCGCTCAAAGTCGCTGGTGGGATCGTATTGACGCTATTTGGAGCGACCAATTCATCCACATACAACGTCTCGGAATAGGCTTTATTCTTGGTGCTTGTCGATGCCCACAGAGGTCGCTGAACTTTCGCCCCGTACTGCTTAAGATTCTCAAAGCGCTCTGAAGCAAAAAATTTCAAGAATTCCTGGTATGCCAGGCGCGCATTATCAATGGCAATCTTCCCTGTCAACGCGGCCACCTGGTCAGCTGCCTGGGGATTTGCAGCGCCATATTCTTCCAACCGGCTATCCACCAGGGTATCTATCCGGGAAACAAAGAAAGATGCCACACTGGTAACATGGTCAATTGGCAAATTGTTCGCCAGGCGTTTTTCGAGGCCTAAAAAATAAGCCTCCATTACTTCCATATACCTGGGAATCGAGAAAATCAGCGTCGCATTCACGTTAATGCCCTCGCTGATCAGCGTTTCAATGACTGGCAGTCCGGCTTTGGTGGCAGGCACTTTGATCATGACATTCTTGCGGTTCATTTGAGCCCACAGAGCACGGCCATCCTCGATCGATTTCTCTGTATCATAGGCAAACAGCGGGTTGATCTCGACGCTAACCATGCCGTCAATTCCTCCAGTGGCTTCATACACCGGCAGAAATAAATCGGCTGCCGCCTGGATGTCTTCGCGCACTAATTCAAGGTAGATTTGTTCTTTGCTCAGACCTGCCCATGCCATCGACTGCAAGATGTCATCATAGGCGGCACTGCTGCTGATCGATTTCTCAAAGATGCTGGGGTTGGATGTTACGCCATAGACCTCCCCATCCTTGATCATTCGCGCCATCTCCCCATCCATCAACATACCGCGTTCGATATTGTCATACCAGATTGATTGTCCGGCTTGTTTTAGAGCTTCAGATCGGTTCATTGGTTCTCTCCTGATTTCTAGAATAGCTTCCGTGCTAATTTCACGACGTTGTCTACCGTGAAACCAAATTTTTCCAACACAACCTCACCTGGGCCACATTTGCCAAACTGGTCGATGCCAATCTCAATGCCCTCAGAGCCAACATACTTCTGCCAGCCTGTGGTCACACCTGCCTCAATCGAGACACGGCGTTTCACTTCAGGGGGTAACACGGATTGCTGGTATTTCCTTGGTTGCTTCTCGAACAACTCCCAGCTTGGGAAGGAGACCACCCGCACTTTGCGACCTTGTTTCTCAAGCTTCTTTCCTGCATCAAATGCCAGGCTCAGCTCCGATCCGGTTGCCATCAGGATGATATCCGGTATACCCGCTTCAGTTTCGTAGAGGATATACGCACCTCTGGCAACACCCTTTGCAGGATTGCATACCTTGCGGTCTAAAGTAGGCAAATTTTGTCTTGAAAGGATCAATGCCACTGGTCGGTCGCGATGTTCAATCGCATATTTCCAGGATTCACTGACTTCATTTGCATCGCCAGGTCGTAACACAACCAAGTCCGGGATAAGCCGCAGGCTCATGAGCTGCTCGACAGGCTGATGAGTGGGTCCGTCTTCTCCAACAGCGATAGAGTCGTGGGTTAGCACCCAAATAACACCCATTTTTGAGAGTGCAGCTACACGCAGCGAGGCTCTGGCATAATCTGAGAACACCAGAAAAGTTGCCACGTATGGAATAAAACCGCCATGGACCAGCAAACCATTGCCAATTGCACCCATGGAGATCTCACGAACTCCAAAATGGACATTCCGGCCTTCAGGTGTTTCGGGGCTGAATGCTGGCACTTTGTCCATCCAGGTCTTTACTGACGAAGCCAGATCTGCTGAACCACCGAATAACTCAGGCAAGACAGCGCAAATTGCGTTAATAACTTTTCCAGAAGCTTCACGCGCAGCAAGCCCCTTTTCGCTTGCCGGGAACACGGGTAAAGCTTTATCCCAACCTTTAGGCAATTCCCCGGAAAGCCTTCGCTCAAATTCAGCCGCAAGCTCCGGGTATGCTGCCTTGTAGCTGTTGTAACTATTAACCCATTTCTCCTGAGCTTTTTTGCCAGCATCCTGCCGGGTACGGAAGTGTGCCAGTATCTCCTCAGGTACATAAAACATTGGCTCAACTGGCCAACCAACATTTTCCTTAGCTTTGGCCAACTCTTCTTTGCCAGCCGGAGACCCATGGATACCGGGAGTATTCGCCTTGGTTGGCAGACCATAGCCGATCGTTGTACGGCAAAGAATGATTGAAGGGCGAGGGTCCTTTTTGGCTTCCTCAACAGCAGCATCTATCGCGTCAACATCATTACCATCTGCTACCCGTAGAACATGCCAGCCGTAAGCCTCAAACCGCTTTGCTACATCCTCAGTGAAGGCAATACTGGTTGATCCTTCTATGGTGATCTTGTTGTCATCGTATAGATAGATCAATTTTCCGAGCTTGAGATGCCCAGCCAGTGATGCAGCTTCAGAGCTGATGCCTTCCATCAAGTCACCATCCGTTACAATACCGAAGGTGTAATGATCGACAATTTCGTATCCTGGTTTGTTGAAAATTGCGGCCAGGTGATGCTCAGCGATTGCCATCCCTACCCCTGAGGCAAAACCCTGTCCGAGTGGTCCTGTGGTCGTTTCCACCCCGGGCGTATGCCTCCATTCGGGGTGCCCGGGGGTCTTGGAGCCCCACTGGCGGAATTGTTTCAGGTCCTCCATCGACACATCATATCCAGTCAGGTAGAGCATGCTGTAAAGCAGCATGGAGCCGTGCCCACCTGAAAGAACAAAGCGATCACGGTTTGACCACGATGGATCTGACGGGTTGTACTTCATATGGCGCATAAAAAGTGTATAAGCAAGGGCTGCTGCCCCCATTGGAAGACCAGTGTGACCAGAATTTGCCTTCTGCACGCCGTCAGCTGAAAGGAACCTGATTGTATTCAACGCTTTTTCCAGATCGATATTTGTCATGCACGACCTCCAAGATTATTATTGTTTTGGAATGATAAAATTCTACCATTGAACACAAAGGCACTTCCTAAACTATGCTTAATTAGTTAAGATAAGTTAACTATTCAAGAAAGAAAGGTGAGTGAATCATGGATCTAAAAGGTAAGAATGCTCTAGTCACCGGTAGTGGTATTCGCCTTGGGCGAGCAATAGCTCTCGCGCTGGGCGAGGCAGGCTGCAACCTGGCGCTTCACTATAACACCTCCGTGGAATCGGTGATCCAGGTAAAATCCGACCTTGAAAAAATGGGCAGAAAGGCACACGTCTTCCAACAGGATCTGGAAGACATTTCTCATGTCCAGGATTTGATGACCCAGGTTTGCTCTGAGTTCGGTCACATTGACATTTTGATCAACAACGCCGGGATCTATCCTGCTGGCTCTGGAAAAGCTGCTACACCGGAGAAAATCAACAAAGTGTTCAATG
Source organism: Anaerolineaceae bacterium UBA1363 (assembly GCA_002306055.1). GTDB lineage: Bacteria > Chloroflexota > Anaerolineae > Anaerolineales > Anaerolineaceae > Mesolinea. The sequence goes on from DBRR01000045.1 coordinate 40,574, forward strand.
TGAATCTTTTTTCTCCCTGGTTGCTAATCTCAGCTTTTGCCAGCCAACTTCCCCGCGAGGTGCAAGGGAAAGTGATTAACATAAGCGACGGAAAAGTATTCCGGAATGGAACAGACCACTTCAGCTATAGAGTCACAAAGCAGGCTATTAACACAATAACTGCCATGTTTGCCCTGGAATTGGCACCAAATATCACAGTTAATGCCATCGCTCCCGGGACAATGTTGCCTTTGCTGGGATACGAGCATGTCGATTTACAGGTCGTGGCAGACCGTCAAATCCCGTTAAAGCGCATTGGCAGCCCTGAGATCATCGCTCAGAATGTGCTTCATATCCTTAGCCAGGATTTCATGACCGGGGATGTTATTCGGGTCGATGGCGGTGAATTTCTCTAACAGGAAGCAGAATGGACAAAATCATAATTACCGATTTACGAGCCTCAGGCATCTTCGGCGTAAAATCGCCTGAACGGGATCAACCACAGACACTGCTGCTCAATATCACTCTTTTTATGGATCTAAAACCAGCTGGATTGACTGACAACATCGATGATACCGTTAGTTATTCGACCGTAGCCAAATCCGTAATCAATCGCGTGGCTGAAACGCAGTTCTACACACTTGAAGCCCTGGCTGATAATCTGGCCACGATGCTGCTCGACAGGTTTGGCATTAATGCAGTAAGCGTCAGAATCGAAAAACCTGAGTTTGTTGCCAATACCTCGCGTGTTGGAGTTGAAATCTATCGGGAAGCTGTCGCAGGCAACACTTAGTTTGAGATCCGGTTCAAAAACTCCATCCTGGTCTCCAGGCGCTTTCGGAATCCGCCCAGCATTGCGGATGTTGTCATTTTAGCCTGTTCCTTTTTTATCCCGCGCATCATCATACATAAATGCTGCCCATCAATAACCACCCCAACCCCCCAGGGGTCGATGACCTCCTGGATGAACTCCGCAATTTGCTGAGTCATCCTTTCCTGCACCTGCAATCTATGCGCAAACATATCAACAATTCGAGGTATCTTTGAAAGTCCGAGGACTTTCCCCTTGGGCACGTAAGCGACATGAGCTTTACCAAAAAATGGCAGCATGTGATGCTCGCACAGACTGTAGTATTCAATGTCCTTCACGATGACCATTTCATCATAATCAACCGTGAACAGTGCTCCATTGACCAGTTGAACCGGATCGGTATTATAACCTCCCAGAATCTCCTGGTATGCCCGCGCAACGCGCTCAGGAGTGCGAACCAAACCTTCCCGTTCAGGATCCTCGCCAATAGCTCTCAATATCCCACGAACAGAGTTTGTGATGGCAGGCAGATCAAAAGCGTTTTCACCGGTAAGGTTAGGGGGTAGCACAAAATCATCATCATCTTCATACGCCATAGTTGAATTCTCCTGAGCTTATTTTAACGCACATGCAGCCACTTCCGAGGCTGCATGTGCGTAATCTCTTCAGACTATCCTATCCAACAACTGGATCAATCAGACCGTAGGTTCCATCACGGCGTCGATATAGAACATTGATCTTTGAAGTTTCGGCATTATAGAATACAAAGAAATCTTCGTGACCGAGCAACTGCAATTGCTCAAGTGCTTCCTGCTCGTCCATGGGGGTCAATGTAAAGGTCTTCCTTCGGACAATTACTGGGGTAGCTTCTTCCTCTTCGACTTCTTCAGGAGTAGCGGCAGCAGCAGTGATTTCAGCTGTCTCAGGAGCGCGTTTGCGCCAATGCTTGCCCTTAAATCGCTCAATTTGTCGGGTCATCTTATCAACGGTGGCATCAATCGCGGCGTAGATACTGTCTGCCCTTTCTTCTGAACGAAGGATGAAGCCTTTGCCGCGGATGGTGACCTGGGCTGTAAAGCGATCTGAAGCATTCCTTGCGGTCTTGGCATACCCTAAATCTACACGGCATTCGGTGATTTCACTGAGGAACCTATCCAGCTTACCGACTTTTTTGGTTGCGTATTCCTTGATTCGGTCGGTCAATTCAAGGTCTTTTGTGTAAATATCCATATGTAGAGCCATGGGAACCTCCTGAATGATTTTAAGGAATTATACATGATAAGTTATTTAAACGTAAATTCAATTGACATTGAAATCTGACTTCCCAACTGTAACCGCATAAACAAGCCCGGAATTTGCATCTTTCAGAGCCTGTGAGGCCGATTCGAGGGTCGCTCCTGTTGTGAAAACATCGTCGATTAACAAAATGCGCTTACCCTTGACAATGGCTGGATCTGCCTCAAACACCCCACGCACGTTTTCCCTGCGCGATTTCACATCCAAATTCACCTGGGACGCTTTCTCTCTGATCCGGCTTAGCCCTTCCGTAGATATTGGTTTCCCAAGCGCACCTGCAACAGGTCTGGCAAGGCGTTCTGCCTGGTTGTATCCCCGTTGGTCCTGTTTACTTTTCGATAATGGAACTGGGACAACCAGGTCTATTTGCCAATTTTCAGCCTGGATGACTTTCAGCAGGTAGCCTGCCAAAATCCGGGCAATGCCGATATCATTTTGGTATTTCAATTGGTGAACAGCCTCTCGGATCACTCCACCATAAAACGCATATGCTCTAAATTGTGTATAAGCTGGCTTGCGGTTCAGGCAATTGGGGCAGTGCCCGGACGTACTGACATATGCATTGCAATATGGGCATACATTTACAGGAACACGTTTGATCGTTGCGTAACACTCAGGGCAGATGATTTCGCCCTCTACACCGCAACCCAGGCAATGTGGCGGAAAGACCCAGTCAATTGTGTTCCACATCCACTCTGGCAATTGCGCTTTGATTTTTTGGATGTCCATCAGTTAGCGAAGGTGTTTTGGTAGAAAAGTTGTATGGCAGGCCAGAATATTGACAATAACGTAAAAAGGATCATCAAAACCAGGATGATGATCAGAAAGTATTCCAAGGGACTGAGGCGATTTCCCTGTCCTGAAGCCATACAAACCTCCTATGATTTCGGTTTTATCCATTATAATATTTTTGTAATTCCGTGAGAACCTTAGATAATCTATTGCCAGGGTGGCTTGAAACATCTACGATTATGCATGGTTCTAAGAAAGCAAAGGAGCAACATGAATGATATTTTTGATAAAGTGGCTGAGGATCAAGACCCAATAAAAAAGTTGATTTCCAAGATACCAGGTTTTCAAGGGTATGTTGAACGCGGCGATCGCCGAATGTCCGACAAGTTACTGCGTGAAACCATCGCTAACGAATACGAAGCGCATTACCAGCGTATTTCAGGTTTACAGCGCGACTTGATTTCGCAGGGTGGTCTGGCTTACATCGATGACCTCGAAAACGCTGCCATCAAGCTGCGCCAGTTCATCGACCGCGTCCGAACTGCTTCCTATGGCTACGCGGGTCTGTTCGATGCGATCAAAATCAAAGAGGAAGAGCTGGCGACCATCTACCAATACGACGCTGCATTATTGGAAAAAGGCGCCACCGTATCCGCTGCAATCGATAACGTCGAATCTTCCATCGGTACAGACGGTTTGCCCGCCTCAATCCGACACTTGATTTCAGTAAGCCAGGAATGCATTGAAATCTTCGATAAGCGTTCTAATGCCCTCAAAGGCCTCGCGTAATTAGTTTATTCATATGTTCATGGAGGAATAATATGGCAAGAGTATTTGATGTTGTTGAATATCCAAGCGAGATGATGGATGAATTGGTTCATCGTTTTCCCGAAACTGGTATTGCAGATTTACGCTTTGGTTCACAGGTAATCGTGCGCGAATCCCAGGCAGCAGTCTTCTTCCGTGATGGTCGCGCGCTGGATGTGCTCGGTCCTGGACGCCACACCATCAGCACGGCTAATGTGCCTTTGCTAACCAACCTGCTCGGAAAGCTTTTTGGGGATCGGACCCCCTTCACTGCCGAGATTTACTTTGTTTCCATGCGGGAATTTGCTGATCGCAAATGGGGAACCCCACAGCCGATCATTGTCCGCAACGCCGGTGTTGGTCTCGGAATTGCTCTTCTCCAGGGCTTTGGTACCTATAGCTTCCAGGTCACAGATCCTCAGCAATTTGTGACCCAGATTGTTGGTCAGCTCGGCACTTATCGCACCTCGGACATCGAAAACCGCCTTCGCACCATGCTGCTCTCCCGCTTGCAGGACCTGCTTGGAGAGACAACCTCAGAGAAAAATGTGCTCGACTTAATCGGTCTCACGGATGAACTGGGGGCTGGTGTACGTGCCAAGGCCCAGGATGACTTCCTGGCGATCGGTTTACTGCTGAAATCATTCTACATTGGCAATCTTAAACCTTCGGATAAGTCAGCCAAAGAACTGCGCGATATGGGTATGCTCGACATGCAGACCTACACGCAGCTGCAGGCTGCAGATGCCATGCGTGACGCTGCTCAGAATCCCGCTGGTGGAGCGGGTCTGACGGCTGGAATTGGTGCTGGCATGGGAATTGGTAACGCTCTGTCAGGTTCGCTCGCAGGGATGATGCAGGGGCAAGGTCAGTCACAGACTCAGCCGATAGCTCCCGCAGCAGCAGGAATGCCTGACGTTATGACTCCTTCCGAGGCTGCGGGTTTTCTGAAAGTATCTGAAGAGGATGTGCTTGCAGCCATCAACGCCGGTGATCTCAAAGCCCGCAAGATTGGCAGCGCTTATCGTATCAGCAAAGAATCGTTGCAGGAATACCTGCACGGTTAATTCCTTGCAGAATTACTAAAAGTGACTGGGCATAAAGATCAGTCACTTTTTTTGCATCTTTTCAACCAATTGCTTTCCTGATCAATTGCAGGATTCGCATTTCAATGTTTGAATCCATCTCGAGCAAAGCGAATGAAGTCGCGCAAAAAAGTCCATAATCCAGTTTGGCTAAATCACTGAACCCTGTTGTGCTGTACCCTGACTCTAAATGGTGCGCGTTTTGGAAAAAGAGCAGGGGTTTTCCATCCAGTTGGTAAGCAGGCATTCCGTACCATGTTTGCTGATTTTTCTGTCTTCAGATCCTTGACGCGTTACTGCATGGCGGCTTTTTCTTCGTCTGACCCATCTGAAGCTGCTGCTTGATTTTTTTTGTTTTCCTTCAGACATAATCGACCTCACTGGACATATCCTTTTTACCTCCACCCTGCAAGTAAATTGGTTGCACCGGATACTCTGAGAATTCTTGTATAACCGTAACGATTAAACACAAAAGGCATTCCAACCAAACGAATGCCTTATTATGTACGTGAAAGCAGATCTTACTTTTTGTTGGCTTCGATAGCTTTTATTGCATCACCGACGGTGTGAATATTACGGGCGTCTTCATCGGAAATGTTGATATCAAATTTCTCGCAGAAACCATCGATCAGGAAGAATTGATCCATCGAGTCAGCCTTGAGATCTTCAATAAATCGGGTTTCCATCGTGATATCATCTCCATCGATTTTCAGGACATCCGTGACAACAGCCTTAACGGATTCGAATATTTCATTTTGTTCCATTTCATACCTCTGTTGTTATAATGATCTTAACTATACCGTAAAGATTGACATTTTTTGTAGTCTTTACTATAACACTTTATGATGAAAAAAGATGCGCTCCTTCCACAAAGAAAAGATGATCACATCAGGATTAACCTTGAGCAGGACGTTCAGTCCATGATCTCAACTGGCTTTGAAAAAATTCACCTTAAACACAAAGCCCTGCCGGAATTGGATTTTGCGCGCATAGATACAACATTGACACTTTTCAACAAGCAACTCGCGGCTCCGATCTTGATTTCTTCCATGACGGGCGGCACGCAATCTGGAGCAGCCTTCAACCACACGCTCGCATTGGCCGCAGAGCATTGTGGGATAGCCATGGGCGTAGGGTCTCAGCGGGCCGCCATTGAAAATCCGGAGCGAGCCGAGTCATTCAATATCCGTAAATTTGCCCCGAATGCGCTGCTTTTTGCTAATCTCGGCGCTGTCCAGCTCAATTATGGCTATGGAATAGAGGAATGCAAAATGGCGGTAGATATGCTCGAAGCAGATGCACTTTACCTGCACCTGAATCCGCTGCAGGAAGCTCTCCAGCCGGAAGGTAATCACAATTTTTCTGGCTTGCTGCCGAAAATAGAAGCGGTCTGCCGCTCACTTCCTGTGCCTGTCCTGGTCAAAGAAGTTGGCTGGGGTATCGACCTGGATATTGCTCGAAAATTGCTGGAAGTTGGAGTTGCTGGCATCGATGTTGCCGGCGCGGGAGGCACTTCCTGGGCGAAAGTTGAGATGTATCGCCAGCTTGATCCACTTAGAGCCCCTATTAACCAAGCCTTTAGCGATTGGGGAATTCCGACTGCTCAAAACCTCCTTCAACTGCGAGAGCTTGAAGGAAATCCAATTATTTTTGCCTCAGGTGGTCTTCAAGATGGTGTGGATCTCGCGAAAGCGCTTGCACTTGGTGCGAAACTCGGCGGCTTCGCCCGCAAGTTCTTAATTGCTGCCAATAGCGGTGAATCGGAATTGATTAATCAGATCGAAATGATCAAAATGCAGCTGAAAACTGCCATGTTTGCCTGCGGGGTCGGCTCTCTCCCTGGATGGAATATCAGACACCTGGATGTCGCCGGGCTGTTATGAGCGACTTGGCCTGGTTAAAAGACCAATTTGAAGTAAGTTTGAAGCAACTTGTCCTGGACCGTACGCCTGAAAATCTGCCTGGGCTCCGTGAGATGGTCAGCTACCACTTTGGCTGGAATGATTCTTCCTCCAAAACTGGAAAACGCTTGCGACCGATGCTCTTGCTCACCAGCAGTCAATTGTTTGGTCACCAGCCAGTGGATTTGCTACCCGCGTAGTGCCTCAAAATAAAAGGTTACTTTCAGGGTAACGTTGGCTCAAATGAAAATGTTACCGAAAGATCTTCCACAACTTGGCTACTTTCTGGTCAATACTGTTGCGCAAAGCTACAGGATTGAGCTGCAAATACTGGTGGCACAGGCGGGCCTTCACGGCCAGGTCCACCTGATCGGAGCGCAACACTCGCTGATAGGGCGTAGCTGCTTCATCATACCGTTTGATCGTCTTTTTGCCAACCTGCTCTTTACCAATCAGCTTCAAGACTGGCTGGAAGAAGTTGACGTACAGACGCAAGTCATCGTAGATGCTGTTCAAGAGCTGCAGCTCTTCCTGGGTCTCGAAGCGGTCATAGCCGATCAGATGACGTACCACCGACCAGTTCTTCTGCTCGACATGCGCCTGGTCGTTTTTCTTGTAGGGCCGGGAACGGGTGAAGGTCACCCGTTCGTCCTGACAGTAACGGTACGTGATTTCGTTGATGAACTCGCCGCTATTGTCCGAATCCAGTCCCAGCAAGGGAAAAGGCAGGCGCTGACGCATGGTCTGGATGGCGGCAAACACGAGATGCTGCGAGCGATGCAGGACGGCCACACACTCCGTCCAGCCGGTGGAGACATCGGTGGTGGTGAGCGTATTGAGAAACTGCCCTTCGACGCTCTCGCCACAATGCGCCACCAGATCGACTTCCACGAATCCCGGGCGGGCATCATCCCAGTCGGCATAGGTGCGGATCGGGATGGCTTTCTTGAGCAACGTGCCCGGTTTGGTCGTGGACAGACCATGCCGCTTTACCTCAAAGCGGGCTGGCCGCAAGCAGCGGTCGATCGTGGAGGGGCTCATGCGCAGCAGTTGGGATTTGATTTCCGCCGAGAGCGACAGTTCCTGATGGCGTTCCAGGACAGCTACGATCTCGGGCAGGAAGGGTTTGAGCCGTTTCGAGCAGATACGACCACAGATCTCCCAAATGTGGGTCAAGACCGCCACAACTTCGCCCTGGTATTCCTTACGCCGTCCTTTCTTGCGCAAGCCGCTCGACTTCCGACCGTGCTTGAGAACTCGGATGGCATATTTGCGGTGATAACCGGTTGCGGCTACAAATTCGTCCAAGATCCGTGCTTTGCCCCTTTTTGAGGCTTTCAAGTACCTAGGCCGAATGGTTTCCAGTAATTCCCGCTTGCTCTGTTGACTCATCATATGCTCCCTCTCGCAGACATAAAGTTCTGCGGTAGGGTAACACTTTTTTTGAGGCAACGTTATTTCTCAAAGTTACATTTTTATTGAGGCAATGCGCCCGCTGCTGTGGCGATGGAAGTGTTGCATAATTACACCCTTATTCATGATGATATCGAAGACTTGGGTCAGATACGCTTTGGACGCGAGTGCATGTGGCGGCGATATGGTCTCGCCCAGGCTCTGAACGTTGGCGACTTTCTGTCCGCGATGGCACACGACATCTTCCATGAAGTTTTGTCAGCAGTTGATCCTACGAATTTTGCCAAGGCCTATTCTGTTTTTCGCCAGGCCACTCTGGACGTTTTCCGAGGGCAGTATCTGGATATTTACTTTGAGACTGAAAGAAGCGTATCGGTTGACCAGTACCTAGAATTGATCCGCCTGAAAACCTCGCGCCTGATTTCAGCGTCCATGCGAATTGGGGCGATACTCGCCGGAGCGGATGAGGCGGCTGATCGGTCCCTCGAGGAGATTGGGGAGCATGCTGGTCTGGCTTTTCAGATTCAGGATGATTACCTTGGCATTTGGGGAGATACAAGTATCACAGGTAAGTCAAATCTGACAGACCTTACAACACGGAAAAAGACCTATCCTATCCTGCTCGGTTTGGCAGAAAGCCCAGCTTTCAAACTTGCCTGGGATAATCATGCACAAATCACTCCGGACCTTGCAAGGCAGCTGGCTGGGATGTTATCTGAAGCCAGGATTGACGAGAAGACTAACGACGCGGTTCTCAAATACCTGCGTGTAATCAAAACAGGCAAGAAACGCTTAACTAAAGTAACAATCCAAGCACAGCTATGTGGGATTTGCTGAAATCAGCTTTTACGCCGACTTTCGCTTCAACTTTGAATCCGAATGCTCCAACTTAGCACGCCAGCTCGCCACAATCAGACCTAGACCAACCCAATAATAAGGCAGACCAAACGTGTCCAGGCTGAAACCTTCCACGATTAAAGCGATGATCAATAGTTGTCCTGCCAATCCCATTGCTGTGAATAGCCCGGATTGTTTTCGCTTTTCCACGGCTTTTGCGTTGCGCCAATGCTCAACCACCCAGGCAACAAAAACAGAAAATCCGACTATGCCGGTCTCTGCTAGCAACCTTGCCCATAAGTTTTTGGCATTAGGAATAAAACTGTCATAGAGCAAGACCGAAAGAATTTCGGGTAGTTGGTAACCAAAACTGGGAAGTGTTTCGGGGAAGTAGTAGCCAGCCACTCCTAAACCACTGCCAAAAAACGGATAATCAACAAAAACATTGAAAGCTGACTGCCAATAAATGATTCTTTCAGCAAAACTAAGTCGACTTGCCCAACCCATAATCCCATACTGCTTCAGCAGAGTAACATTGAACAGCTGCTCCATGCGAGGATCCAGCCGGCGCATGACCAAGCCAGCTCCAAATACTAAAAGTAGGAGGATAATCAACAGGAGCAGCCAGAGCAAGAGTTTCAAAAAGAAATGTTGTTTTTTTGTGTATTTTTTACCTTTCGTTTTTTCCCGTCGTACCAAATGCCTGTTGATCACTGAATTCGCCAGACGGAATAGAAGGTACGTGAAGACGACGATTACCGATATCCATCCGATCCTGGAAAAACTGAGGAACAGACTAATAATGCCGCCTGCAAGCAGGATGGCTTCATAGGGTATCTTTCCAAACAACCGCTTCTGGTAAACCGATTCATTGCTTGCTGTGAAACCGAGCCAAAGAGGAATGTATAAAATGTTCAGCTGATGAGCCAGCCACGACGGTTCAAATGCCAGCCCTGTCGCACGGCCGTCATACAACCTGCCAGATGCAGAAACAACTGCCTGAAAAGAACGCAGGCTTTGGGGGAATGCTCCGGTGATTTCATAGGTCAAATACTGCAGGCCAACAGCAAGGATGATAACCATCCCACCCAGGTTGATCCAGTGCAGAGCACTGCGTATCTGTGCTTGGTCTTCCAAACAATAAATGGTTACAAGGTAGAAGCCGAACCCGATCAGTAGAGTTACCAACCCTTCTACAGCATTTCTCCAGATGGGTATCGTCCGAAAGCTCGGAACTTCTTTCAAAAATGCAAGTGCGATGGAAAAGATTGCGATCAAGAAGAAAACATAGAGCGGTTGAAATTGCCGGGGTAATACTCCCCTCTTCAGAAAATTAGGTAGTACCACGATTAGAATCAGCAAAACCATCGGTAAAAACGACAGAGGCGCAACCATCGTGCCGCCAAAAAGCTTTGAAAACAGCGGAAAACTTGTAATCGGCAAAGCCACCAACAACAGCTTCCAACTTATGTCGGCAAGTGTTTCCCTGAATTTACTCACGTTCTGATTCTTTCGTCAGCAATTCATCAAAAACCAGCGCAGATACCAAACCTGCCAGTGCACCAGCAAGGATCAGTATCGATCGTTGAAACGCGATTGGACGATCCGGAATCGAAGCCGGTTGGTATTGGCTGACATTCAACTCACTTGTCAGTCCCAGGCTCAGAGGGCTTTCCTGCAAAATGATACGTTCCGTTTCACTTAAGAGTTGGTTAGTTTTTTCTTCTGTCAATGACTGGCAAAAAGGGAGTGTTTGCTTGGTGGTATCTTCGATGCAGGCTGTCAGCATTGCCCGGCGGGCTTTGGCTTCCGAAAGGGTAAGCGCGTGTGAATAGGCCTCATTCAAGCGTTCATATGCATTTTCAGCCCAGGTGGTGGCTATGAGAGCAGCCGTTTCCGGCTCAGTATCCCTCACTTTGATCAGTGTGCTCATTAATTGGCGCTCGATCTTCGTTTTCCCGGTTAACTCATTAGCTGTGTAGGTGAAGCCCTCATCATCCAGGCTTTGTCGGACCCTCTCAACTACATCTGGATGGAACATGAGCGTGCCAACGAGGTCGACCTGTGAGTCCACCATGATTTCCGTCACATTCGTACCTGTGACTACCTCCAGGTTAGTAGTCAGTCTCGAAATGGCTTCATATTTCGGGGGGAGAAAAAAGCTGAGAATCAGCCCAACTAAGGCACCAAGGAGCATCAGACCTGCCACACCAAGCCACTCAGTTGGCCTGGCATGAATAATCTTGGGTCTGAAATCTGTCTTTCCTGAGGGCTTTCCCGTTTTTTTCATCGATCACTAACACTCCTGAGATTTTTGGTATTTTAACACTGCCATCGGAGAATGACAAACCCCTGCTTCTGCTGTAAAATCCCAACATGCTCACCTACTCAATTGACAAACCTTTAATCCACTGTGTGAATGTGCTTGGCGAATGCCCGCTCTGGGATCCTATCCACGAAACGCTCTTCTGGATTGACATTGACCTGGGATTTCTCTATGAGTTTCAGTTAGAAAACCCTGACTTAAAAGTCCACAAAATTGGACAAAAACTTGGTTGCATCGCACTCACCGACACTAATCAGTTGCTACTCGCGACTGAACTGGGGTTTGCCTTTTACCGTCCTGATGATCCACCACCCAAAAACTTCCTGGAAATAATCCCCAAAGGTGTTGGCTGTATGTTCAACGACGGCAAAGTTTCACCAGATGGTGAATTTTGGGTTGGTTCAAAAGGTCCACGCGGTACCTCCAAACTGTATCGCCTTATGCGCGATCTAACATGCGACATCCTTCTGGAGGATGTATCGATATCCAACGGAATTGGCTGGAGCCTTGACCATAGGTTCTTTTTCCACACCGATTCTCTCGAACATTCTATCTACCGCTACAGGTGGCAGGGCAAAAAGTTAAGCAACAAAGAAATCTTTTACACTCCCCAGGAAGGAACACCAGATGGGCTGACTATCGATGCGGATGGTAATCTATGGGTCGCTGTCTGGGATGGTGGACGTGTTGTTCAAATATCCCCTGAGGGGGAAGAACTCGCGCAAATCCGTTTACCTGTTAGCCGCCCCACATCGGTGGCATTTGGTGGACCTGACCTGCGCACGCTCTACATCACCAGTGCACGCGTCGATCTCCCAGAAAACGAATTGAGCGCTCAACCTTATGCGGGAGCGCTCTTCTCAATTCCGATGCAAGTAGCAGGATTACCAGCAAATTGCTTTTACCTACGCGCAGGGGTTGGATATTAATAAATAGTATCTCTAATCCTCTTCGACTTCACCGGTCTTTTCGTTACGGAGACGGTCGTGCGTATTTAGAATTCGTTTTCTCAGACGCAAGCTTACCGGGGTAACTTCCAGCAGGTCATCTGGTCCCAGGTATTCGATCATCTCGTCCAGGCTCATCTGCCTTGGTGGATTTAGTCTTTCATCCAAATCCCGAATAGACTGGCGCATGTTGGTCAGATGCTTTTTCTTGGCGATATTGATCGAAAGATCCTGCGACCGCGGGGTCTCACCCACGATCATGCCTTCATAGACTTCCACACCGGGACCTATAAACAGGGTTCCCCGGGGTTCGGCATTTTTCAATCCATACGTCGTGGAAATCCCATCCTCCCGGGCAACGATCGAACTGGTAGTCTTGCTATCAATAGCGCCTTCGAGTGGTTGATCTCCCACATAAAAGCTGTTTAAGATACCCTTTCCGCGGGTGGCATTCAAAAACTTGTAGCGAAAACCCAGCAAACCCCGGGTAGGCATGGAATAGATCAGATGCACTGTTCCATCCGGGTTGTTAGTCATATTCGTCATTTTGCCCTTGCGCTGACCGAGCATTTCGACCACGATCCCAACACTATCGCTGTCCACATCGATGTGCACTTCCTCAAATGGCTCCAGCTTTCTGCCATTTTCATCCTCGACAATGATCGCTTCAGGTCTGCTGACCTGGAATTCGTATCCTTCACGACGCATTGTTTCAATCAGGATGCCAAGGTGCAGCTCTCCGCGCCCGGAAACTAAAAATGTATCTTGCTGCTCAGTTTGAGCAACCCGCAAAGCGATATTCGTCCGCAGCTCTTCATTCAGACGCTCCCAAAGCTTCCTGGTGGTGCTCCACTTGCCCTCTCGACCACTCAAAGGCGAAGTATTGACGCCAAAGGTCATCTGAACCGTCGGCTGTTGAACTCTGATCGCGGGCAATTCGACCGGGTTTTCCACATCTGCCAGCGTCTCACCAATCTGGATATCCTTCAGCCCGCCAATGGTCACAATCTCTCCAGCGTCAGCCATTTCTATGGCTATTTTGGATAAACCCTGGTAAGCAAATAAATACTTTGCCTGGATCCGCTCGGAAGTGCCATCCAGCTTTATGCGCATTAATTGCTGCCCTGCCTTTATAGTCCCAGCGTGGATCCTGCCAGTCGCTGTTACGCCACTGTATTCGTCGTAGCCAAGGTTGGTGACCAGCAGCTGAAATGGCGCCTCAACATCTGCCAAAGGTCCGGGTATGTTGCGAAGGATGCTATCGAACAAGGGTATAAGATTATCTGCCAATTGTTCCGATGTTCCTGCCTTGCCCGCGAGCCCGTCGGCATAAATGATCGGGAACTCAAGCAGTGCATTGCTGGCTCCAAGCTCAACAAACAGATCAAAGGTGGCATTTAATGCCTGGTCAGCATCTGCATCCCGTCGATCTAATTTATTTATGACTACGATAGTGGGCAGATTTTTTGCGATAGCTTGCTTGAGCACAAACCTGGTTTGTGGCTTGGGACCTTCAACCGCATCCACCAGCAGCAGAACACCATCCACCATATTCATGATCCGTTCGACTTCTCCGCCAAAATCGGCATGTCCTGGCGTGTCGACGATATTGATCTTGACCAATTCGCCAGTTTCTGGATCCGGCAGGGTGATGGCAGTATTCTTTGCCAGAATCGTAATTCCACGCTCCCTTTCCAGGTCGTTGGAGTCCATGATCCGTTCCTGGACCTTCTGGTTTTCCCGGAATACCTTTGCCTGTTTCAGCATGGAGTCGATCAGGGTTGTTTTACCGTGATCCACGTGGGCGATGATTGCCACATTCCTTATGTTTTTACGTTCTGCCAGCATTAACTATTCTCCAGTTTCCAATAAAAAACCCGGCGAACCGGGTTTCTGCTATTCATTCAGACCAATAACGTCCCAAAAAAACGGGGGCGCTTCCACCGGTTCGTCTACTATCTCAACCGCATTTCTCAATTTTTCCAAAACCTGGTTGAGTTTCTCTTCGTCGTTAGCGTGAACTTCAAAAAGCGGTTGTTTTTCAGCGACAATATCACCAATTTTTACTTTCACCAAGATGCCAACTCCATAATCGATTTTGTCATCCTTTTTCGAACGACCAGCGCCCAGCATCACTGAGCTCTCGCCAACTTCTTTTGCGTCCACTGTCCTGACCCAACCACTTTTGCTGGCTGTGATCGTTGTGTGGATCCTGGCTTTTGGTAAGCGGTCAAGCTCGCGGACATAGGAGACATCCCCACTCTGGGCAGCGACTAACTCCTCCAACTTGATCATGGCGCTCCCATCAGCAATGGTCGCCTCAGTCATCGCTAAGGCTTCTTGCATAGATGCGGCCATTTTGCCGAGGATCAGCATGTACGCTGCAAGGTGCATACAATGGTAGCGGTAGTCCTTAGGAGCTTTTCCTCTCAGCAGTTCAACCGCTTCTTTGAGTTCCAAAGCGTTTCCAACGGCTTCTCCAAGGGGTTGATCCATTGGTGAAAGCACTGCAATCACCCGGCGTCCGCTAAGGTTTCCAATCGAAACCATCACATTCGCGAGTTCGCGCGCTTCATCAAGCGTCTGCATGAAAGCACCTTTGCCAACTTTTACATCCAAAACAATCGCATTGGCACCGCCTGCGATCTTTTTGCTCATCACGGAGGAAGCAATCAATGGAATTGACGGGACAGTGCCTGTCACATCCCGAAGCGCGTATAGTTTTCCATCAGCTGGAGCAAGGTCCGCGCTTTGTCCCGTCAAAACAATTCCAATCTGTTTTAACTGGTTGATGAATTCGTCTGTTGACAGATTACTCCTGAAGCCTGGTATCGATTCGAGTTTATCGATGGTGCCGCCGCTAAAGCCTAATCCCCTGCCAGACATCTTGCCGACCGGTAATCCACAGGCTGCCACCATCGGGGCAACACTCAATGTAGTTTTATCTCCAACGCCGCCGGTGGAATGCTTGTCGACCACAAGTTTACCAATTTCTCTCAGATCCAAAACTTCACCGGAATGCGCCATTGCCATGGTCAGATCAGTGATCTCCTGCACAGTCATACCGTTAAGAAGGACTGCCATTGCCCAGGCTGACATTTGATAATCAGGGACTTCGTCACGAGCATAGCCTGCAATCAGAAAGTCTATCTCAGACTTGGTGAGAGGCTGCTTGTCCCGTTTTTTTATGATTACATCCAATGCGCGCATACTAAGTCACTTATTCTGCTGGGTAAATGCAAATCTTTCGATTAGGTTCCTCGCCGATTGATTCAGTATATACCAGGTCGTTTTTCCGCAATTCCATATGTATAATCCTGCGTTCATTCGCTGGCATGGGCTCAAGGCACTGCCTGCGACCGGTCGAAATGACCTGCTCAGCCATTCTACGAGCAAGCTTCTGCAGCTCAATTTCACGGCGATGGCGGAAGTTCTGGATATCCAATTGCAGTGGGATCCACTGGTTGAGTTTTTTGTTTACCATGAGACTGGTGATGTACTGTAAAGCGTTCAGGGTTTCAGCCCGGCGACCTATCAGAAAACTCAGGTCCGAACCTTCGATGTTGACGTAGATCACTTCCCGTTCTTCATCTTCCTGGTAGACCTTCTGGACACTAACTCCAGCCTGAACATCCATTTTTTCGAGCAGTTCCAACACGGTTTCCTTGACCACTTCTTCGACATCTGTCAGATCCAGGTTTACCGGCTCATGCATGTTTGAGTTTGTTTCTGCTTCAAACATTTCTTCAAAACTGAGATCTTCATCGTTTTCAATGGTCGCAATTTTTTCTTCTGTCTCAGCAGATTTGTTGGCTTCGACGCTGGCATCCAGAATGGTCAGTTTGATGCGGGCTTGCTTGGAGGCAAAGCGGAATAAATTCCGTTTCCCTTCATCCAAAACTTCAACTTCCACATCCTTTCGTTCGGCCCCCAATTGCTCCAGACCCTTCTCAATGGCTTCTTCGACCGTCGGAGCAATTACCTCAAGAGTGGTTTTATTCTTCGTCATCAGGCACACTCAACTTTCAAAATTGCTTATTTCTTCATCTTGGGGCGTTGGCGTTTCGCAGACGCGCGGGCGGAAGGTTTGCTGACTTTTTCAACGATAACAGGTTCTTCTTCTTCCTCGTCTGGAAGATCAGGAATGACTATGACTGGTTTGCTCGGCTTCGGTTTTGTTTTGATCCAGGGGAAAATCCTCGACCAGTCTGTTTTTCCCATGGCTCCATATTGGGCAATGGTTGTCAGATTGCTGACCAAAAAATACAGCGCCAGACCCGCTGAGAATTGGTAAGAAATGATACCCATCATGATGGGCATCATCATGTTCATGCTATTTGTCATGGCTGCAGTTTGTTCGCTGCCTGGTTCTGTTGGCGGCGTCATTACCCGGGTTTGAACAATGGTGGACAAAACGACCAGGATTGCCAGTACTGGAATTCCAATTCCTGCAATCATCAGGCGTTCTGGCTGACCAAGGTCCATCCAGAGGAAGCGGTTCTGGATGGGCAATATCCTGTTGGGATCAATGAACGGATAAACAATCCGCTCCAGTTTGATCAATTCAAGTGGTGTGCTGGCCATCGCCCGCATAATGCTCTGATAAAGACCGATAATGATCGGAAATTGGATCAGCATCGGGAGACAAGAGCTAAACGGACTGACTCCGAGCTCTTTGTAAAGCTTCATCTGCTCTTCTGCCAATTTTTCCTTGTTATCTTTGTATTTCTCTTGCATTTTCAGATAGCGCGGATTTTTCTGCAATTCCTGCATAGCTTGCGAGGATTTGATCTGCTTGGCAGTCAAAGGGAAAGTAATCAGTTTGATCAGAATGGTAAACAGAATGATCGCAACGCCAAAATTCTGGACCAGCATCGTGATCAGCAATAAAACATTCGTAAAGGGTTGGACAATCAGAGTATCCCACATAGTCGACCTCTCTATCTCTCAGGGTTAAAGGTCCAGACAGGCTGACCTTGAAAATCAAATGCGTAGACTAGATTGTCCCCGTCGATAGCGCCAACAAGGATCAAGTTCTCAGTTACAACTGGCGTGGTATATACGTTTCCACTGACGATGCGAGACCAGATAGCTTGTTGGTTCATGCCATACATGGTAACTGTGCCGTCTTCCAAAGCTGCAACAAAACCCTTACCTTCGACAAGGGCAAGTCCTGCGAACATGGGGCCTCCCGCATTGAACTGCCAGTTTTCATGTCCAGTTTCTGAAGAAAGGGAGATAATTTTGCCGGTATTGTCGTTAAAAATGACCTGACCGTCTACCAGGATTGGTTCTGACCAGATACTTCCCAAAGTTCTACCGCCATCATACCGCCAGACAATTTCACCACTGAGCCGATCGATACTCACGAACTCATTTGCGAGAGTGCCAACATAAATTGAATCTGTCTGCGAATCATAGACAGGCGGCGCAATCACAGCCCCGTTGAGCGCCACCTCGCGAATGGTCTTACCATCTGCTTTGTTGAGGAACTCTACTTTACGGTCCTGTGAACTGACAATCACCATATCCTCAACGACCAGCGGTTCAGAGATATAAGCAAATTCACCGGGATGGGTCCAGACCAGGGTGCTATTTTCATCGATCGCGTAAATATTGCGATCAGAATTAGGTGCAATGATCAGGTTGCCGTCTTTGGCAGCCTTACCCTGGTACCAACCTTTGGCCTCCGTGAAAGCCCACTCGACAGTAGGTATCCCGGTCACGTTGATTTTCAAAAAATCATTTGCAAAGTCACCGATATAGATCGACTCACCATCAATCAAGGCAGGCGCGTAGAAAACCTGCTTGATGTTGGACTGATCTGGAAAGCGCCAGGAGGCTTTCCCTGTCACAGGATCAATTTTATAGACATAATTCAAATAAGATACAAAAATTTGGTTCTCACCAGCGCTGATGCCCGGAGTGCTTTCGGCCCGTGGGCCCGTTGCACAACCAGCGAGCATTAAACCCGCCAGAAGGACAATCAACAAAGAACGTAATGATTTTTTGTTCATAAATCTCCTAAGGTACTGGATCAAATCCGCCTTGATTGAATGGATTACAGCGTACTATTCGTTTTACACCCATCCATCCACCTTTCAGTGCGCCGTACTTGTATACTGCCTGGTAGGTGTAATGCGAACAGGTTGGATAAAACCGACAGGTATTCGGCGGCAATGTTTTTGAGAGAGTCTTTTGATACGCCTTGATCAGAATCAAGATAAGCAGGCGCGGCAGATTGCTCAGCGTTTTTGGCAGATCCGATAATTCCGGATCGCAGGTCTGACAATCATCTCCATTTGACAGTTTGTTCTCATCCATTCTTACTCGTCCGATTACTCATTCGGTTAAACAAATCTTGAACCGCGGTATCCACTTCCCGCGGTTCAGCGTAAAGAAGTTTTTTTCTGGCAATCAATACACAATCCATGCCCACTTCGAGTCGTTTCAGATTCTCAATTGCTCTGGGGCGCAATCGACGTCTGCATCGGTTGCGCTGAACCGCCCCTCCCACTGACCGGCTTGCAATCACCGCATACCGAATGATCTGGAAGTCGTTGGGTTTCGTCACAAGAATTGCCAGCGAATTCGCTACTGATTCTCCCTCTTGTTTGACCTTTTGAATTATCCTGGGGTCCTTGAGGTGTGTGATCGAAAGCCCGGTGGTCGACCTGACTTCCATCCCGTTACGGTTTACCAGCGCACACGCTTGACGTGGTTGTTAGACTTGGTGGTGAGCTGATGGCGCCCACGCAGGCGGCGGCGCTTCAAAACTTCCCGACCGTCACTTGTGGACATACGAGCACGGAATCCATGCACGCGCACACGGCGGCGAATTTTTGGTTGATAAGTTCTTTTTGTAGACATTACAATTCCTTTCAGAAATCTGTTGCCGCTGCTCTGGCAGGCTGTAACAGATATATTTTAATGGGTTTAGTCAATAAAGTAACCTGATAATTCTACCTTAATAGTCCTGATCGTCAAGTGAAAATCGACATGAATCGACATGAAAATCGACAAAAATCGACATAAACGCATAAACGAGAAACTTGTAGGGTTGATGCCTGCATCAACCATTATGAATGATGAGCAACGCAATTAGGAAAAGGCAGGCCTTTTCCCTACGGGAGTAAGGTAGGCAAATAAACAAGAACCTTGTAGGGTTGATGCCTGCCTCAACCATTATGTGTGAGGGGTGATTCGATCAGGAAAAGGCGGGCACTGCGCAAGATTCAATTAAATGCCCTATTCAACTCTGGGGAAAAAGAGCCCCAGGGCAGGATCGGAATCCGGCCGAACTAAGGAATGGACCTCTCTCCAGCGAGGGTATTATTATTTACTAAAAGAACCTTCATCAGTCTCCCGTCCACTGCGCGGCGCGAGCCAGCTTCCCCCAGGGGAAGCCCATAGCCCTCCCTCGAAGGAGGGTCCGCGAAGCGGAGGAGAGTGTGTTGTCATTTCCGTAATTAAACACCCTCAATCGGTTCAGTTTTTTTTAGCGGCTGTCTTTCCCTTTAATTTATAGCATGGGCGATGATTTCGCCAGAGGTAGTTAATTCATCCATTTGTACGATCAGGATCTGATTATGCAGATCTTCCTCTGATGGCGCTAAAACCTTGAGGAAATCTTCGCTCCATCCCTGCCAGATCCATTCTCCCTGGAATTTAGCCTTTCCTTCGAACAAAACTTTCGCGGTTTTTCCCAGTCTGCGGCTGATAAATGCTCGTTCAGCCTCGTCGAGCACCTGGCGCACGGTGGTAGTGCGTTCCCGGCTGATGGAATGTGGAACTTGTGCTTCCATCGTGAAAGCTGTAGTTCCCTGAAGAGCAGAAAAAGGGAATACATGCCCCCCGCTGAATTGGCAATCCCGCAAAAACTCGAGCGAGTGATCAAAAATTTCTTCAGTCTCTCCGGGAAAACCGCAAATGATATCCGTGGTGATGGCAATATCGGGATTTGCTCCCCTGATATGCTTTAGTATTTCTCGAAACCTTGCTGTATTCATAGGCCGGTTCATTTTCCGTAGAATTTCATCCGAACCAGATTGCAGGGGGATGTGCAAATGCGGGCAAAGCCGTGGGTCTTCGAAGAGTGAAATTAGCTCAGGGCTCACATCCCAGGGTTCTATGGATGAAAGGCGAATGCGTGCAGTTTCAGTTTGATCCAACAACTTTTTCACCAAATCGCTGATCGATTGCCTGGGTAGAAGATCTTTTCCCCATGAGCCAAGCTGCACTCCCGTCAGGACAATTTCCTTAACCCCCAGATTATGCAGCTTCCTGCTATAAGCAATCACGCTGTTGGCATCGGTACTGACCGATTTCCCCCTTGCAACCTGGGTCAAACAATAGGCGCAGCGGTTATCACAACCATCTTGCACCTTCACAAAACCACGGGTTCTGTTCCTCGAGCCTAAATTTGGCCGATAATAACCAGACTCAAAAATCTCTGGCGAGGCTTTCTCTCTCAAGTCCACCAGGATTTGCTCTTTTTGGGTGTTATCGTATGCCTGGTCCAGCATTTGCTGCCGCTCAGTTGTTTTGTCTTTACTGGTGCTAACCCAACAACCGGTACCAATCACATGCGCGTTTGGAAAAAGTGCTTTATGGTGCCTCAACATTTTACGCGAGTCTGCGGAAGCTTTTGCCGTCACACAGCAAGTATTAATGACAATCTCATCCGCTTCTTCAGGGTTCGAGACCACTTCCACGCCAGATTCTGTCAGCGAAAGCGCAAGATGTTCTATTTCCGCCTGATTCAAGCGGCAACCGACCATGTTCAGGAAAACTTTCATCTACGGCTTGGTAACAATGAATTGATTGAATATAAAAGATCCTGCTCCGTCCTGGCCAGTCTCCGCAAAGACACCAACATCCCCTCGCGTGAGCTGGTCATCGTAAGCACTGACAGCGAGCTTACCATTTACTGATAAACTCAACGTATTCCCAACACAGGAGACCTCGAGCAAGTTTGTCCCATCATCCTGGATCACATCGTGGTTGTAGCTCGTTTTGCCATCAGGCAGGGTGCTGCTTTCTCCGTTGACCACCTTCACTATGCCCGTGTATCCATCAGGCGTGACAAAAAAACGATAATAGTTTTGATTGTCCTGGTAACGGCAAACAATGCCAAGGTAAGAATCATTGCTGCCTGTTAACTTCTGGGTTTCGACCTGGATCTTTATGTTACTAAACTGCAAACCAGTCGTGGAAATTGATCTTCCACCCTTGTGGTTAATCGAGATCAAGTACCCTTCACTGGAATAACCCTTCAGTTCATAAACGTTGTTGACAATTTCCCAACCCGTTGTATCCTCGCTGAAATCATCCTCCAGCAAGATCTCACCACTGGCCTTCCAAGGTAGTTTATCCTGGCTGACTTGCAGTTTTTGAATCGATGAACAGCTATTGAGAAGAACCAGGCAAATTACCAAAAGTAGGGATAAGCGCGTTTGTTTCACAAATTAATCATACCAGAAAAGTTTGGAGTTTCGTGCTTGAATAACAACACCCCGCCGTGCCGTGTGCTGGGGGGTTTTGAACCTGCAATAGCAGGATGGTCCTACTACCAGGATCGATCTTGACTTCTGTCTATCATGTCACCTGGATAAGGTCAGACCTTTTTCGTTCGTGTTGGTACAAAACTGAATATCAGCATCACGAACACAGCAGGGTATTTACCTTATACCACATTTTTGGATTAAGCTTACTTTCATCCTCAACAACTGTATAATCTATCAGTGAGAAGTGAGGTGAAAACCATGCTCAAGCGTTTGTTTATTGCTATCGATCCTGAACCAGCCCTGCTA
>DBRR01000024.1 GCA_002306055.1 Anaerolineaceae bacterium UBA1363
AGGCTCGGATGAGGAAAGATAATGCCTCCAGCAATTTCAGCATCATTCGCAAGATGAGTTTGAACCTGCTCAGGCAAGATAAAACCAGCAAAATCGGGGTCAAAGGCAAAAGACTGCGCTGTGGTTGGGACGATAAATACCTATTTAACCTCTTAAGCCAGGCTTAAGAGCGCCTGAGGCATGGATAACCCTGCCAGCCAAGGGATGATTGTGTCTGCAGAAGACACATTGCGCGTTGAATGCATGAAAAATGCGACTGATCCGGGATAGAAGACAACAAACATACATACTCGCCTAAATGATAAACCTGTAATTTGTGATGCACTTAATTAGATGCAATTGCCCTGGACCGGAGCGCTCCTCCGGTTTTTTTTTCTGAAATCCCGTATAATAACAGGGTAGGAAGGAGACCTCATGAGTCTTTTTAATCGCATATTTGGTGAACCTGAAATCCGCACCCTGGACCCACATAACAAAGCTGAGGTCAAAAAGATGATTGAAGAGCTGGTAGTGATCGGGCGCACAGATGACTTTCTTTCGCTTACGCCCGGAGGACCCTTTGACATTCAGTGCCACCACCGCGAAGCCAAACAAATCGGCGCAAGGCTAAACCAGATCGGCGGAATACCATTGATGATGGCAGTGCGGCAGACAATCAAATACAAACTCAAGGACGTCCTGGCAGAGCATCTTGACCACTGCTGGAAAGGCGTTGGCGACTGGCAAGTATAAAACACCTCTGGAAAAGTCCAGCCAACCAACTCAAATTTGTGGTCTGACAGGGAAATCGAAAGTTAAATTCTGCCTTCTTTTTGGATAATCCATTAATTACCAGTTGCTCATCATGCTGACCTAAAGGTAGGCTTGATGAGCAATGTTATAATTCCTTCACTACATCCGGAAAAGAGGTAATTATGAGTTGTTGCAGCAAACGAGAAGTTGTCACTTGCGCAAATGCCCCAGCGGCGATCGGACCGTATTCTGTAGCTATCGCCACTGGCTGCCTGGTTTTTGTCAGCGGTCAACTCGGAATTGACCCCACAAGCGGCTCAATCGTGGAAGGTGGCATTCAAGCCCAAACACGTGCCGCCCTCACCAATCTGAAATCTGTCCTTGAATGTGCCGGCTCCAGCCTTGACCACATGGTCAAGACCACCGTTTTTCTGACCGATATGGCTCAATTTGCCGAAATGAATGCTATTTATGCTGAGTTTTTCACCTCCGATTTCCCAGCCCGTTCAGCCATCCAGGTGGCTGCCCTGCCAAAGGGAGGCATCGTTGAGGTCGAGGCGATTGCGGTTCTGCCGCATCAGCATGAATGCGACTGCGACTGCCAGTAGATAGAACCGGGTACTTCGAAAAACTATGCCCCCAAGCGTTTCTGTGATCATTCCCTGCAGGAATGAAGAGAAGACCATCCACAGTGTTTTGGATGCTATTTACAGTCAAACCTACCCCCACGAACTCCTGCAGGTGGTGATCGCGGATGGTCTCTCGGAGGATCACACTCGTGAGGAAATTGCATCCTTCAAGAATAATCACGCCGATCTGGACATACTGGTGGTGGATAACCCCCAGCGCATCATTCCAGCTGGCTTGAATGCCGCGATCCGGGCTTCCAGTGGGGAAATAATCGTGCGCATGGACGCGCATTCCATCCCCAACCCGGACTACGTCGCTCTCTGCGTGGATGCCCTTGAGAGAAATGTCGCGCAGAACGTCGGTGGTGTGTGGGATATTCAACCAGGAAAGGGTTCCTGGATCGCGCGTTCCATCGCCACCGCGGCTGGCAATCCACTGGCGGTTGGGGATGCCCATTACCGTTTCACGGATAAAGCCGCCTACGTTGATACCGTCCCCTATGGCTCATACAAAAGAGATTTGTTTGAGCAAATCGGGCTTTTTGACGAGACACTACTGGCAAATGAAGACTACGAGCTAAACACGCGCATTTTGCAATCTGGCGGCAAGATTTGGCTTGATCCAAAGATCCGCTGCACCTACTACGCCCGCTCCAACCTCCTGGCGCTATCAAAACAGTATTATGGGTATGGCTATTGGAAAGTCCAAATGTTAAAGCGCTACCCTGAAACCTTGCGCTGGCGCCAGGCTCTGCCGCCTGCGTTTCTCCTGGGATTGCTCACCACACTGCTGGTAGGATTTTTCTGGAAGCCCTCCTTGTATCTCTTCGCTGCCTCGTTGGGTCTGTATCTTCTTATCCTCCTCGGCGTTGGTATCCACATGGCAATTACGAAAAGAGATATACTCATGATAATCGGCGTACCACTCGCCATTATTACCATGCATTTTTCCTGGGGCGCTGGCTTTCTCGCCGGCGCATTCAGTGCTAAAAAGGATAAATGACAAAAAAGACTACAGGAAACCACACTACCAAGTTTCGCCTTAAGCCCTCAGAGCTGCGTTTCATTTTAGTTTTGGGTGATCTCCTGGTAGCCTCCATCGCCCTCGTGATTTCCCTTTATGTCTGGGCGTCCGGCGACAGCTGGTATCGTTTTTCGGCGGAATTCCTGAAGTATCGTGCTCCAGCTTGGTTCTATTTGTTACCCTTGATTTGGATCATCCTGCTTGTAGACACTTACGACACGCGCAAATCCGCCAATTTGCGCCAGACTCTACGCGGTATCGGCATGGTTTTCCTGGTTTCGGTGATCGCCTACCTGGTGATCTATTTCGCGGCCGAGCCGAACTCACTACCTCGCCTGGGAGTTGCGGTTTTTAACGTCACCGCCACACTGCTGACACTCCTATGGCGCTTGATCTATATCCGCACTTTCACTTCCGTTTCAAGGCAGCAACGCGTCCTGATCGTTGGCGCAGGCAAAGCCGGTACCGCGCTGGTGGAGGTTATTTCCGAGCTCGATCCGCCGCCTTTCAAGTTAATTGGATTAATCGATGATGACCCTGCCAAACTTGGCACCAATATTCTGGGTACACCAATCCTTGGTAATCACGAAAGTATGGCTGAGATTATCGCCAATCAAGGAATCACTGACCTGATACTGGCAATTTCCAATGAAATGAATCACGGCATGTTCCAAAGCATCCTGACTGCCCAGGAAGAGGGCATCAACCTGACCACCGTGACAGAAACCTACGAAAGCCTCTCGGGACGTGTGCCCATCGACCTGCTGGAATCAGATTGGGTCATTCGCGCCTTCCTCGACCGTGCGCCTACCAGCGGTTTTTACCACATTGCCAAGCGTCTGCTGGACCTGCTGCTTGGTTTGGTTGGCTTGGTTGCCCTGGCGCTCCTTTTCCCTCTGATTGCCCTGGTGATCCTCATCGATTCTGGTCGACCTGTCATCTTCACCCAAAAACGACTGGGAAGAGGTGGAAAGCCTTATATGATCTACAAATTCCGCACCATGAAATCCAGGTCGGACATGGAAAAAGAAGCACTTGTTACTGCCACCAACGATCCCCGCATCACCGGCATTGGCAAATTCCTGCGCAAATCTCACCTGGATGAACTTCCTCAAATCATCAACGTTTTGCGGGGAGAGATGAGCCTTGTGGGACCCCGGTCTGAGCGCGTTGAGTTAGTACAGGTTTTCCAAAAAGAAGTACCCTTCTACCGTGCGCGTATGCTGGTTAAACCGGGTATCACCGGATGGGCACAGATTCACCAACCCTATGCTGAAACCATCGAAGAGACTGCCATTAAACTGCAATATGATCTGTATTACATCGAGCATGCATCGATCTGGATGGATCTCAATATCCTGTTGCGCACCGTTGGCTCCGTTTTGGGGTTCAAAGGGCGCTAATTCATGAACGATACCAGCCACCCATCTTCTCTTACGCCGCATCTGCTCCAGAGCCCTCTCTGGGGGCAGTTGAAGGCTGAGTTTGGCTGGGAGCCTGAAGTCTTTCACAGCGCGACCGCCTATGCTCAAGTTCTCTTTCGCCGGTTACCACTGGGCTTGAGCCTTGCCTACCTGCCAAAAGGCCCCGTTGGTAAAGATTGGGCATTCCTATGGCCTCAAATTGATGCTGCCTGCAAACAGCATCGGGCCGTCTTCCTGCAGGTGGAGCCCGATGTGGCAGAGAGCGAACTCACTGCAGACCTTGCGGAACAGATGCAGGGCTTTGCGGTGGAACCCCACACCATCCAACCCCGCAACACGATCCTGGTTGATCTCAAGGCCAATGAAGACGAGCTGTTAGCGCGCATGAAGCAAAAAACGCGTTACAACATACGTTTGGCTGAGAAAAAAGGCGTGGTGGTCAGGGAAACCAACGACATTCAAGGTTTTTATCAGCTGATGCAGACCACAGGCACGCGCGATGGTTTCGCTGTGCATGACATTTCCTATTACCAGAAGGCTTTTGATATTTTCTCGCCGACCGGAGCCTGTGTTTTGCTGGGCGCATTTCACGAGGATCAGCCGCTGGCGTATTTGATGTTATTTCTTTCAGGCGAGCGATCATGGTATTTTTACGGTGCATCCGATGACGCCAGCCGCAACCTGATGCCCACTTATCTGCTTCAATGGGAAGCCATGCGCTGGTCCAAAGCCCACGGTGCCACCCTTTACGACTTGTGGGGAATCCCTGACGCCAGTGCAGAAGAGCTTGAAGAACAGTTCACGCAGCGCCGCGACGGGCTTTGGGGAGTATATCGCTTCAAACGCGGCTTTGGTGGTGAGGTCGTCCGCTCTGCGCCGGCTTTTATTCGAGTCTACCAGCCGCTTTTGTATCGCGCCTACCAGAAGATCCGGGCTGGAAGAATGGCAGACTGAATATGATCAGGCTGGAAGCAGACCAAATTCCGCAATGGAACCAGCTTTTGCTGCAGTTCCCCGACGCGCATATCCTGCAAACGTCGCAATGGGCGGAAGCCAAGAAACAAAACGGCTGGAGCCCCATGTACTTTCAGGAAGGCAGCGATCCTCAGGCTCCTGAAGGGCTTGCACTGATCTTACGCCGCCAGGTTTCTTTGGCTGGAGTCAAATTCAGTGTGCTCTATGCTCCAAAAGGACCGGTTCTGAACTGGGATGACCAGCTTTCGGTATCGCGCATGCTCGATGGACTGCAGGACATCTGCCGCCAGGAAAAAGCGATCTTCATCAAGATCGACCCCGACGTGCTGCTGGGCACGGGCATCCCAGGCACAGAGGATGAAGTTCCCGCTCCGCAGGGTCTTGCGCTGCAAGATGAGTTAAAGCGGCGCGGCTGGCAGTATTCCCAAGATCAGATCCAGTTCCGCAATACTGTCTTGCTTGATTTGAGAAAAAGCGAAGATGACCTCCTGGCTGGGATGAAGCAAAAAACGCGCTACAACATTCGCCTGGCAGCCCGCAAGGGCGTTCAGGTGAGGCAGGGAAAAGTCGCCGAGCTGCCCATACTCTACAAAATGTATGCAGAGACGGCTGTACGCGACGGTTTTGTGATCCGTCATCCAGACTACTACCTGAACACCTGGCGCAGGTTCATCGAAGCAGATATGGCAAAAATTTTGATCGCCGAGGTTGAAACTCAACCGGTCGCCGCGTTAATCCTCTTCCACTTCAACGGAACCGCGCGCTACATGTTCGGTATGTCCACTGAAAACGCCCGGGAGTTGATGCCCAATCACCTGCTGCAGTGGGAAGCCATGCGCCTGGCTAAGCGCCTCGGCTGCCACACTTACGACATGTGGGGTGCGCCTGAGGTCTTTGACGAGAGCGATTCCATGTGGGGAGTTTTCCGATTCAAGCAAGGTTTCAACGGGACGATTACCCGCACCCTGGGGGCCTGGGATTACACCACCCGCCCAACGTTGTACCGCCGCTACACCGAAACCCTCCCCAAACTCCTCAACCTGCTGCGCCAGCGAGGATTGAAAGCCAACAAAAGGAGCTTGAATGACTGAGCGTATTCAGCTTGCCCATTTACCCACCCCGATTGAAGCGCTGCCCCTTCTCTCAAAAATGTTGGGCGGTCCACAGCTATTCATCAAACGTGATGACCTGACTGGGCTCGGCTTCGGCGGCAATAAGACCCGCAAACTCGAGTACCTCGCAGCCGATGCCCTGGCAAGAGGCTGCCAGACCCTCATCAGCACTGGCGCGGTGCAGTCCAATCACTGCCGTCAGGTGGCAGCAGCCGCTGCCAGACTTGGGCTGGGTTGTATCTTGGTGTTGGCAGGTGAAAAACCAGGACAGCCTCAGGGCAATTTATATTTGGATCTGCTCAGTGGCGCGGAGGTCATTTTTGCACCCAAAGACCAGCGAGACCGGGCGCTGGCGGAGGTTACAAAGCACGCTGAAGCACAGAACCGCAAGCCTTACCTTATCCCTTACGGCGGCTCCAATGCTATCGGCGCCATGGGTTACCGCCAGGCTATGCATGAATTACACGAGCAAGATCTCAACCCGGATTGGATCGTTTTCGCTACTTCTTCAGGCGGCACACAGGCAGGTATGCTACTTGGCGCGCGCGAAACAAGCAGCTGCGCAAAGATCCTGGGTATCAGTGTAGATAAACCTGCGCAGGAGCTTTCTGAAACCATTGCGGGAATCGCGAATGCTGGCGCGGAGTTACTACAACTTGAAACCCGCTTTCATCCCGAAGAAATCCTTGTGAATGATGCTTATTGCTCGGCTGGGTATGGTGTTTTGACCGCTGCGGAAAAGGAAGCTATACTGCTTTTTGCACGCCAGGAAGCGATCCTGCTCGATCCGGTTTACACAGGTCGTGCTGCTGCCGGGTTGCTTGACCTCATCCGCCATGGATTCTTCAAAGCTGATGAAAAAGTTCTCTTCTGGCATACTGGCGGCACTCCTGCCCTCTTTGCTGAGCCGTATGCAAGGGAATTGCTGCTTACCTAGATTAGGCTGGCTGGAATAATCCAGTAATTGTCTTTTAGTGCGACCAGTTCTGTACCTGAGTAAATAGCCCCGCCAAAGTCCACGGGTGTATGCATGTTTTCCAGAACTTCGAAATTCCTAAAAACATGTGAAGAATTGATGTTGAGCTTTATCTCAAAAGGATACAACTTCGAATTCCGATCTATGAGCAAGTCTATTTCTTTTTGGGCTGCATCACGATAATAAAACAAGCGCGGCTGTTTCCCTTGGTTCCACCAACTTTTATAGACTTCCGAGATTACCCAGCTTTCAAATAGCGCCCCTCTGATCGGTGATTTGCTTAAGGCTTCTTCATCCTCAATGCCACACAAAAAACATGCAAGTCCGATATCAAGGAAGTGCAGCTTTGGTCGTCTGACGATTCTTTTTCCCAAATTGTTTGAAAAGGCAGGCAGGTTCACAATTATGCCAGAAGTTTCAAGTATATTTAGCCATCGGCGAACCGTAGTTCCGTCTATACCCAGATCGCGTGAGAAGCTTGCAAGGTTTAGCTCCTGAGCCGTTCTGGCCGCAACCAGACTCACGAATTGCAGGAATTTACCCGTATCTAACACATTTGTTATTTCTTTTACGTCCCGTGCTAAATAGGTCTGCAAATATGAACTATAAAAGCCGTCCCGCGTAACCATTTCCTGGGTGAGGAGCCGCGGAAATCCTCCCATCAGCATGGCACTGAATGGGGACTTCGATTCGCCTTCGGTTTTTTTTCTTTTCAGGAGAGTATCAACCGAAGGTGGAAACGCTTCATTCTCTCTTCCTGCCAATTCACTTTGCGATAATCCGTTAAGGTATAGTAATCGAACCCTCCCAGCGAGGGATTCTTGAATTCCTCTCATCAAAGGAAACATTTGGGAACCGGTAAGCCAAAATTGTCCGTTCAGGTTACTATTGTCGACGGCAATTTTTATATAGGTTAACAATTCCGGAACATACTGGATCTCGTCGATCATAATTGGTGGTTTATATTGTTCAAGAAACAAAGATGGCTGATTCTGAGCCAGTAATCTAACTGTAGGATTATCCAATGAAATGACTTTGCGGTCTTCACCCGCAAGCCTTTTGAGCATGGTAGTTTTACCAACCTGCCTGGGTCCTGTGACCATCACCACGGGATACCCTTGGCTGGCTTTGATCACTTTTTGTTCAAGATGACGGTGAATGTACATAGCTACCTCTGCTTTACAAGCTGTTTCCTGTATTATACAGGATTATATCCTGTATTTTCAAGGATAGCATCCTGTATTTTCAGGGATTGAATCC
The DNA here is from genome assembly GCA_002306055.1 of Anaerolineaceae bacterium UBA1363. Taxonomy (GTDB): domain Bacteria; phylum Chloroflexota; class Anaerolineae; order Anaerolineales; family Anaerolineaceae; genus Mesolinea. The sequence continues at coordinate 8,133 of DBRR01000024.1, forward strand.
TGTATTTTCAAGGATTAACGATTTTCTATCTGCTCCAGATTGAAGCACAAAAGATATTAAATAAGCTCTTCGTTCAGCATCATGGAGTAAGGGATTTGAATGGCACCTTTGCTGGTTTTATAGCCCGCAAGCCTTACCGCGAATTGAGCAATGGTTGGCGGCGTTGGGTAGGTGCCCGGGTGATTCTTCTAAGCTGCAAAATAAAGGATCGGCTTACCGTGTTTTTTGAAAGTGGGCATCTGGTAGCTGAGGGTCTGGGTCAGCCCCGGATCGACCTCGAGCACAAGTTCCCCAACACGGCGAAGGATATCCTGGACTTCCAATGCTGCTTTGGCGATGTAAGTCTTAATTACGTCTTCCATCTCAGCTATTCTTTTTTCTTTGCAGCGATGAACCTTATTTGAAAGAGATTTATTCAGAGGCGATTCTACTAGAAACACGTCCGCCAAGTTTTTCAACCCCTCAATCCCTGCTATAATCCAAAAAATGAACGTAGATATCCGTTCCACGATTTTTGTGATCAGCATCATGGCAGCCATCGCAGCCATCTGGCTGGCTTTCCGTGCGCGCAACGCCTTCCGCATCGGTAAAAAACTGCCGTTCTTCTTCAAGAAACGCGAGCAGTATGAGCTTGGTGCCCGCTTGCTGCTCGGCGTGTTATTGCTTTTTGCATTCGCTTATGCCAACTTACGCTGGGGTGAAGGCTTCGCCTATCGCTACTTTCCGCCCACCCTTACCCCCTCGCTGACGCCTACCATCACGCTCACCCCCACCATCACCCTCACACCCACCATCACGCTCACCCCTACGCTCACCAGCACACCATCCGTAACTGGCACACCCTTCATCCCCGAGCATATCGCGACGGCGTTTGAGTCAATTGTTACCCCAAAATCCGATTTTGCTTTCAGCCTGATCCAGTTTTCAAGAGAAATTGACGAGGATTTGCAACCCATTGAGCCCGCGATCGAATTTGAGAATCCAATCAAGACAATCTACGGGACTTACAGTTACAACATGATGGATCCTGGCGTGCAGTGGACTGAAATCTGGGTGCGGGATGGGGAGATTGTGCGCTACAACACGGGAACATGGCAGGGAGGCAGTGGCGGCTATGGCGCAGCCCTGCTCGAGCTCCCGCCCGACGAATGGCTGCCAGGGAGCTACCAATTACAGTTTTTCATTGGGGAACAGTGGATCACGAGCGGTCATTTCCGCGTATTGGGCAATCCCCCCACCAGCACTCCCACCATCACGCCTACCCCCTCGCGCACGCCCACCTTCACGCCCAGCCCGACTGCCACGCCGACACCGACCAGGACGCCCTTACCGACCGTGACCCCCTCACCGACTGCTACTCCGCGCCCCAGCAATACCCCTTAGAATTTGCGCTTAGATCTCCTGCACGAAATGCTGCGGGTTGCTCTTGGGGCGCATAAATCCCGCCACCTGCGCAGCCACTTTTGCATTGTTCAGTAGGAGGGCGATGTTGGTTTTCATGCTGCGACCACCAGATAAAGCATTTACCTTTGCCAGTAAGTAAGGTGTGGTGGCATTGCCGTGGACGCCATCAACCTGTGCCTGGCGCAGTGCTTCCTCAACCCACAGTTCTACTTCTTTGGCGGGGATTGCCGTCTCTTTCGGCGGAGGAACCACCAGTAAAATACCCGATTTCAGCCCCAGGCTCCAGTGGGTTTCAGCAATCTTTGCCACTTCCTCGGCTGAATCCGCCCGCAAATTGAGTTTCATGCCGCTGGAGGTGGAATAGAACGCTGGAAAATCGTTGGTTTGATAGCCGATAACGGGCACTCCCTGCGTTTCCAGGTACTCCATGGTAGCGGGCAAGTCCAGGATTGCCTTGGCGCCGGCGCAGACCACCAGCACCGGGCAGCGGGAAAGCTGCATCAGGTCGGCCGAGACATCAAACGGCGCATTGCGGTGCACCCCACCAATACCACCTGTAGCAAAAACCTTGATTCCCACCTTCTCAGCCACGAACATGGTGGCTGCCACAGTGGTGCCCCCAGTCAGGCGCTTCTCCAAGGCATACCCAAAATCGCGCAGGCTGACTTTATGCGGGTTTACAGCCCCTGCCAGCTGTTCGAGTTCCTCGCTGCTAAGCCCCACCTTGACCGAACCATCCATCAGGGCAATGGTGGCTGGTGTAGCACCCTGGGCGCGCACAGTGGCCTCCATATCCTGCGCCAGCCGCAGGTTTACAGGCTGCGGTAAACCATGGGTGATCACCGTCGATTCCAAGGCCACAATCGGCAAACCAAAATGCATGGCTTGTTGGACATCATGCTGGATATTGAATCGTATCTTTTCCATAGTCTTTTCCATTCGCTAATCTGTGTTTAATTCTACATGCATAATTCTTGGAGATGCCAATGAAACACAAGGTACAATTAGCAAATGACTGAAACCAAGCACACCTCCCCAAAAAAACGCTGGATTATCGCGCCCCTCATTCCAAACGACATCAAACACGCCCTCAGAGATTACCCGCCGTTGCTGCGGCAGCTGCTCTTTAACCGCGGAATTACTACTGCTGAGGTTGCACACGCCTATCTGGGAACCGAATCTCCCACCTCAACCGATCCCTTCCTGATGCTCGGCATGCGTGAAGCGGTGGCTGTGATTGAAAAGGCTTTGCAGGCAAACGAGAACATTACAATTTATGGCGATTACGATACCGACGGTGTCACCGCGTCTTCTCTGTTGTTTGAATTCTTCAACCAGCTTCGTCATGAACCAAGGGTCTACATCCCCAATCGCTTTGATGAAGGCTACGGGCTAAATTTGGATGCAGTCGAACTGCTGGCAGCCGAAGGCACGCAGCTACTCATCACTGTCGATTGCGGTATTCGCTCTCTGCAGGAAGTGCAACGGGCCAAAGAACTGGGCATGCGCGTGATTGTTACCGATCACCACCAACCAGGTGATCAACTCCCCCAGGCTGACGCCGTGATCAACCCCCACCAGCCCGCCGACCCCTACCCCTACAAGGAACTCGCGGGTGTGGGTTTGGCATATAAACTGGCTGAAGCCTGGCTCCAGACCCATCCAGATCCCGAGGTTGATCTCAACCAATGGCTCGACCTGGTAGCTATTGGCACCGTGGTGGATGTGGCTCCGCTGACCGGCGAAAATCGCTCTCTGGTCAAACGCGGTCTTGCGCTGATGCGCCAGCCAAAGCGGCAGGGATTGTTCTCACTAGCTCAGGTAGCTTCTATTAACCCTGCCAAATTCAATGCCGGGCACCTTGGCTTTGTCATCGGTCCGCGACTGAATGCTGCCGGGCGCATAGAGAGTGCCTTGGATGCCTTCCGCCTGCTTACCAGCCGGGATACCTTTGAGGCTGGTTGGCTTGCCCAGCAGCTCGACTCCCTTAACTCCAGCCGCAAAGAGATTACCAACCAGATCATCGAATCGGCCATGCTCAATATCGCAGCCCAAGACCCGGACGTACCGGTGCTGTTTTCTGCTTCGTCTGAGTACAATGCGGGTGTTGTGGGTTTGGCTGCGGGGCGGCTGACCGAGGCGTACTACAAACCCGCCATTATCGGTTCGGTGGAGGGCGACCTTATTAAAGCTTCCTGCCGCTCGATCCCGGAATTCGATATCAACCACGCCCTGGACCAATGCACCGATTTGCTGGTAAGGCATGGCGGTCACCCGATGGCGGCTGGCCTCACCGTTCGTACTGAAAACGCCCAGGCATTTCAGGAGCGCCTCATGGACATCGCGCGTGAATCCTTCATGGGGCTGGATCTGACGCCCGCGCTTCATATCGATTATGAAATCTCCCTCGAAAAACTACAAGCTGATCACTTTCCGGGCATTCTTGATGCAGTGGAACAACTGGAACCCACCGGTGCTTTCAACCCAGGCGCGCTGTTTTGCAGCCGCAACATCCGGGTCTTGCGTGCGAACACAGTCGGCAAGGGAGAACACCTCAAGCTCGTGCTCGGGGCGGGCAGCAATCAACTGGACGCCATCGCTTTCCGGCAGGGTGCCATGCATGAAAACTTGCCTGATTATGTGGATATTGCTTATACCTTTGAGATCAATGAGTTTAACGGACGCAGCACGGTGCAGCTGAATGTACGCGACATTCAACCTGCTGCTTCTTAACCTGGATGGTTACCCGGACCAATTACGAAATGCCTTTCGCTCGTTTCGAGTCGTCCGTCTTTATAGGCAATGACTTCATGGGTGTCCAGGCGGACAACCTTGCCTGCAGCATTTGCCTTATCGAGCAAGGATTGCAGTTCCTGGGTCCCTTCCGCCACCCGATTCCCCTCTTCCATTCCAAAGCGGTAAGTAAAGAACGCCGGGTTGACCTTCAGGTAGTCCATAACCGCGTTGAGAGCAGTCTGCATGGCAGCTGTATCCACGATTCCATCCTGCTCATAAAGCCCCCCGACCGGAAGTTTCAGATTTTTCTTAAAGCTGTCCAGCAGCAATGGGGAATGTAAAAATCGGGCAAACGCCGACCCCCATGGCAGATCTGGTATTTCCTTGCCTGCCACTTTCAGTGAGAGCGAATAGTAAGCTTCCATGGGTATAAGGCTCTTTTCCTCTTCCGAAATCAACGCATAAATTGCGTTCAGTACATGCCGGGAATATGCCAGCAGCTGGTCTTTGTTAACGCCACCATCAGAAGCTTCTAAGGCTGGGATTACTTCGCCAATCCTCATCCGGAGCCTTGGATGCTTCAACTGCAAGGCTTGCTGAAAGGATCCCTTCAGCCCGCTGAAACCAATTGGTACCACTGGTGCGCCAGCGCGCTGACTGAGCAGTGCTACGCCAATCTGAGGGGGCATCCTGCCCGGTGCCCAAACTCCGCCCTCCGGGAAAATGCCAATCACACCATCCTGCTTGAGCACATCCAGCGCTTGATTCACCCCCGTTCTATCCAAATTACCCCGGTTAACTGGAATGAAACCATAATAGCTCACTAACTTGTCTAGAATTCCTTCAAAAGGTAAATCACCCGCACCGATCGGCTCCACCAGCCGTTTGGGGATCACCGCCATCAGTACTGGCTCGAGGAAAGCAGCGTGATTCCCTGCCAGGATGACTGGGCCTTCCTTCGGAATTTTTTCAAGCCCCTCGATTTTTGTGCGGGTCAATAGCCTCAACAACCCTCGTATCATAAAACGCAGCAGCGTGCGTCTGACCTGTAAACGTGGTAGGGGATACTGTATTGGGGCTTTGATTGGCTCATGGAAGTTCCGGTTAAACAAAAAGTGCCCCCACAGGAATTCGAATCCTGGTTTTGGCCTTGAGAGGGCCGCGTCCTGGGCCACTAGACGATGGGGGCGTCAAGGTAGAAATAATATCATGCAAAATTCGATGCGTCAATGCATTGAATGGGTTCACTTGTGAGGGGGTCAGCACAGTTCCTGGCCCCTTACCTATACCTCCATTTGCATCCCAACTTCATTTCTATATAATTAAGTAAAGGAGTAAAAAATGAACTATAGAAATTTAGGAAAATCTGGATTAAAACTATCTGAACTGTCTTTCGGTTCCTGGGTAACCTATGGTAACCAGGTGGACCTTGAGCTCGCTAAGAAGCTGATGAGTGCTGCCTGGGATCACGGCGTCAACTTCTTCGATAACGCTGAAGCTTACGCCCATGGCGAGGCTGAGCGTGTAATGGGCAAGGCGCTCAAGGAACTCGGTTGGCCACGGGAGCAATTCGTGGTCTCCACCAAGATCTTCTGGGGTGGGCAAACCCCCACCGAAAAGGGTTTGTCCTTTAAACACATCGTCGAAGGTGTGGATCGCTCACTGCGAAACTTTCAACTCGATCATGTGGACCTCGTCTTCGCGCATCGCCCGGATTTTGAGACCCCTGTCAGCGAGACGGTCAGGGCATTCAACCACGTCATCCAACAGGGCAAGGCTTTCTATTGGGGCACTTCCGAGTGGCCTGCTGAACGTATTCTGGAAGCGGCAAAATTCGCTGAAGACAACTATCTGATTGGCCCGACCATGGAACAACCCGAGTACAACCTGTTGCACCGCAGCCGTTTTGAAGAAGAGTATGCCATCTTGTACAAAAAGCTCGGGCTTGGCACGACCACCTGGAGCCCTCTCAAATCGGGCATGCTCAGCGGTAAGTACCGCGGCGGGGTCTTCCCCGAAGGGACGCGCGCCAACCTGCCCGGCTTTGAATGGCTGAAGGAAATGTTCAGCGACCCTGCACGCATGCAGGCAGTTGAGAACCTTGCCCTCATCGCGGACGATCTGGGTGTGAGCCTGGCTCAGATGTCCATTGCCTGGTTGCTCAAGAATCCGAATGTCAGCACGGTCATCACCGGTGCCAGCCGCCTGGAGCAGCTCGAAGAAAACTTCAAAGCGCTTGATGTCGTGGACATGCTCACAGACGATGTACTCGACCGCATTGACGACGCCCTCGCCAACTACCCGGACGATACGGCTGTCAACTAAACTAAAGATATTCAAATAGGACGGGATCACTTGAGATCCCGTCTTTTGGCGGCAGCACCAACGGTTGTAAGCTAGGTTGGCTGATCTCCTCATGAAATTCAGCCCCTCAATAGACAGCGGCTGAATTACCTTGTGCATCAGAAAGAAAAAATGCTTCCCCTTTCACCAGCTTCTGCTGCCAGCTCGCGCACGTGATCTCAAAGCGGTCGATCCAGGTACCATTCGGACAGCAGCCGGATAAATTTATCGATGCCCGCGTTTAGATACGATTCTTCAAACAGGCTCTGCAGCAAGTTCTCTGTACTGGTTTTCCTGAACTGGACGTCCTATCCAATATGAGCACTTTTCCGTAATTCATATGCACCCTCACTAAGCGCTTGAATGAGTAAATGTCAATAAAATTCAAAATGTGTTGATGACAGAAAGTAAACTTCAAAGTCCTCAAGGCGTATCCGGACGAAATAAAACCAACTAAACCAAGATCAATAACTGCCTAATCTACAGTCTGATTTTCTTCGGAGCTGGGTTTGCCTAATGCCTTCAGCTGCTCTTCCCTCCAACGTTTCAGCCGCTCAGCTACCTGGGCTTCATACCCTTGCTCCGAGGGGTGATAAAACTGCCTGCCTATGAGCCCATCGGGCAGATACTGCTGAGGTACCCAGTGACCCTCGAAAGAATGCGGATACTTGTAGCCCTCGCCGTGCCCAAATCCCTTGGCGTCGCGGTTGGCATCCATCAGGTGCACCGGCACCGTGCCAGCCCCATTTTGATTGATCTCTTCCTGAATCTCCCAGTACGCTCCTACGGAATTGGACTTCGGCGCAGTGGACAGATAGATGACAGCCTCAGCAATCGGGTACCAGCCTTCTGGCATACCGATATATTCATAGTTCTGCGCTGCAGCATTGGCCACCAGGATCGCGTTGGGGTCAGCCATGCCAATATCCTCACTGGCAAGGACGATCAACCGCCTGAGAATAAATCGCGGGTCCTCTCCCGCCAATAGCATTTTGGTCATCCAGTAAAGCGCCGCGTCCGGATCGCTGCCCCTGACCGATTTAATGAATGCCGAAATCGTGTCGTAGTGCTGGTCATCCGTCTTATCGTAAAGGATCGCACGTTTTTGAATGGATTCTTGGGCCACTTCCAGCGTAATGTGAATGAGGCCGTTCTCAGACGGCGTGGTTTCCACCGCCAACTCCAGTGCGTTGAGCGCGTTGCGGGCATCCCCGCCAGCCACATCTGCCAGATGCTGCAAGGCTTCTTCGTCCACCTTTACCTGGCGTTTGCCGTAACCTACCAAAGGGTCCGCCAGGGCACGCTTCAGGAGGGTCAGAATATCCTCCTGTGAAAGAGGTTTGAGCTCGAAGATCCTCGAGCGGCTAACCAACGCCTTGATCACGTCGAAATAGGGGTTCTCGGTGGTTGCGCCAATAAGGGTGATCAGGCCGCTCTCAACGTGCGGTAAAAGCGCGTCCTGCTGGGCTTTGTTCCAGCGGTGGACTTCGTCGATGAAAAGGATGGTGCGCGTGCCATATAGACGTCGCCTTTCGGTAGCAGCCTCAATTACCTTGCGCAGATCCCCCACCCCTGCCAGCACGGCGCTCAGGCTCTCAAAATGCGCCTGCGTGGTGTTGGCGATCACGCGTGCCAGGGTGGTCTTGCCGGTTCCGGGAGGTCCGTAAAGGATGATCGAACTAAACAGTCTATCAGCCTGGATTGCCCGCCTCAGCAAGCTGCCTTCCCCCAGGATGTGACCCTGCCCGACGATTTCATCGAGCGTCCGCGGACGCATACGAGCCGCTAATGGGGCTTGCTGCTTCAGCTGTTCTTCCAGAGAATGATCAAACAAATCCATACTCACATTTTACCATAATCCTTAGAACTTTTGTTCTGTCATTTACAAAAAATAAAAGCTGCCGTGCCTATGCGACAGCTTTTTTTGTTCGCTCACCTCATCACCATTAGTATCCTTGTTCAGGGTCGATCAAGTTGTACAATTCCTGACCTTTGAGGTACCGACTGAGGTTTGTGATAAACAAGTCCACCAAGGTATCCATGTTTCGCTTGCTGACGCCGGCGATGTGCGGAGTGATAACCACGTTCGGCAAATCCCACAACGGGCTCTCCGTGGGAAGCGGCTCTTCCTCGAACACATCCAGCACTGCGCCGCCCAGCCTGCCTGATCTGGCAGCCTCAATCAAGGCGTTCGTGTCCACCACCTGTCCGCGAGAGACATTCACCAAGAACGCGCCGGGTTTCATCGCTGCAAACTGCTCAGTCGAGATCATGTGGTTGGTTTCGGCAGTCAACGGCGGCGAAATCACCACAAAGTCGCATTCCTTCAGCATGACGTTCAGGGCTTCGTTTGGATAAAGACGGTGGAAGTAATTCCCCTGTGGGTCTCCCAATCCTTCCGGAACATACCCATCATCCTCGGGATGCATGACGTCGCGTTTTGTCGCCAGCACCTTGGCTCCATAGGAATACAACAGCCGCGCGACCTCCCGCCCAATGGAACCGTACCCCACGATCCCCACTGTGCTACCGCGCAGTTCAATTGGTTCCAGTTTTTCTATGCGATGCTCATGCCAAACTTTCTGTTGCTGAAAACGGAACATCTCCGGAGCCTTATGCCCCAGCATCAGCAAAGCCATTATCACATATTCGCCCATCTGGCTCACCATTGTTCCACTGGCGCTGGTGAGCTGTATTCCACCGCGAAGAAAGACTTCCTGCTGGAAGGCTTTATCCACTCCTGCGAAAGAAAACTGTACCCACTTCAAGGCTGGAGTTTGGTCGGCAGGGGGTAAGGGCATGCCGCTGGTCAGCAAGATCTCAACATCCCGCCATAATTCCACCGGAATACGCGTTGCATCTTTGCGCCCGTACCTGTGGAGTTCAATCCGATGATCGACTGCCTTGATCCGTTCCACCTGCGAGTCGGTCAGTGATAACGTACTGAGAATCTTCACTTTTCTGTCTTCTGTCATGTCAGTTCCTCTCTGAACGATCCTTACTCATCCCTTGAGATCCAGGACTGATGCTTGTCACGGCTTTTACTTTGGGGAGGCGGATTAATTCCCTGCTTTGGCAGGGCGGATCCACGATCCTTAAAAAGCACACCCAGGACAAACAGCAACACCCCAATGATCACGTAATTGGGGATTGGCTCACCGCTGATCAAGCCGTACGCCAGCCACAGCAGGCTGACTGTTCCTGCAATCATCAACAAACGGCTGAGTAATCTGAGCATAAGATCGTTCCTCCTAAGTGAGCCTGGCTTCACAATCCGACCTGGTTCATTTTACTCTGGGGATGCACAGATTATGCCCGTTTCACCCTGTTTTGCGCCTGTTCGTGCATGTAGAGGGGCAGGCTATAGTAACCGCCGCTGTTTTTGCCGGTCGAGCCAGAGCCCTTCCAGCCGCCAAAAGGTTGGAAGCCGGGCCATGCCCCGGTCGTGGTGCCCTGTGGACGGTTTGAGTACGTGGTACCCGCTTCAATGTGGTCAAAGAACCACTCCGCTTCGACTGGGTCGCCCACAAATCCAGCTGTCAGCCCATAATCCACATCATTTGCCAGTTCCATAGCCTCCTTAAGGTCATTTACGGGAGCGACCATGACAATTGGCAGGAACATTTCTTCCTTCCACAGCCGGTGCTCCAGCGGAACGTCAACCGCAACGGTGGGGGCACAGTAGTAACCGTTCGCAAGCTCGCCTTCAGTCAGCTTTTTGCCGCCGGTCAGGATAGTGCCTGCAGCAACCAGTGCCGCGATATATCCGTCATAATCCTCGTATGCTTTGCGGTTGATAACCGGACCGAACCAATTTTCGCGTAGAGTCGGGTCACCTATCTTGATGGCGTTAGTATTAGCAACCAGTTTGCTCACAAACGCCTCATAGACCGGTTTTTCGACAAACACGCGCGAAGTGGCTGAACACTTCTGACCCTGCAGTCCAAAAACTGAGCGCACGATGCCGGTGACTGCCAGGTCTAAATCCGCATTTTTCGAGACAATGGTAGGGTTTTTGCCACCCATTTCAAGGATTACGGGGTGTGGATACTTACGATTGGCAAACTGACGGTAGATGCCCATGCCTACTTCCAACGAACCAGTAAAGGTCAAGCCGGTTACGTCCTCATTGGCAGTCAAAGCGTTTCCAAGTGTGGAACCGGGACCGGTCACCAGGTTGAGCACGCCGTCAGGGATGCCCGCTTCCTGGGCGCATTCCATCAGCAGAGAGGCGGTCCAACTGCAATCTGTGGCAGGCTTCAGCACCACGGTGTTTCCAGTAACCAGGGCGTTGCCAACAGGTCCACCAGCAAGAGAAGCAGGGAAATTAAAGGGAACGATTACCCCCCAGACACCGTAGGGTTTGAGGACGGATTCGTTCGTGGAGGTCTGCCCTTCCAGCGGGTCAGAACTGAGCAGTTTGTGATACCCGTTATTTTGTTCCATCATATCGGCAGCCCAGCGGATAAGGTCTTCCGTTTCCGCCACCTCCCCAAGCGCTTCCATGCGATTTTTTCCAACTTCCAGGCTTACCACGGCGCTGATTTCGTAAATGCGAGCAGAGATACGGTCGGCAAATTTGCGCATCAGATAGACTCGCTCTTCCCAGTTCATGGCTTTCCAGTTTGGGAAAGCAGCTTTCGCAGCAGCAACTGCATCGTCGCCGTCCTTTGCGGTTCCTTTTTGGAAGGTAGCCAGGTGCAGACGGGTGTTTATGGGGGAATAAGCCTGGTGTTTTTCTTCGGCGAAACGTCTTTCACCGTTAATGATCATGGGATATTCTTTTCCAAGTTGTTGCCTTACTTTTTCCAGAGCCAGCTCATAGGCATCATGCATCTCCTGCGGGGGATTTGACATGGTGCCATAAGTAAGTTTGAATGACATTTTGTGCCTCCTGTGTTTCCTAAGTACATTGTAACAAACTGAATTTAGCAATTCATCTTAAAGCTTGTATCCTCGATGGGGTGAATGCCGGTCGGGGGTGGCAGTCTGCAGCTCCTCATCCTTCATTATCATTGTTGAGATCACCGGTAGGGGCGACGCACGTGTCAAGACAATGATGGTTTACATGTTGTTTAGGGTGATTGTTTACACTTTCATCAAGCAAGCAGGCTATCTCGNNCTGTAAATAATCACCCCGGATAATGTGTAAACAATCATACTTGTCTAAACAGCATTTCTATACGGGTGGCTTGGAAATAGCATTGCATTTACATTGAAATGCTTCGCCCCTACGTCTGAATATCACAGGTCTAGACGAAATAAAAGCAGATCGCCGCGCTTCGCTCGCGATGACGAAACCGATCGTGCCGGCGTCCTCGGTGCAAAGCCTCCCTGTGGGACCGCGCACGTGAGATGACCGCAGGTCTCCATATGATGATGGACTCGTGCGGCGAAAAACTGTGCTCGGGCTGCCCGCGCCTGGCTCTGCCGGCGGGGTACTTCGTAAGCCCGGCACAATCGCGTCGTTTAAAGCAGATTGTCTTACCCTTCATCTTGGCTTGAGTTAATCGTAGGGCGCGCTTGAGGGCACCGTGAATAATGTTGCAGAAAGACGTATCGTGCCCTCAATCCGCCGTGTGAACCATCCATAGCGTGATGACGGAATGGAAGCACACAAAGGTCTCTGCGTGATGATATGTGCAGTGCTTCCAAGCTCGCCCTACAGGTACTGTTTTAAATTAGTAACAGGATGATAAGCAGACAGTCATACCCCGCAGCACTTCGTCTTGCCCTACGGGAACTGAGCTACGAGATTTTGAGTTTTCTAACGATCGCCTGCAGCAAGTCCACTTCGAGGATCTCGCCTTGTAGTCCGGGCTTCCCGAGCAGTAATTTGACTGTTTCAGCCGCTTGCCAGGAAGCGGTCAGCGCGGCTGTGAACGAGAGCGTGCCCCTCTGCCGCTCTTCCCCTTGCGCTTCCTCTGGGTTGGGATAGAGCAAGCTCAACAGGTCTTCACCCGGTTGGATCACGCATATCCGCCCAAGCCAGCCGGCGACAGCGCCGTGCACAACAGTAACGCCAGCCACTTTTGCAGCTTGCTGTAAAACCAACCGCGCTGGAATATTGTCCAGGCAATCCACTGCCACGTCACACCCAGCGAGCAGTTCCATGGCATTTTCAGCCGCAAGATCAGCCTGCACCGCATCGACTTCCACCAGGGGGTTAACCGCCATGATACGTTGCTGAGCCGCCAGCACCTTGGGTCTGCCCAGGTTCATGGTTGAAGACAGTAACTGGCGGTTTAGGTTACTTTCCTCAAAAACATCCCCATCCACCACGCGCAAATATCCCACGCTGATTCGGGCGAGGCATTCAATCACCATGCCGCCCAATCCTCCGCAACCCACCACCAGCACGCGCTTAGTCGCGAGAATCGCCTGTTCGCTCTCGCTGATGGCATCATGATTACGGAGGTAGCGTTCCACCTTGCTCAACCTCCCGCCATAAGGTGCAACACCAGAACGTCATCCCCATCCTGGATGAGCCATTTATCGTAATCCTCCTCAGACACAAACTCGCCATTAACACGCACGATAATATGCCTGAAGGTGAACTGTTTTTCATCCAGCAGGTTTCTCACGGTCATGCCGGGATGCCATGGGTAATCTTCGGTATTGACCTTGATCACAGCTTAGGCTCGATTACTTCCAATAGTTCCGGCAGGTCCATGCCAATTGCTTTCAGCCTCTCTGGCGTTGGAATGCCGTTTTCCGTCCAGCCGCGGCGCCGGTATACCGCGTCCATCAGTTGTTCATACTGATCTTCGCGGTAACGGCGGGTGGCAGCAATTTTCTCATCCAGGTCCATCGTTTCAGGATCGAGTTTCTGGAGTTCACGCAGCTGCTTGTCATACAGCTCCTGGCGTGAAAGGTACTCCTCGCGGGAAACCGGACCAAGGGAGCGATAGGGAGGATAATCGTCCTTTCGCTCGCCTTTGCCCATGCGCACGCTGAACACGCGCTGGAACTGATAGACCCGCTCTGACTGCAAAATCAATTCTTCTTTATCGATATGCTTACCAGTCACGGCGTTGAAAATATCCACATAATTTTGCACATGCTCCGGGACCTTTGCCGGGGAATCCGTTTTGTAGTTGTCTGCAGGGACGAGGTCGTTCCAGGGCAGCTTACACAGCCCCACCAGCCCAAACCAGGTGCGGAACATGGGGAAGTAATACAAAGCGTTCGCTTTATCCTCGAAGGTTGGGATTTGCTTGTTGACCATATCCATGAAGATCAACCAGGCTTCGTCGTGTTGCGGACCTTTGGTCGCCATGGCGAAGCCGCCCTGCTGGGCAAGGCTTTCCTTGTGGGCATATTCGGAATATTCCAGCCCCTTAACTTCCATACCAATGTCCTGCAGCAACTTTGGATCTGCGCCGAATTCCTCCACAAAAATCTTTTTCAGCTTGCGGATGCCCAAACCGGCAATCCTGCCAAAGCCTTCCCCGCGCGATATTTGGTGCATCAACTCAAGAACCGCCTGGCTGTTACCAAAACGCAGGTCCAATCCACCCATTTGCTCCCTGGTGATCTGACCGCGTTGGTAGCACTCCATGATAAAGGCGGTGCAAGTGGCGAAGGAGATCAGGTCAATACCGTAGGTGTCGCAGTAGAAGTTTTCTTCCAGGATCGCCTGGGGGTCAAACACGCCCAGGTTGGCACCCAACCCTGCGGCACACTCATATTCAGGTCCGTCCACAGTCACACGCTGACCAGCATAAGGTCCTGTTGTGATTAAAAAATGGTCGGCGCACTTGGCGCAAGACATCGTGCAGCCATACCAACAGCCGTCATGCAGACCCTGGGTTAGCCATTCATTGATAAACACTTCCGGAGAAATTTTGACCGCTTCCGGATCGCCGCCAGTCTGGAAGTTGCGCGTTGGAAGAAGATCATACTGGCTCATGATCATGATGGTGTTTGCCGTGCCAATCTGGCGCATTTTGTTCTGCTTATGATCCAGGTCGTGCACTTCTTTATGATATTTCACGCCTACCTTGTTGATGGTGGAGATGTCTGCAGCGTCATTCAGGTTGGGTTTGACACCCCGGTATTTCACTACCAGCGCTTTGACCTTCTTGTCGTGCAGGATCGTACCCAGCCCGCCTCGGGCAGCCTGTTTGAAGCGGCATACTTTTCGTCGGGGGTCATAGAAGGAAAAGTTGAGCATGCCCATATAGCTGTGTTTGGCACCGCTGCCGGAGCAGACCACCGATACGTTGACCATGTCGTCTTCATTCTCGGCATACTTTTTGGTGAGCTCTTCTGCCAGCAAATGCGTGTCTTCCGGATATTCTTCGGCTTCCTCGATCTGAATGCGCCCATTGTTGCCATCAATGAATATCAGGATCTCCTTTTCGGACTTACCTTGCAGTTCAAAAGCATCCCAGCCTGAGAATTTGAGCAAAGGTCCAAAGTATCCGCCGACGTTGCTGTCGATGGGAATATCCGTGAGGGGTGAAATGGAGCAAAGCAGGGTTTTTCCTGTGCCGGCATACTGGGTGATCCCGCCCAGTGGACCGACGCTCATCACGATTTCGTTCTCGGGCGAGTCCCAGCGGGTTTCCGGGGTAACCGCATGCCACAGGTACCACAGGTCAAACCCTTTGCCGCCGGTAAACTTCTCTTTCATGAACTCGGTGATCTCTTTTTGCTCGATTCGCAGATCAGAAAGGTTAATGTAGAGCGATTTACCCGAGTATCCGCGTTTAATTTTCGCTGGAGTATAGCTGTAGTCTTTGATGATGGTTCCCATTAATTCTCCTTTACCCGGCTAACCAGAATTTCAAGTGCGCCTTCAGGGCACGCTTTTGAGCAAATGTCACAGGCGATGCACTTAAAGGGTACCTCAAGGTCATCCGCGTAGAACATAACCAGCTCCGTACAGAAGCCAACGCAACCCAGGCAGCCGACACACTTCTTTTTGTCGATGCGCACGACACCATTGCGGTCGCGATAAATGGCGTTGGCGGTGCACATGTTGATGCATTCGCCGCACTGAGTGCACATATTTGCATGGTAAGTCTTGTTGTTCTCAATGATGCGAATAGCTGAGTAGTTGCGATCATCGGTTTTAAAGTAAGCCCGTGAGCAAGCCAATTCACACTCCAGGCAGCCAGTACAAAGCTCCTGCTTGTGGGTGAGTACTTTCATAGGGGTCATCCTTTCTTTGTTTCTGTGCTTAATTGTAAGGAGGGTCGGGGTTTCCGTCAACTAACTTCGCAAGATCCATGCTCATTTCACCAGGTTCGCCAGGCGATGGTAAAATTGGGCTCGTCTTTCTGGAGACGTTATGCATAAAAAATACCAATTCTTGTTTGTTGCTATCATGGTCCTCAATGTAAGCGCCTGTGCCAAACCGACGGCGCAAGCCCCAACCGCAGCGCCCTCTCCGACGATACCCCTGCCCACTGACACACTTGTCCCTACCGTCACGCTCACGCCATCTTCGACCGCAACCGCGACCTCTTTACCCACCCTGACTCAGACGCCCACCTTCACCGTCACGCCTTTCCCAGGCTTCGGCGATCGCTTCAAGTTCTACCAGGCCTGGACCGCAGACGAAAAAACCTATTTCTACTTCATGAATGCCCAGGTGGATCAGACCATCTACGCCACGGTGGACGACTTGGAAGGGAATCTATACACTCTCACTTGCCCGCCGGATGAACAATATCCCCAGGATATCCGCTGTTATAGTGACACCCTTTTTAAAGGGAAAACGGATTACAAGGTGACGTTCTATTCAGACCCTGAATGGCAGTATCCCTTCTATGAGAATATTTTCGCCACCAATCTCGATACGCGATATATGGATTATGATAACTGTGAGAAGGAATATCGGCTATATGACGGAAAATGTTACTCAGCCATCACATGCTATGGCGAAAATGGCGAGGTTGTGTACACCTTTGACAATATCCCTTATGATGGCCATTTTGAGGGCTACACACTGCCGTGCCCTTAGCACAGCCAGCCATCATGAAAAAGCATAGATTGTCTCTTGGGTTGTGCGCATTGATTTGCTTGCTAGCCTCGGCTGCCTGTAAAGGGGATGTACCCGCTAGCCCAACCCCTGAACCGACTTTGCCGCCCACTGCGACTCTCCTGCCGACTGCTACCGCAACCGAGCAGCCGACCGAGAAACCCAGCCAGACCTCAACGCCAACAACTGCGCCGACTCCCACAGAGACCTTGCTGCCTTTCGCGGGCTTCAGAGACTTCTTCCGCTTATTTCGCACCTGGTACCTGGACGGTAAAACTTACTTTTACTTCCTCAACGCAGGCATAGAAGATAAACTGTTTGCCAGCGCGGATGAATTTGACCTTGAGTGCCAGGCTGACCCTAAATTCCCGATTCAGATGATCTGCATCTATGACGGCATAATTGAAGGGCGAACCATGATGGATTTTCGCTTTTTCACCGACAGTGCGCGCACAGTGCAGGTCTTTGAAGCCCGTTACGATGCCGATTTAGTAGACGACACCATCTATCACCACCAATACGACTGCCCTGACCGCGGTAAGAACGTCCAGTGCACGTCAGAATACCGCCTCTATGACGGCATTTGCTATTACGCTCACACTTGCTACGATGCTTGCGGGCTGTATTACTCGAAGGATAATCTGCCCGAAGTGTATAATGAGTTCCAGGGTTTCACGACTCCGTGTGATTGAGTATCGATATCTATGAAAAAGCAGATTATTATCCTGGCTATCTTGTTTGCCCTGGTTTCGGGGGCTTGCGGCTCGCGCGTGGACATCGCGGCAACCGAGACTGCCATCGTGACAGATACCCCCACCATCACCCCCACACCCACCGACACACCCACGCCGACCCCGACAGAAACTCCAACTCCCACGCAGACCCCTACGATAACGCCTACCTCAACCGAAACCGCCACGCCGACGCCTACCCAAACCCCCACCTGGCAGCCCAACCCTTACATGATCTGGCCGCGGGCTACTTTTACCCAATGGGACGTTTGGTGGGGTGGAGATGAGTGGTGCCCTGAGCGAGGGACAAACGTAACCTGCGAAATTGAATATCGCAACTACAGTGGGCAATGCCTGGTGGGAATGACCTGTTTTGACGCTTGCGGTAAGTACTATGGTGTTGACACGATTCGAAACGGCGTTGGTCCCTACACCTTCAGCGGACCTTGCTATTAATGATTAAGAAAATCCTTTCAGTTTTTTTGGTTTTGTTGTTCCTTGCTGGATGCGCCGCGAAGGCAACCCCCGAACCGAGTGCCACCCCCACCTCAACGGAAGTACCGACTGCTACTGCCACCAACACCCCCACGCAGATCCCTACGCTTACACCGACTGAAACACCGACCAAAACCCCCACCCCAAGCCAAACCCCCACTGAAACCGTCACACCCACGCTCGAGCTGACTGCCCGGCTGATCTGGCCGCGAGCCTGGTTTTCGCCGGCGGATGTCACCTGGCGAAATTACACCTGCCCCCTCGAAGGGGACAGGTTGAACTGCGAATTTGAGTATCGCAAGGATAGTCAGGGCTGCTACGTTGGGGCGACCTGCTATGATGCTTGCGGTTGGTTTTACTCAGTGGACACTATCCCACCGGGTGTTGAAGAGTTTTCAGGTCCCTGTTGGTAGGGGTTTCTGCGAAGTCAAAACAATGATGGTAACAAGTTATTTAGGGTGATTATTTGAACTTTAATCTATCAAATAGCTCATCTCGGATCGTAGGAATAATTTTTGGAACCACCCTTGTAAACGTTGTGCCTGCTGTATAGCGGGTAACCACAGGGGGTTCCCCCTACATCTGGTGTTTGGGGGAACGGTGGCTTCCGTAGGGGCAGACCCCTGTGTCTGCCCTGAAGACTGTAAACAATCACACCTGTCGATAAAATGCGATTTTTCCGGCGACAGCTAGTATAGCGGGTAACCATGGAGGTTGCCCCTACATCTGGTGTTTGATTGGACTGGCAAGCCTCGGCGGGAGCAAGCCCCCGCCCTACTGCAGACCCACGGTTATTTTGGGCAGGCACGGAAGCACTGCCCCTACCAGAGAACGATTGCCGGTACCGAATACCTCCCTGCCCCTACCCTAATATGCGTACCTATGGTTGAACAAAGTGGACAGACGAACACCTTGCTGCGCGGGCACCCGAGCCCATCCGTACGGTGGGGGTTTACTCCCACCCCACCCTCCTATCAACTTACCGATAGATGGCTTCCGTAGGGGCAGACCCCTGTGTCTGCCCTGAAGACTGTAAACAATCGCACCTGTCGATAAAATGTGATTTTTCCGGCAACAGGCTAGTACTTGTAAATTCCACCACCGATAAACTCACGGATCACGGAATTTTCGGGCACAATGCTGTCATCTTCAACCGCGTCTATCTCCTGGAATAACGCATTCACCCTGTCAGCACGCTCCCACGCATCCCGCCGCAAAGGATTGTCCTTGTATTCTTCCGCCCAACGGGCAAAAGAAGCACCCAGTTTTGCCTTGTAAAGCGGAAGCTCGTAGGGCATGGCGCTATTAACGATCGTATCAGTGGTGTTGATGTAGGGAATGATATGCCGCATCTCACTGGAGCGCACATAGTGCCAGTGAAGCAGCGTCTGGGTGGGGTCATAAGCCCGATGGGACGCATCGCGCAGCATACGGCGCATCAGTCGCACATCGGTCCAGCGGGCGTAGCGCCCCTGGCTGTCTTTCAGTTGCAGTAACGGCTCGATGTACAACTTGAACTTCCACTCATTTGGGATGTCTTCTGTCATCTCGGGATACAACCCATGCAGACTGTCAATCAGGACAATATGAGGGTGTTGAAAAACAAG